>JARLJM010000084.1 GCA_031291185.1 Parasulfuritortus sp. | reverse complement strand
TTCAACGCGGCCTGCATCAAGTGCGGCCAGTGCGTGAATGCCTGCCCGCCCGATATCCTCAAGCTGGCTGCCGCCGGCGGCGACCTGCCGATCGGCACGCCCTATTTCACACCGCGCAGCGGGGCCTGCATCATGTGTCCGGACATTCCCTGCCTGAAGGCCTGCCCGACCGGCGCGCTGGCGCCCGAATTGAAGGACATCAACCAGGCGCGGATGGGCCTGGCGGTGATCGACATCGAGAACTGTCTGTCCTGGAAGGGCCTGCGCTGCGAGATCTGCTACCGCGACTGTCCGATCCGGAGCAAGGCCATCTGGCTGGAGACCGACCCGCGCGGCCTGTCCAAGCACGCCATGTTCCGGCCCATCGTCAACTCGGACGCCTGCACCGGCTGCGGCATCTGCGAGCGCTCCTGCCCGACCGAGGTGGCCGCGATCCGCATCCTGCCGCGCAATCTGGTGCAAGGCAAAATGGGCGAGCATTACCGGATCGGCTGGCAGGACACGGGCAAGATCACCCAGGACTTCAAGCCGGCTGCCAGCGCACCCGCGGCGGCTAAGGCGTCCGACGGCAAGGCGCCCGGCGTCGATTACCTGAATCAGGGTGGCTTATGAGTGCGATCGGTGAGTACAGCAGGACCGACGCCCTGAAATCGGTCGACAAGGTCCATGCCCGCAGCTTCGCGGCGCGGCTCTGGACCTGGCGCTACATCATGCTGCGCCGGCTGACCCAGTTCGGCATCCTGCTCCTGTTCTTCGGCACCGCGCACTGGGCCTGGCACTATCCGGCCAAGACGCCGCTGCTGAGCGGCAACCTGTCGGCCTCGGAATTGATCGGTCTGGTGCCGATGGCCGATCCCTTCGCGGTGCTGCAGATATTCCTGACCGGCCACGTGCTGCAGCAGAAGGTCCTGATCGGCGCGGCCATCGTCATGGCCTTCTACCTGCTGGTCGGCGGCCGGGTGTTCTGCGCCTGGGTCTGCCCGGTCAACATGGTGACCGACCTGTCCGGCTGGCTGCGCGCCCGTCTACCCATCCCGCCCATGTCCCACCTCAGCCGAAACACTCGCTATTTCGTGTTGGCGGCGACCCTGATCCTGTCTGCCGTCACCGGCCTGGCAGCGTTCGAGTGGGTGAGTCCGGTCGGCATGATGCACCGCGAGATTATCTTCGGCCTGGGCGCCGGTGGCATGGCGCTGGCCGCGATCTTCCTGTTTGATCTGCTGATCCTTAAGAACGGCTGGTGCGGCCATCTGTGTCCGCTGGGCGGTTTCTGGTCGCTGGTCGGGCGCAGCGCGCAATTGCGGGTCCGCTTCGACAAGGATACGTGCACCCATTGCGGCGAGTGCGCCAGGGTCTGTCCGGAACCGCAGGTGTTGAACCTGAAACGGCTGGAGGAAACCGGTTATGTCGTGTCGGGCGAATGCAGCAATTGCGGCCGGTGTACAGGGCTGTGTCCCGAGGGCAGCCTGGCATTCGATTTCAGACCTCTCATCCGTGCCCATGCGCGGAGGGATTGATTTTTCATGAAGCGGGTTTTTAGGAGGACGAGATGAAAAGAGGCTTACTGATGGGGACGGCACTGGCGGCCATGACCTTGGCCATGACCTTGGCCATGACCGTCTGGGCGGTCGGGGATCAGCCGATCCCGGAAGACTCGATGGGTCTGTCCAAGACCAGTGTCAACGACTCGCCGGCACCGCCCGCGTTCGAGTACAAGGAGCCTGATGTCGGCACGTTCAATACCCGTGCGGTGCGTTCCTATCAGACCGCGCCGCCGATGATCACGCATTCCATCCAGGACATGTTGCCGATCACGCAGGATTCGAACATGTGCAAGGACTGCCATGTCCAGCCCGAGATGATCGGCAAGAAGGTCGAGGCGGGCATGCCGATTCCGGCACCGGCCAGCCATTATGTCGACGTGAAGAAGGGTGAGTTCTACATGGGCCGCTGGAACTGCGTGCAGTGCCACCGGCCGCAGGCCGACGTGCAGCCCCTCGTGGTCAACACATTCGGCCAACAGGGAAAAGCGTCTAAGGCAAAATAGCGCCTGAAACCGACACGGACCCTTCATGGAACATCGCAACGACACGCCCGCCCTCATCGACCGCTTCAACCGGCGGGTGGACTATCTGCGCGTGTCGGTGACCGACCGCTGCGACATGCGCTGCACCTATTGCATGCCCAAGCAGTTCACCGACTATGAAGACCCGGCTGACTGGCTGAGCTTCATTGAGCTGACCCAAGTCATCCGGGTGTTTTCCACGCTCGGCGTGCGCAGGGTCCGGCTGACCGGCGGCGAGCCGCTGTTGCGCCGCAACCTGCCCGATCTGGTCGGCCGGATCGCAGCCCTGCCCGGCGTCGACGACATCTCGCTGTCGACCAACGGCTCACGCCTGGGCCGACAGGCGGATGCGCTGGTCAAGGCCGGTCTGAATCGGGTCAACATCAGCCTGGATTCGCTCGACCAGGGCTGCATCGAGAAGATCACCGGACGGGATACGCTGGATTCTGTGCTGCATGGAATCAGTGCGGCGAAGGCGGCCGGCCTCACGCCAATCAAGATCAACATGGTGGTCATGGCCGGCATCAACGACCACGAGATCGAACGCATGGTCGAATTTGCCCTCGACGGCGGCTACATCCTGCGCCTGATCGAGCTCATGCCCATGGGCGACACCGCGCGCGGCCAGGTCGGCCTGGACCTGAGTGTAGTACGCGAACGGCTTGTCGCCCGCTACGACCTGCTGCCGTCGGCGACCGAACTCGGCGGCGGACCGGCGCGCTACTGGGAAACCCGCGACGGCTCCGGCGCGGTCGGCTTCATCACCCCCATGTCGCAGCATTTCTGCGCCACCTGCAACCGGGTCCGGCTGACCGTGGAAGGCACCTTGCTGCTCTGCCTGGGTCAGGAACACAGCCTGGAACTCAGGCCGCTGCTGCGGGCCGGCATTACCGATGCGGAACTGGCCGAACAGATCCGCACCGCCATCGACCGCAAGCCCGAGCGCCACGAATTCCGCGAGGCGCCGGAACGCCTGGTACGGGTCATGTCCCGCACCGGCGGCTGAAGGACCTGCACGAACCAGCCGTTTGCACTATCCTTTTGGCCAGTTATCGGCAAGGACCGCCCCATGCAAGAACTCCTTAAAATCGGTCTGGTCTCGATCAGCGACCGGGCCAGCCAGGGCGTCTACGAAGACAAGGGCCTGCCCGGCCTGATCGACTGGTTCAGCGCCGCCCTGACCACGCCCTGGGTGCGCGAGACGCGGCTGATCCCGGATGAACAGCCGGCCATCGAGGCCTGTCTGCGTGAATTGGCCGACCAGGCTGGTTGCCATTTGATTTTGACCACCGGCGGCACCGGCCCGGCGCCACGTGACGTTACGCCCGAGGCCACGCTGGCCGTGGCCGACAAGGTCATGCCCGGCTTCGGCGAGGAGATGCGCCGGATCAGCCTGAAATACGTGCCCACCGCCATCCTGTCGCGCCAGGTCGGCGTGATCCGGGGCCGGGCGCTGATCCTGAATCTGCCTGGCCAGCCCAAGGCGATCAAGGAAACCCTGGACGGCATCTTCGCCGCCGTGCCCTATTGCCTGGACCTGATCGGCGCGCCCTACATCGAGACCAATCCGGACGTAGTCCAGGTGTTCCGGCCCAAGTCGGCCGTCAAACCCAAGGCATGAAAGGCAGCACGATGCAGATACTCTATTTTGGAAGGCTGCGCGAGGTGTTCGGTCGGGGCGAGGAGTTCCTGCCCCGGCCAGCCGATGCAACTGTTACCGGCCTGCTTGCCGAGTTGCGGACGCGAGGCGGCGTCTGGGCAGCGGAACTGGCCGAAGGACGGAGCTTCCGGGTGGCGGTCGATCAGGAAGTGGCGCCGGCGGATGCGCCCTTGCAGGCCGATTCCGAGGTCGCCATCTTCCCGCCGGT
>JARLJM010000083.1 GCA_031291185.1 Parasulfuritortus sp. | reverse complement strand
CTCTATAACAGCGGTCTGTTTTTCACCCTGCTGCTGTTTTTCCAGGTCAAATGGTTTGCGCGGCTGAAGTTCTTTCTGACCTGGTGGGCGTATTCATTCCCGTTGGCCGCGATCACCATCGCCAGCCTGATCATGCTTCAGCATACCGGCAGCGTGCTCTATCTGCGTCTGTCCGGTCTATTGTTGGGCATTACCAGCGTCGTTATCGCCGGGCTGATGGTTCGAACGCTAGTCGCCGTCAGCCGCAAGGAGATTTGCGTCGAAGATTGAGTTGAACGGAGCCACCGGCCCCGTTCAACGTTCACTCAAAGCCTCTGGTGGCTTCCGTCGCACAGAGAGCCATTGCCGCTGTGTTTACAACCGCAGAAATACACGGTTCCATCTTTCTCCGCCTTGTACTCAACCGGACCGAATTCCGTACCCTGATGTGAACCATCGCAGAAGGGCTGGCCCTTGCTGCGACCGCAGGAACACCACCAGTAACTTTTGCCGGCCTCCACTTCGACTGCGAAAGGGGCTTTTTGGGTGATTGTCGGATTGCTCATGGTCATCCCTCACTTAGCCTGTGCTTCGATGGCGATATCGATGGTCACATCATCGCCAACCAGTGGCGCATATTTCCCCATGTTGAAATCGGATCGCTTGACCGTGGTGGTGGCATTGGCGCCGATCGCATCGCGCTTCATCATCGGGTGCATCGCGTGCTTGAACGAGGTCACGGTCAGCGTCACCGGCCGGGTCACGCCCTTGATGGTCAGGTTGCCATTCACCGCCACCGGCTTGTCGCCATCGAACTTGACTGACGTGGACTTGAACGTGGCGGTCGGATACGCGGCCGTATCGAGGAAATCCGCACCCTGGATATGCTCGTTGAACAGCGGACTACCGGTATCCACCGACTTTGTGTCGATGACCACGTCAACCGAGCCAGTCCTGGCTGCGCTATCCAGCACCACCTCGCCCGTTGTCTTGTCGAACCGGCTCAACTGAGTCGAGTAGCCCATATGGCTGTAGGAAAAACGCGGGAAGGTATGGTTGGCATCAAGGTAAAAAGTCTCCGGTGCGGCAAAGGCCGACGAAGCAAAGACGAGGGCAAGCGAAGGCAACAGCAGTTTCATGGTAATTCTCCTGGTGGGGTGGTTATTTCCGGGGTGCCGGCAGACTGGCAGCCTGGATATGGAAAACGATCTGGATCTCATTGGCGACGGTGTCGAAAGCCGCCCACTCGCCTTCGCCGATGGCGAAATCAGCCCGTTTCAGGCTGAACGCGCCATCGAACCGGGCCGTCGCGCCCTGGCCGACATAAGTAAACGGCGCAGTCACGTTTTGGGTTCGGCCCTTGATGGTCAGCTTGCCGACCGCCTCATAGCGATTGCCGCCCAGCGCCCGTACCGTGCTTGAGACAAAGCGGGCGCGAGGAAAGACCTTGGCATTGAACCACTGCGGGCCGAGCACCTCGTCGTTGGCCTCCGGAGATCCGGCATCGACGCTGCTCAGATCGGCGTCGATCACCGCGCTCGCCGCCGCAGGCTTGGCCGGGTCGAAACTCAGTTGCGCTGCGAACCGGCTGAAACTGCCCTGGACCGGCACACCCATTTGCCTGAAGGTGAAACTCAGCCGGCTTTTGTCCAACTGCACGGCGTTGAAAACCGCCGCCTGCGCCGATCCGGCCAGGACAGCCAGACACAGCAGGCCGATGAACTGGATGGGTTTCATGTTCGCTCCTTCTTCGCAATGGCACGACGCCGCGGCGCCATGCGGACCAGGATGTCATCCCGGTCAATCAGATGATGTTTCAACGCCATCCCGGCATGCCCCGTCACCAGGGCCAGCATCAGGTAGTTGAGCCACTCGTGTATGGCCCGCAATGCATTGCCGAGTTCCGTGTTCTTGGCCAGCAGGTCGGGAATCGGCAGCACGCCGAAATAGACTGTCTGGAAACCCTTGGCCGAGCTCATCAGCCAACCGGTCAGTGGCACCGCAATCATCAGCAGATAGAGCAGTCCATGGACCGCCTGGGCACCCATGCGCTGCCAAACTGGCATGGACTCCGGCAACTCCGGGGGCCGGTGCGCGACACGCCAGAGCAGGCGCACCAGCAGCAACAGAAAAGCGGTCACGCCGGCCCACTTGTGCCACGAATAGATCTTCAACTTGAACGGCGACAAATGCAGACCATGCATATAAAGCCCCACCGAGAACGTGACCAGGATCAGGACTGCCATCAACCAGTGCAGTGCAATGGCAGTGCGGGTGTAGATCTGAGTCGGTTGTCTTGCGGTCATGATCATTCGAGGCAATACCTTAATTCGATGATCGGACTTTAGACCTGCATTAGCCTCATAAATAGGTGACAATCTGCAATTATTTGTTGCCGGATCAACAACAATGGATCAACTGGATGGCATGCGACTGTTTGTCCGGGTCGCTGAACAAGGCAGTTTCGCGGCAGTCGCCCTGCAAATGGGTGTGGCCCGCTCCGTGGTGACCCGGCGCATTGCAGGGCTGGAAAGCCGCCTCGGCACCAAGCTGATCGCCCGTAGCACCCGCCGCCTGAGCCTCACCTCCGCCGGCGCCATCTACCTGGAAAAATGCAGGGAAATCCTGGACATGGTCGAAGCCGCCGAAACCGGACTCGATGCCGAACGCCAGACGCCGCGCGGCACTATCCGGATCAGCGTGCCATTGAGCTTCGGCCAGCGTTATCTGGCGCCGTTGCTGCTTGAATTCAGCCGGCTCTATCCTGATGTCGCCCTGAACATGGACTTCACCGACCGGCGCGCCAACCTGATCGAGGAAGGTGTCGACCTCGCCATCCGGGTCACCGACCGGCTAGGCCAGCAGGAGGTAGCGCGTCGGCTCAGCTCCACACGACTCGCAGTCGTCGCCTCGCCCGGCTACCTGGAACAGCACGGCATACCGAAACGCCCCGCCGATCTGCTCGGCCACGAATGTCTCGCCTACACCCTCTCGGCCAGCGCCTCCTGGACCTTCACCGTAGAAGGCAAGGCGCAGAGCATCCCGGTCCATGGCCGGATTCAGGCCAACAATGGAGACGTGCTCCTGCAAGCGGCCATCGACGGGCAGGGAATCACCTGCCAGCCCACTTTCATTGCCGCTGACGCCCTTGCCTCGGGCACCTTGATAGAAATCCTCGCCGACTACCCCATCCCCGAGATCGGCATCTACGCCGTTTTGCCGGGCAACCGGCACATCCCGCTCCGGATCAGGGTGCTGATCGATTTCCTGATCGAACGACTTGGACCCGAGCCGATCTGGAACCGGCCGCCTCACTGAGCGCCCCGACCTCCGTCCCCGCGAATGCTGGTTATGTTGCCAGTCGCCATTGGAACGCATATCCCATGGCTGGCATGCGTCTGGAAATGCATACTGTCCACTTCTCCTTCAACATCCTGGAGTCAAACATGAATCACATCGCCGCACGTACCGCCTTCATTCTGCTCAGCTCAGTCCTGGTTACCAGCCAGGCCCAGGCCGACTTCAAGGATGAAATGCTCAAGCAACTCGGCAATCTGAATTCCGGCAGCAATGCTTCAGCTCCGGCCACTGAAACAGCAACGCCATCGTCTACGGCGCTGTCTGGCCTGAGTCAGAACGATATGTCCAAGGGACTGAAGGAAGCCCTGTCCAAGGGCGTCAAAAATGCCATCTCCCAACTGGGCAAGAACAACGGCTTCCTGAACGATGCCAGCGTCAAGATTCCCATGCCGGGAAGCCTTGCCAAGGTCGAATCACTGATGCGCACGCTGCATCAGGACAAACTGGCGGACCAATTCGTCGCCACCATGAACCACGCTGCCGAGAAGGCGGTACCTGAAGCCGCCAGCGTATTTTCCGACGCCATCAAATCGATGACCCTGGAAGATGCAGAAGGCATCCTGAAGGGGCCGGACGACGCGGCCACTCAATACTTCCGCAAGAAGAGCGAAGCCACGCTCACCGAACGTTTCCGCCCGATCGTCTCGTCCGCGACCGCTCAGGCAGGCGTCACCGCGTCCTACAAGAAGATGATGAACAAGGCCGGTTCAATGGCGCAATTCCTCGGCAGCGCGAACGACCTCGATGGCTACGTGACCTCCAAGACACTCGACGGCCTGTTCAGCAAGATCGCCGTCGAGGAAAAGGCGATCCGGACCAACCCGGTCGCACGCACCACCGACCTGCTGAAGAAGGTGTTTGGCAGTCTGGGGAAATAACGTGAAGACGGCATGACCGGGATAGACCTCGCCATCGTTTGATGTACGCACTGTGCACGTCATCAAGAACCACTTGGCTATGGACTATCCTGATATTTTCCGGAGGCCCTCATGTATCAAAACATTCTGGTAGCAGTTGATGGTAGCCACACCTCGGACATCGCCTTGCACGAGGCCATCAAGATCGCCCGCGAACTGCACGGACGGTTACGAATCGTGAATGCGGTCGAGACGGTATATTTCAATCTGGACGGTGAATTCATCGATCCCACCGAAGTCTGGGAAGCAATGCGGAAAAACGGCCAAGCCATTCTTGCCAGGGCACTGGCTTCAGTCCAGGAAGCCGGCATCGAAGCCGAGACCAGGCTGGTCGACATCGACACCCTCGGTCAGCGCATCCCGCAAGTGCTCGCCGACGAGGCAGAAACCTGGCCTGCCGATCTGATCATCGTCGGCACCCACGGCCGCAGGGGCATCAGCCACCTGTTCCTCGGCAGCATTGCCGAAGGCGTCGCGCGCGTCGCCACCAAGCCTGTACTGCTGGTTCGCGGCGAGTAAGGCGGGAACCAATTCCGGCCTATCCGACCAGGGTCGGATAGAGTTTCGCAGCGATGAAGACGAATACGATGAACACCACACCGAGTACCGTAAAGTTCATGAGCAGGCTGTGCGCGCCTTGCCCGCCATCGATCATCAACATACGCAATGCATCGACGAGGTAGGTCAGCGGGTTCACGTTGGCTACCACCTTGAGCCAGTCGGGCATCAGGGACAGCGGGTAAATCGCATTGCTGGCGAAGAAGAGCGGCATGGTGAGTACCTGGCCGATGCCCATGAAGCGCTCTCGCGTCTTGACGATGCAGGCGATGATGAGAGAGAAGGTCGAAAAGACTGCCGAGCCGAGTACGACGGCGGCCAGAACACCGATCACCGCAATGGGGTCGGTACGAAGCGAGATATGCATGGCAAGGGCAATCAGGTAGATGATCACGGCTTGCACCAAACCCCTGAATCCGGCGGCGATGGCCTTGCCGAATACCAGCGCACCTCGCGGAGTTGGGCTGGCCAGCAACTTGTGAATGATGCCCAGGTCACGCTCCCAGATGACCGCTATCCCGTAGAAGATCGCCGTGAACAGGACACTCTGGGCCAGAATGCCGGGGGTCATGAAGGAAAGGTAGCTGACATTGCCGATGGGAATGCCGCGCACCCGGCTGAAAACCTGGCCGAAGATGGCGAGCCACAACACAGGCTGAACCGCACGGGATAACAGTTCCATCGGGTCCCGCAGGAGTTTGCGCAGTTCCATTTCGGCGATGGCCAGGCTCTTGGTGAAGAATTCCAGCACGGCGTTCATCCCAGGCGCTTTGCCGTCATGCGGGTTTGCCCGACATCCCGGTAGCTACCTTCCCTGTCCAGGTTTCCGCCACTGAAGTAGGCGAACACATCGGTCATGGTCGCCTCGTCCCCCACCGCATCCTTGAGTTGCTCGGGTGTATCGCTGGCCGCCAGCCGGCCCTGGTGCAGAATGGCCACGGTGTCGCACAGTTCATCCACTTCATCCATGAAGTGGCTGGTCATCAGGATGGTCATGCCATGCTCTTTGTTCAACGCCTTCAAGCGATCCCATACGCTCTGGCAAGCGACCGGATCGAGGCCGATCGTCGGCTCATCCAGGAACAAGATGGCCGGGCGATGGATCATCGCCTGCGCCAATTCAAGACGCCTAATCATGCCTCCGGAATACCGTTTCACCAACTGACGAGCCGAATCGGACAGTCCCATGTAATGTAAGGCCTCATCCACGCGCTGCTTCTGCTCAGCACCGGGAATGCCATACAGCTTCGCGGACAACATCAGGTTCTCCACTCCAGTGAGCGCACCATCCGCCGAGAGGAGTTGCGGCACATAACCGATTCGTTTCCTGACTTCGCCGGGAGCCTGGACAATATCAAAACCGGCGACACGAGCCGACCCTTCTGAGGGTTTCATAAGGGTAGTGAGCATCTTGATAAGGGTGCTTTTCCCGGCCCCATTCGGTCCGAGCAGGCCAAATATGCCGCCGTAGGGAACAGAAAGGTTGAGCTGGTCGATTGCAGTGAAATCACCAAACCGACGGGTCAGATGGCTGGTCTCGATCGCAAGTTCGTGGGCGCCATGTTGCACTGTCACTGCGGCCATAAAAGTGAACTCATGGTGATCCGGCAGCCGCCCTGTGGATCAGTCATCTTGATCCTTCGTTTGTTCGGGCAATGAATTATCAGGTAGATGATCCGCCACCAGAAAACATGAGAGAGAAATCCCTATAGCCAGAACGCCGAGGGTGTATGCCTGCCGTTTTCCTCGCCACAGGCTGGAGATCCACCGGTTGAATTCATCCGCGAGTACCGCTGCCTGACCTCCATAAAGTTCCAGGTCGTGAATATAGCGCCTGTCCTCTTCAGGGTAACGCGTACACCCTGTCCCGTTCACGAATTCACAGCCAGAGACACCGTTCGCATCATCCGTTGCGTAGTAATATACCAAGGCGGCGACTCCCAGACCCAGGATCAGAATGGAAGCCCCGACAATGCGAAGACCAATTTGGAGAGTTGAATATTTCCTGTCCATAGCCTGCCTGCAATTCAACCCTCTCCGTGTATCTACCGAACCTGACAAGTCAGGGCTGGCGGCCCTTGAGCCTTATGAGCATCTGCACCGCACCGATCAGAACCTTCGTCAGCAATTCCATATCGAACGGCATGCCTCGTCGACGGATGTCCAACAGAAGAGCAATCCTGACCTCGTTGCTCTGATTCCATACCTCGTGGGGATAGGTATCGTCCCAGAGCAGGCACTCTCCATTCCCGATTCGGTAGTCGGTATCGGCTATTCTCAGCACGGTTGCCGGCTGGCCATCCGCCGCAACCGGAACAGACAATCCTAGGTAATACCGGATAACCCCTCTAAAGGGTCCACGATGCAAAGGGATATGTTTATTCGGGGCAAGAAATGAGATGGTGGCGGTAAGGACCTCCGGCATCGAAGCAAGCAGGGAAACCAATGCGGGGCACCTTGCCATATTCCGGGTCATCGGCAATCCGTATGCCTTGACGACAAACATACGCCAATCCCGGCCATCGTTATCAGAGATATCCGATTGCTCACGCATCAGTTCGTGAAAACGCGGAACGTCGGTCAAGGTCTTGCCAATGGCGAGGGCCTCATCGCGTAATGTTTGCCACGCTTCAACCAGGCGAGTCGACCCGGGAAAATGGTCTGCCATGTCGAAGGTCGGAGGCCCGGAAATGCGGCTGTCATAGGCCTTCCTGACCAGCCCTGCCATCTTGTCGTAGAGAAAGCTCATCGCCGTCTACCCATTCGACTTTAAACCGTTTTCCGGCATTGCAACCTCATTACCCGATCGACCTTTCATTGAAATTTATATCAATTCCAGGATGTTACACATACGCCATGTAGCCACTCCCGGGGCGTTTCGGTGCACACCAAAGCATGCGCGCTGGATGCTTGTCACGACATCAGATCTGTTGATATCCCCATAATGGCTACGACAGATCATAACCATCAGCCTCAACAGCCATGTTGGCAACATGTAAATGCGTTCGTTCCTCTGAACCCAATATCGAAGGGAAATCCATGGAGCTCTTTGCTCTCGGCCGATTTAGCCGAACAAGCACCGCAAAGATAAACCACCTGCATTGCTGCAGTATCTGTTGAGGTTCTAAAGCAGGAAACAAGTCATTCGTGCCGACAGGCAGAATGAACCAAAGATGTATGACGGCAAGGTATCTGGCGGAAGCGGTGAGATTCGAACTCACGGAGGGCTTTCACCCTCGCCGGTTTTCAAGACCGGTGCATTCAACCGCTCTGCCACGCTTCCAAGGGGCGCTATTTTACCCGAGCACGCGCAAGAGTGGCGCAGCCTTGTCTACACATTCCTGATATTCCGCATCGACTTCGGAGTCGGCCACGATGCCGCCACCGACACCGAAGCTGACCGACCCGCCTTCGCTGACCAGGGTGCGGATGGCGATGCTGGTGTCCATGTCGCCGTTGAAGCCGATATAGCCGATCGCGCCGCAGTAGAGGCCGCGCGG
>JARLJM010000082.1 GCA_031291185.1 Parasulfuritortus sp. | reverse complement strand
CGGGCTTCGCGCATCAGGTTGCGCAGGATTTCGTAGCACACGCTTTGCGCGGTCTTGATCTGGCCGCGGCCCTGGCAGGTCGGGCAGGGTTCGCAGATCTGCCGGGCCAGGCTTTCGCGGGTGCGCTTGCGGGTCATCTCGACCAGGCCGAGCGAGGTGAAGCCGTTTATGGTGATCCGGGTGCGGTCGCGCGACATGGCCTTGGTCAGCTCGGCCAGCACGGCCTCCTTGTGCTCGGCCACGTCCATGTCGATGAAGTCGATGATGATGATGCCGCCCAGGTTGCGCAGGCGAAGTTGCCGGGCGATGGACTGAGAGGCTTCGAGGTTGGTCTTGAAGATGGTCTCGTCGAAGGTCCGGCCGCTGGTGTAGCCGCCGGTATTGACGTCGATGGTGGTCAGGGCCTCGGTCTGGTCGATGATCAGATAGCCGCCCGACTTGAGATCCACCCGTCGGCCCAGCGCCTTCTCGATTTCATCCTCGACGCCGTACAGGTCGAACAGGGGCCGGTCGGCGGCGTAGTGGTTGAGCTTCTTGACCAGGTTGCGGGTGAAGTCGTCGGCGAAGCCCATCATGCGCTGGAAGGTCTCGCGTGAGTCGACCAGGATGCGGTCGGTCTCGGTATTGGCGAAGTCGCGCAGGACACGATGGGCGAGGTCGAGCTCCTGGTAGATCAGCGCCGGGCCTTCGCTGGTGTTGGCGCGGTTCTTGATGGCATCCCACAGCGTGTGCAGGTATTCGATATCGGCGGCCAGTTCGCAGTCCTCGGCCATGTTGGCCATGGTGCGGATGATGAAGCCGCCATGTTCGTCCTGGGGCAGCAGGTTCTGCAGCCGGTCGCGCAGCATCTCGCGTTCGGCCTCGTCCTCGATCTTCTGCGAGATGCCGATCCGGGTCTCCTGCGGCAGGTAGACCAGAAAGCGGCCGGCCATGCTGATCTGGGTGGCGAGCCGGGCACCCTTGGCGCTGATCGGGTCCTTGATGACCTGGACCAGGACGTTCTGGCCTTCGTGCAGGATGCGTTCGATCGGCTTAAGGCTGTCGCCTTCGCGCGCGTCCCAGATGTCGCCGACATGCAGGAAGGCGGCGCGGTCGAGGCCGATGTCGATGAAGGCCGACTGCATGCCGGGCAGCACCCGGCTGACCTTGCCCAGGTAGATGTTGCCGACCAGGCCGCGCTGGCTGGCACGCTCGATGTGCAGTTCCTGCACGGTGCCCAGGTAGGTTACGGCCACCCGGGTTTCCTGCGGGGTGACGTTGATCAGTATTTCTTCGCTCATGATCGGATCGGAATAGTGGAGAGTCGGGAAGCGAGGTTCTGTACCTCGACTCCCGACTCGCTACTACAGTATTTGGAATCCAGCCCCTTTCAGCAATTCCGCGGTTTCATGCAGCGGCAGCCCCATCACCCCGGAGTAACTTCCAGACAGGTGTTCCACGAACATCGCCGCCCGGCCCTGTATGCCATAGCCTCCTGCCTTGTCGAAGGGTTCGCCGCTGGCCACATAGGCGGCGATCTCGGCCTCGGAAAGCGGTTTGAACCGGACTTCGCTCTCAGAAACCGAAACCTCGATCCGCTCCCGGTAGGCTACGCCGACGGCAGTCAGCACGGTATGGGTGCGACCGGAATAGCGGCGCAGCATGACGGCCGCTTCGGTCGTGTCGGCCGGCTTGCCCAGGATGTCGCCGTCCAGGGTGACCGTGGTATCGGCGGCGATGATGGGCAGGACCGGCAGCCGACGCCCAGCCAGAGCCTGCCATCCCGATTCGGCCTTCAGGTGCGCCAGGCGCTGAACATAATCCAGTGCGCTTTCGCCGGGGAGCGGCGTCTCGTCGACATCCGCGCGGGGCTGGGCATGACGCAGCGGCAGCACCACGGGCGCCAGCCCGATCTGGCGCAGCAATTCAAGGCGTCGCGGACTTTGCGAGGCAAGGTAGACGGATTTCGACATGGCCCGATTCTACCCTGTCAGTCGCGGTGATACGGATGATTGGCCAGCACGGTCCAGGCCCGGTACAACTGCTCGACCAGCAGCACGCGGGCCAGGGCGTGGGGCAGGGTCAGGCGGGAGAGCGAAAGGGTCAGTTCGGCCCGCTTCAGGATGCCGGGGTCCAGGCCATCCGCGCCGCCGATGACCAGCGCGGTGTCGCGGCCGGAATGCAGCCAGCCTTCCAGGCTGTCAGCCAGTTCTCGGGTACCGAGTTCCTTGCCGTGTTCGTCGAGCGCGACCAGGCAGGCGCCCGACGGCAATTTTTCCAGTATGCGACCGGCCTCCAGCGTCTTGATCCGTTCAGTGGACTGGCCGCTGCGTTTTTCCGGGCGGATGGCGACGATTTCGATGCGTGCCTCGCGCGGCATGCGTTTGACATACTCGGCGACGGCAGTTTCGGCCCAGGCAGGCAGTTTGTCGCCGACGGCAAAAATTAATAGTTTCATGGCCGCGACTATACCTGTTAGCCGGGCAGGCATAAAAAAAGGCGCCTTTCGGCGCCTTTGTAAAACTGCCTGCTGGGGGACAGGCAGGAAGGAGCAACTTTGCTTACATGTTGTAAGCCCGCTCGCCGTGGCTGGCGGTATCGAGGCCTTCGCGTTCTTCCTCTTCGGAGACGCGCAGCCCGATGGTCAGGTCGACAATCTTGTAGCAGATGTAGGCCACAACACCGGACCAGACGATGGCGGTGCCGACTGCCTCGGCCTGGATCAGGAGCTGATCCATGATCACGGTGTCGGTCGGGACGTTCTTGACGTAGTCCATGATGCCGGTGCCGCCGAGCGACCAGGTGTTGAATACACCGGTCAGCAAGGCGCCCATGATGCCGCCCAGGGCATGCACGCCGAACACGTCGAGTGCGTCATCCTGGCCGTGCAGCTTCTTCAGACCGGTGACACCCCACAGGCAGACGATGCCGGCCAGCAGACCGATGACCAGAGCGCCGCCTACGCCTACCCAACCACAGGCAGGAGTAATCGCGACCAGGCCAGCAACCGCACCGGAAGCACCACCCAGCATGGAAGGCTTACCCTTGTGCAGCCACTCGGCAAAGGTCCAGGACAGAGCAGCAGCAGCGGTAGCGATCAAGGTAGTCATGAAGGCCAGGGAAGCCGTTGCACCCGCTTCCAGCGCTGAACCGGCGTTGAAGCCGAACCAGCCCACCCACAGCAGGGAGGCGCCGATCATGGTCATGGTCAGGCTGTGCGGCGCGAAAGATTCCTTGCCGTAGCCGATACGCTTGCCGATCACGATGGCGCCCACCATGCCGGCGACACCGGCATTGATGTGAACCACAGTGCCGCCGGCAAAGTCGAGCGCACCCTTCTGGAACAACCAGCCACCCTTGGCCGTCTCGGTCGCCAGTGTAGCGGCGTCCTTGATGGCATCGGGACCGGTCCAGAACCACACCATATGGGCGATTGGCAGGTAGGAGAAGGTGAACCACAAGGCGGAGAACAACAGCACGGCCGAGAACTTCATGCGCTCAGCGAACGAGCCAACGATCAGCGCGACGGTGATCGCAGCGAAAGTCGCCTGGAAGGCCACGTAGATGAACTCGGGGATAACCACGCCCTTGCTGAAGGTGGCGGCATTGCTGACGCTACCGTCGACCGGGTTGAAGATTCCCTTGAGGAACAGCCGATCAAAACCGCCGATGAAGGGGCTCAGTGCGCCGCTGCCCTCGGTGAACGCCAGCGAGTAGCCATAGATGGCCCACAGCACGACGATCAGCGAGAAGATCGAGAACACCTGCATCAGGATCGACAGCATGTTCTTGCTGCGAACCAGGCCGCCGTAGAACAACGCCAGACCGGGAATCGACATCATGATCACCAGGATCGTGGCGACGATCATCCAGGAGGTATCACCCTTGTTGGGCGTTTCCGCCGGAGCCGGAGCGGCCGCCGCAGCTGGAGCGGGTGCCGCCGCGGCGACCGGGGCGGCCGCATCGGTGGCAGGAGCCGCAACCGCCGCAGGTGCGGGGGCAGCAGTGGCAGCAGCGGGCGCAGCCGCCGGAGGCGCGTCATCGGATAGAGCCAGACCGGTGAATCCCAGCGAGCCCATCAACAGAAATGTAGCGAAAAGGCGTTTCATCTTTGTCTCCTTAGACAGCGGCCTCACCGGCTTCACCGGTGCGGATGCGAACGACTTGTTCCAGATCCCAGACAAAAATCTTGCCGTCGCCGATCTTGCCGGTCTGGGCGGATTTTTGAATGGCCTCGATGGCCTG
>JARLJM010000081.1 GCA_031291185.1 Parasulfuritortus sp. | reverse complement strand
GGCGGCCGCCATGTCGCCCGCCTGCGCGCCCACTACGAAGGTCTGGGCAGCTGTCGCGCTGCCGCGACTGTGGCCGGCGGCGGCAAGGATTGCGCCTGGGGTTGCCTGGGTCTGGGCGACTGCGCATCCGTTTGCGAATTCGATGCCATCAGCATGAATCAGTTCGGCCTGCCGGTGGTGGATGTCGATAAGTGCACGGCCTGCGGCGATTGCGTCGATGTCTGCCCCAAGGATCTGTTCTCGCTTCATTCCATCACCCACAAACTCTGGGTGGCCTGCAAGAACCAGGCTGACGGCGATACCGCCGAACGTCAGTGCGAGGTGTCCTGCACCGCCTGCGGCCGTTGCGTCCAGGATTCGGCCGAGGGCTTGATGAAACTGGATGGCGAGCTGGCTGCGATCGACTACAGCCTCAACAGTCTGGCTACCCGCAAATCAATCGAACGTTGCCCCACCGGGGCCATCGTCTGGCTTGAAGACGGTCATGCTGCAAAAGGCAAGGCTGCCAAGAAAATCGTCCGCGTTACGCCGCTTCCCGTGGCGAGCGAAATCTGAATCACCGGTTAACGTCCTGAGGGGGATGACCATGTTCAAGAAGCTATTCGACCTGAAGAACAACCTGATGGAAGCGGGCGCCGCCTCCAGCGTGGAAGGCAAGGCCGTGAAATATCCCGGCGTGCGCGATGCCATCGATGGCAATACTGCCGTGATTCTGGTTGAACGCGAATCGACCGATGCTGCCGGCGCCTACCCGATCACACCGTCCACTCAGATGGGTGAATACTGGGCCGAGGCCGTTGCCGCCGGTCACCTGAACAACGCCGGCCGGCCGCTGATCTTCGTTGAACCCGAGTCGGAACACGCTGCCGCTGGCGTCACTGCCGGCATGGCCATGACCGGCCTGCGCGCGGTCAACTTTTCCTCGGCCCAGGGTGTGGCCTTCATGCATGAATCGCTCTACGGTGCGGTCGGCAAGCGCCTGCCCTACGTGCTCAACATGGGCTGCCGGGCCATCACCAAATCCACCCTCAATGTGCATTGCGCTCACGACGATTACCATTGCATCGACGACACGGGCTTCATCCAGGTCTTCGCCAAGAACGCCCAGGCCGCCGCCGACCTGAACATGATCGCGCGCAAGACCGCCGAGTTGTCGCTGACCCCGGCCATCGTCGGCATGGACGGCTTCCTCACTACCCATTTGATCGAGCCGGTGCTGGTGCCCGAAAAGGCGCTGGTGGCCGAATTCCTGGGTAATTCGGACGACATCATCGACACCCCGACGCCGGCCCAGCAGATGATCTACGGCCCGAAGCGCCGTCGCGTGCCGGCCATCTGGGACGTGGATGCGCCGATGTCTTCCGGCGCGGTGACCAACCAGGATGCCTACATGCAATCCGTGGCGGCCCAGCGTCCCTATTTCTTCCAGCACATTCCGGAAATCACCGACCAGTGCATCGAGGAATTCGCCGAGCTGACCGGTCGCCGTTACAACCGTGTCCAGACCTATCGCTGCGACGATGCCGACTACGTCATCGTCGGCATGGGCTCCATGACCGTGCAGGCCGAAGCCGTGGCCGACTGGCTGCGCGAACACCGCAAGGTCAAGGTCGGCGTGGCGCACATCACCATGTTCCGTCCCTTCCCGGGCGACGTGCTCGGTCATGTGCTGAAAGGCAAAAAGGGCGTGGCCATTCTGGAGCGTACCGATCAGCCGCTGGCCGAAGATTTGCCGTTGATGCGCGAAGTGCGCGCCACGGTGAGCAAGTGCCTGGAGAATGGTATGACCCGCGACGGCAGCAAGCCGCATGAAGGCTATGCCGCCTACGGCCGTGAAGATGACATGCCGCGCCTCTATTCCGGCTGCTACGGCCTGGGCTCGCGCGACCTGCAACCCGAGGGCCTGATCGCCGCCGTCGAGAACATGCTGCCGACCGGCGCCAGGCGCCCGTTCTATTACCTTTCCGTGGAGTTCACCCGCGAGCAGGCGGCCAATCCCAAGCAGGAAATCCAGATCCAGGACATCAAGCAGGCCTATCCGCGCATCAACGAGCTGGCTATTCACGGCTCCGAAAATCCCAATCTGATGCCCAAGGACGCCATCGCCGTGCGGATGCACTCGGTCGGCGGCTGGGGTGCCGTGACCACCGGCAAGAATCTGGCCATGACCCTGTTCGAACTGCTCGGCTGGGACATCAAGGCCAACCCGAAATACGGCTCAGAGAAGAAGGGCCAGCCGACCACCTATTACCTGTCGGCCGCGCCGGAACCGATCCGCATCAACTGCGAATACACCCACGTTGACGTGGTGCTGTCGCCCGACCCGCAGGTGTTCCTGCACACCAATGCCATATCCGGCCTGTCCAAGGGTGGCGTGTTCATCATCCAGAGCAATCTTGATTCCGCCGACGCGGTGTGGTCCGCCTTCCCGGTGAATGTCCAGAAGACCATCGTCGATCAGGGCATCCGGGTGTTCTATCTGGACGCCTTCCAGATCGCCCGCGACGAGGCCTCCAATCCCGATCTGCAATTGCGTATGCAGGGCAACGTGTTCCAGGGCGCATTCTTCCACGCGTCCGACGTCATGAAGCGGGCCGGTTTCACCGAGGACACGCTGTTCAAGGCCATCGAAAGCCAGCTCAACGACAAGTTCGGCAAGAAGGGCAAGCGCGTGGTCGAGGACAACCTGCGCGTGGTCCGGCGCGGCTATGAAGAACTGAAGGAAATCCCCGCCGGCGTGATGAAGGTCGGCGCGCGCCAGATGGTGCTGAAGAGCGAGATCGTCCTGCCCGAGATGCTCAAGCAGCAGCCGGAAGGCGACGGCAGCGCAGCCGACATCCATCGTTTCTGGGAAGCGACCGGCAACTTCTACATCAGCGGCAAGGGCTCGGACAACCTGGTCGATCCGTTCATCGGCATGGCCATGGTGCCCGCCGTGACCGGCGTGTTCCGCGACATGACCCAGATCCGCTTCGAGCATCCGGAATGGATCGCCGAGAACTGCACCGCCTGCGGCAACTGCTACACCCAATGCCCGGACTCTGCCATCCCCGGCCTGGTCTCCGACGTGGCCGACGTGTTCAACACCGCTGTGCAGAAGATCGAACTGGGCGGCCGGCCGACCCGTTTCCTGCGCAAGTCGGTCCGCACCATCGAGAAAAAGCTCAAGGGCCAGCTGGACAAGGATGGCCTGGACGTGCGCGCCGTCTATGAACGGGCCATTGCCGAGACCTTTGCCGAAGACCCGACCCAGGGCGAAGAGCGTGAGCGTCTGGCGGCGGAGTTCGAACTGCTGAAGGACGCGCTGGGCGGCTTCAAGTTCGCCACCACCAAGCCCTACTGGACCAATCGCGAGAAGAAGGCCAAGGGCGCCGGCGGCCTGTTCTCGATCACCGTCAACCCGTACACCTGCAAGGGCTGCGCGCAGTGCGTCGAGGTTTGCGAAGACGATGCCCTGAAGATGGTGACCCAGTCGCCCGAGTCCATCGAAGCCTTGCGTCGCGACTGGAAGTTCTGGCTCGACCTGCCGACCACGCCGCAGAAATTCAGCCGCATCGACAGTCTGGACGAGAAGATCGGCGCACTGGAAACCCTGCTGCTCGACAAGCACAACTACAACTCGATGGCCTGCGGCGACGGCGCCTGCCTGGGTTGCGGCGAGAAGACCGCCATCCACCTGTTCACCGGCACGGTGACGGCGCTGATGCAGCCGCGCGTTGCGGCTTTCGTCGAGAAGCTTGACGGCCTGATCGCCGGCCTGGAAAAGCACATGCGCATGAAGCTGACCGAGAGCGTTGACTTCACCGATACCCGCGCCGTCATGGAAGCGGTGGAATCGCATCGCGGTGAAGACCTGACCCTGGCCAACCTGTCGGAAAGCCTGATGGAACAGAAGGCCGGCCAGCCCATCGACCCGCAATGGCTGAAGTGGGCCACCCAGCTTCTGGAAAAACTGAAAGACTTGCGCTGGCGCTATGTCGAAGGTCCGATGAAGCGCGGTCGCGCCGAGATGGGCATCGTCAACTCGACCGGTTGCACCTCGGTCTGGGGCGCGACCTTCCCCTACAACCCGTACCCGTTCCCGTGGACTTCGCACCTGTTCCAGGATTCACCGTCCGTGGCCATGGGTGTGTTCGAAGGCCACATGGTCAAGATGGCCGAAGGCTTCAAGGCCGTACGCATGGCCGAACTCGAACTGAACGGCGGCTACAATCCGATCGAGCACGCCGGGCAATTCAGTCACTTCAACTGGGAAGCCTTCAATGACGAGGAATGGCATCTCTGCCCGCCGGTTGTTTCCATCGGCGGCGATGGCGCGATGTACGACATCGGCTTCCAGAACCTGTCGCGCGCCCTGATGTCGGGCAAGCCGATCAAGGTGCTGGTGGTCGACACCCAGGTCTATTCCAATACCGGCGGCCAGGCCTGCACCTCCGGCTTCATCGGCCAGGTGGCCGACATGTCGCCCTACGGCAAGTCGCAGAAGGGCAAGCAGGAGATCCGCAAGGAAATGTCGCTGATCGGCATGGCCCATCGCACCTCCTTTGTGCTGCAAAGCGCCATCTCCAGCCCGACCCATCTGATCGAAGGCTACATCGACGGTCTCAACAGCCGCCGTCCGGCGTTGTTCAACATTTACGCCGTCTGCCCGGTTGAGCACGGCGTCGGCGACGACCGAGCGGTCGAGCAATCCAAGATGGCCGTCGAGTCACGCGCCTACCCGCTGTTCCGCTACGACCCGGATCAGGGCGTCGCCTTCAGCGAGTGCATCAGCCTGGAAGGCAACCCGGCCATGGATGACAAGTGGCCGACGTACAGCCTGGCCTACAAGGATGCCGACGGCGTCGAGCAGAAGATGACGCTGCCCTTCACCTTCGCCGACTTCGCCTTGTCCGAAGGCCGCTTCGGCAAACAGTTCAAGAAGGCCCCGCCCGAGACCTGGAACGACGACATGGTTCTGCTCGCCGATTTCCTTGAACTGGCGGAAGACGACCGCGACGGCAAGTTCCCGTTCATCTGGGCGGTGGACAAGAAGAACCGCCTGATGCGCGCGCTGGTGTCGCAGGAACTGGTCAAGTCGTGCGAAGAACGGCAACACTTCTGGACCCAGCTCAAGGACGTGGCTGGCCTCAACCGCGAGGCCGTGGATGAGCAGGCCATCGCCGACAAGGCCCGTGCCGAACTGGTCGCCAAGCTGTCCGCCAGTCTGGCCAGCTTCGGTGGCGGCATCGCGATCGACTCGACCGCTTCGGCGCCGGTCGCCGCCGCCGGCAAGCCGGCGGCCTCGGCCGACGGTTACGAATCGGTCTGGATCGAGACGCCGGAATGCACCGCCTGCGACGAATGCACCAAGCTTGCGCCCAAGGCCTTCGCCTACAACGACGACAAGAAAGCCGTGGTGATCAATGCCCAGGGCACGACCTACGCCAACCTGGTCAAGGCGGCGGAGAAGTGCACGGCCGGCTGCATCCATCCGGGTACGCCGTGGAACATGGCCGAACCCGGCGTCGACAAATTGATCGCCCGGGCAGCGAAGTTCAACTGAGTTCGACAGATGAACATCCTGCCCTTTTTCCGGCGCAAAAGTTTCGCTCGCGGGGTGCACCCTGCGGGCAACAAGAGCACTGCTGGCATGCCGATCCGTCGGATGCCGTTTGCGCCGCGCATGACCCTCCCCCTCGCGCAGCACATCGGCAAGCCAGCGGTGCCCATCGTTTCGGTGGGCCAGGAGGTAATACGCGGACAGCTCATCGCCAAGGCCGACGGCTTCATGTCGGTCCCCCTACATGCCCCGGTCGACGGGGTGGTGGAGGCCATTGAACTTCGTCCCTCGGCGCGCGGCCCGTGGACGGAAAGTATCGTCATCCGCACCTACGAGGCCTCGACCCAGGAAGTACGCTGGGCCGAGCCGCGCGACATGGACGCACTGACACCTGAAGGAATCATCAAGGCGGTCCAGGAGTCCGGCATGGTCGGCCTTGGCGGCGCTGCCTTTCCCAGCCACGTCAAGCTCACAGTGCCCAAGGATCGCCAGATCCACACCCTGATGGTCAACGGCTGCGAATGCGAGCCTTACCTCACTTGCGACCACCGCATGATGGTCGAACTGACCGACGACATGCTGACCGGCATCCGCTACGCCATGCGCGCGGTCGGTGCCCCGAAGGCGGTGATCGGCATCGAGGACAACAAGCCGGATGCTGTCGAGGCCATCCGCAGGAAATTGCCGGCCGATGGCAGCATCACCGTGGAAGCGGTCGAGACCAAATACCCGCAAGGCGCGGAAAAGATGCTGATCAAGTCGGCATTGGGACTGGAAGTGCCGGCCGGCGGCCTGCCGTCGCAGATCGGCGTGGTGGTCAACAATGTCGGCACCCTGGCCATGCTGGGCCGTCTCCTCCCAGCTGGCCAGGGCTTGACCGAACGCGTCGTCACCGTCACCGGCCCCGGCATTGCCCGGCCCGGCGACTACTGGGTGCCGATCGGCACGCCGATGCGCCATGTCCTGCAATGGGCCGGCGCCAAGGACGTGACCGAACGCGAGATCATTCTCGGCGGCCCGATGATGGGCCAGGCCGTGGCCTCGCTCGACGTGCCGGTGACCAAGGGCGTGTCCGGCATCCTGGTATTTGACCGGCGCGACATCGAGGCCGAAAGCAACCGCAAATCCTACGCCTGCATCAAGTGCGGCGAGTGCGTGAACGCCTGTCCGATGGGGTTGAATCCGTCGATGCTGGGCATGTTGGCCGCCGGCCGGGAATACGACCTGATGGGCTCCAATTACCACTTGGGCGATTGCTTCGAGTGCGGCTGCTGCACCTACGTCTGTCCCTCGCACATCCCGCTGGTGCAGCAGTTCCGCGTCGCAAAGGGAATCCTGCGCGAACGTGCCGTGGCCTGACCCAATTGAACAACGGACTGAAAATCATGAAACCGAACCGCGAATTCATCCAGGACGCCCTGGCAAGCGTCATCGTCGATCCACGCACCCGTGCACTGTATGAGCTGTGCTTCATGCATCGCCATCATTTCCAGGACGACATCGTGGCCGACAAGCTGCGCATGATGGTCCGGGTCTGTGTCGAGCAAGGCTTGCTCGTGAACGATTTTTCGGCGGAACTGGTGGCCCATCGGCTGGGCCGCTCCGGCATTGACCGCTGGTTTGCCAGCCTGGCCACGGCCGAGCATCTCGACCTGGCGCTGGTGTTCGAACTGCACAAGCGGGTGATGGACGTGTTCTCCGATCTGCCCGAGATGCAGGCCCGCTCGCTGGCGGCGAAGTACCTGCACTACCACTTCCCCGAGTTGTTCTATATCTACGACGCCGGTCTCGAAACGGCCGCCTTCGACCTGGGCGAAGGCGAGTGCGGTTACCTGGCGAGAGCCGAACACGATCCGATCTACGGGGCGTTCTTCTCCTGCTGCCGCAAGCTGGCCGACAAGCTCGCACCGCTGGCCGGTCACCGGCTCAGTCCGCGCGAACTGGATCTCATCCTGCGCGCCTGGCGGGACCGGACCATGACGCGTTCCACCCAGTCATCCGATCACGCGCTGGCCGCCTGAAACCACGGGAGCCGACATGAGCCGGAATTCCACCCGTATCGAACTGCGCACTTCGCCCCACGTGGTGAAGGGTCTGAGCGTCGAACGCATCATGTTCAACGTGGTGCTGGCGCTGTTGCCCATCGCGCTGTTCTCGGTCTGGCAGTATGGTCTGTCGGCCTTGGCCTTGTTGCTGACGGCGACGGCGACCTGCCTGCTGACCGAGCGCCTGTTCAATCACTGGGCGGGCGCCGGGAGCACGCTTTCCGACTGGAGCGCGGCGATTACCGGCCTGCTGCTGGCGTTGACCCTGCCGCCCTCGTTCCCGGTCTGGATGACGGTGGTGGCCGGCTTTGTCGCCATCGCCCTGGGCAAGGCGATGTTCGGCGGAATCGGTCATAACGTGTTCAATCCGGCCCTGGTTGGCCGCGCCTTTGTCCAGGCGGCCTTTCCGGTTTCGATCTCGACCTGGGCGCCGGCCTACGCGACCCACCGCTTCACCGAGTTCATCCCGACCACCTGGACCACCCCCCTGATGACGCCGCCCAACATCGGCCCCTGGGCCAAGCAGGCGCTGGACGGATTCACCGGGGCGACGCCGCTGGCGCGCTGGAAGTTCGAACATGTGGCGACCGCGCCGCACGACCTGCTGACCGGCGCCGCGACGGCCTCCGCCGGCGAGACCTCGGCGCTGCTGATCCTGCTTTGCGGCGCCTATCTGGCGGTGCGCGGCTTCATGAATTGGCGCATCCCGGTCGCAGTGCTGGGCTCGGCGGCGCTGCTCGCCGTGCTGTTCCAGATCTGGAATCCGGTCCGTTTCCCCTCGCCGGAATTCGTCCTGCTGTCCGGCGGCCTGATGCTGGGTGCGGTGTTCATGGCGACCGACATGGCGACCTCGCCGGTCACGCCCAAGGGCATCTGGATATTTGGCGGCCTGATCGGCGTCATCACCGTGGTCATTCGCTATTTCGGCGGCCTCACTGAAGGTGTCATGTACGCCATCCTGATCGGCAATGCGCTGGTGCCGATGATCGACCAGCATACCCAGCCGAAGGTGTTTGGCGCACAGGGGAGGAACAAGGCATGAGCGAGCAGAACGTCACCGCCTTGCCGGAGAGCCAGGCCACCTCCAGCATGGTCATGATCCGGGCGCTCGGCCTGGCCGCGACCATCTGCGGTTTGATCATCGTTTCCACCTACGAAGGCACCCTCAAGCCGGTGGCGGCAAACAAGCAGATCGCCCTGGAGCGGGCCGTGTTCAAGGTCGTGCCGGGCGCGACCAGCATGCGCGAATTCGTCGCCACCACGGCGGGGATCCAGCCGGCCGGGGAAACCACGCCGGAAAATGCGTTGAAGTTCTACGCTGCCTACGACCGGGCCGGAGCGCTCAAGGGCGTGGCGGCCGAGGGCGCCGCCAACGGCTATGCCGGGGAGGTGCGCGTGCTGTATGCCTATGACCCGGCCAAACAGGCCATCACCGGCATCGGCGTGGTGTCGATGCACGAGACGCCGGGCATCGGCGACAAGATCCTCACCGATCCTGATTTCCTGCGCAACTTCAATGCCCTGGACGTGCGCCTGAACGCGGACATGAAGGCGGTCGCCAATGCGGTCAAGGTGGTCAAGCACGGCACCAAGCAGAACCCCTGGGAGATCGACGCGATCTCCGGGGCCACGATCACCTCCAAGGCGGTCGGCAAGGGCATCCGGGAAAGCACCGAGAAGCTGCTCCCGCTGCTGCTGCCCAATGCCGACAAACTGAAGAAAGGGGACGCCAAATGATTCCCGGCAGGAACCCGCCCACCAACTGGTCCGAATTCATCGAAGGCCTCTGGCAGCGCAACCCGATCTTCGTCATGGTCCTGGGCATGTGTCCGACCATGGCCATCACCACCTCGTCGATCAACTCCATCTCCATGGGCCTGGCCACCACCTTCGTGCTGGCCGCCTCATGCTGGCTGATCTCGGTGATGCGCAACCTGATTCCGAAAGAGGTGCGGATCGCGACCTACATCGTGATCATCGCCACCTTCGTCACCGTGGTCGACTACGCCATCCAGGCAATCAGTCTCGGCCTGTATGAAGCGCTTGGCGCCTACATCAAGCTGATTGTCGCCAACTGCCTGGTGCTGGGGCGGGCCGAGGCCCATGCGGCGCGCAACAAGCCGGTTGCGGCCACGCTCAACGCCACCGGCATGGGCCTCGGCTTCACCCTCGGCCTGTTCATGATCGGCGCGGTGCGCGAACTGCTCGGCGCCGGCAAGCTGTTCGGCATATCGCTGTTCGGCCCCGACTACCAGCCCTGGGTGGTCATGATCCTGCCGCCGGGCGGCTTCTTCGTCATGGGCGGCTGGCTGATGCTGTTCGCCATCGTCCGCTCGCGCAAGGCGAAGTCCGCGCCGCCCACTGTCGCTGTTCCGGGAGCCCAAAATGCATGAGACCGTCGGTCAGATCCTGATCACCACCATCCTGTCGGGCAACTTCGTGCTGGCCATGTTCTTGGGCATGTGCCCGTTCCTGGGCGTAACGCATAGCGTTTCCGTGGCCTTTCCGCTCGGCCTGGCGACCACCTTCGTGATCCTGATGGCCTCGCTCTGCGCCTACCTGCTGAACCTGGTCCTGATCCCGATGCACATGGAGTTCCTGCAGCTGATCTGCTACATCACGGTCATTGCCGCCGCGGTGCAACTGGTCGAGATGTTCGTCAAGAAGCAGAGCCCGGTGCTGTTCCGCCAGCTCGGCATCTACCTGCCGCTGATCACCACCAACTGCGCTGTGCTCGGCGTGGCCCTGTTCCAGACCGCGCGCAACTACGATTTCGTCCAGTCGCTGACCTTCGCCACTGGCGGCGGCATCGGCTTCACTCTGGCGCTGGTGCTGCTGGCCAGCGTGCGCGAGCGGGTCAAGCTGGCCAACGTGCCGAGCGTGATGATGGGCACCGCGTTGACGCTGATGCTAGCCGGCACCCTGTCGCTGGCCTTCATGGGCTTCGCCGGTCTGGGCGGGGGGGAATAGTCATGCTGGTCTACCTCTCCACCATCGGCCTCATCCTCATCCTGCTCCTGGGCTGGATCGTGGTGCAACGGACCTACCGGCTGTTCGCGCACGAGCATCCCGAGCTCGGGCCGTTCCGGGGCGAAGGCCATCAGGGTTGCGGTTCGTGCTCGGGTGAATGCGGCGGCGACAGTTGCGATGCATCGAGCGGGCGCTGACTCGTCCTAGCTGTCCCCATGCCTGGCCGGCTGGTCAGGCAATTCGATTCTCACTGAAAGGCCTTCTCCCGGACGCGATGCCAGGTGCATGCGTCCGCCATGCAGCCTGACGATGCGATCCGCGATGGCCAGGCCGAGTCCGGCGCCCGGGTTGCCGCTGCGGGCGGCATCGCCGCGCACGAAAGGCCTGCGCACCCGTTCCAGGTCGTCTTCGGCAATGCCGGGGCCGCGGTCCGATACGACGAACCAGACGCCTGACTCATCGTGGCCGCTGCGCACGGCGATGGGCGGCCTGCCGTAGCGCCGCGCGTTTTCCAGCAGGTTGTTGATCAGCCGGGTCATGGCCCGGCGACGCAGGGACAGCGGCGGCAGCGGTGCCAGGTCGAGTTCGAGCGGCAGTTCGCTGTCCTGACCCTCGCAGGCCTCCGTCAGCAGCGCGTTGAGGTCACAGACAGTCGTCGGTTCGGCCGACTCGGTCCGTGCGAAATCGAGGAACTGACCGATGATCGCGTCCATGGATTCAATATTTCGTTCCATGCCGGCATGGATTTCGGGCTCGATCCGGTCGGCAGATATCTCCGCTGCCAGTCGCAGCTTGGACAGCGGCGAGCGTAGGTCGTGCGAGACGCCGGCCAGCATGATCGCCCGTTCTGCATCGGCGGCCGCGAGCCGTTCACTCATGCGGTTGAAGCTGTGGGCGAGGGCGGCGATTTCGCGCGGCCCGGTTTCCGGGAGTGAAATGGGTTCGCTGCCGCCGCCGATCTTGCCGGTGGCTTCGACCAGGCGTTGAAACGGCCGGTCCAGATGGCGCTGGATCAGATAGGCGCCGATGGCCGCAAGCAGCGTACTCGCCAGCGTCACCCAGAACCAGACGCGTGGGATGCCGAGGTCGAGCGGGCCGGTCGCGGCAGTGACCCAGTAGGAATCCTTGCCTACATAGAGCCGCACCCAGAGCGTGTGTTTCGGCTCGGTCTTCCACTCCACGTCGGCGCGGTCGTCGGGCAGCAGGTCGGACAGCCGCTCCAGGAAAATTCGTTGCACCGGGCTGTCCGGTTTTGCGAAGCCGCTGACTGGGCCTGTCGCCGGTTCGACATGCAGGCCGCGGTTGCTGTTCAGACGCGCGATGTAGCGTTCCCGTTCCAGCAGCGGCAGGTTTTCCAGCGCGGCGCGGATCGCCTCCAGGTTGCTGGCCGAGTAGGCTGCCAGCTGTTCGATGCGCGGCCTCACGATCAGGGTGCGAACCAGAACGGCACTGACCAGCTGGCTGGCGACGATCAGGCCAACCAGCAGGAGCAGGTTGCGGCCGAACAGGGTACGTGGCAGCAGGGTCATCGCGGTTCTCCTCCGGGGACGAAGACATAACCGAAGCCGCGTACGGTCTGGATGAAGCGCGGCCGGGCGGGGTCCGTTTCGATGACCCGGCGCAGGCGCAGGATCTGGACATCGACCGCGCGGTCGCCGGATTCGCAGTCCCGGCCGAAGGCCAGCTCGATCAGCCGTTCGCGCCCCAGCGGACGGCCCGGACTGCCTGCGAGGGCGGCCAGCAGGGCGAATTCGCCTGAGGTCAATTCGACCGGAACGCCATCCCGCTCCAGTTCGCGACGCTCGGGGTAGAGCGCGAAGGAACCGAACCGGACCGGCATATCGGCCGGCGCACGGGGGCCGCTGCCCTGCATGGCCTGTCGGCGCAGCATGGACCGGATCCGGGCCACCAGTTCGCGCGGATTGAACGGCTTGGGCAGGTAGTCGTCGGCGCCCATCTCGAGACCGACGATCCGGTCGACTGGATCGCCGCGTGCGGTCAGCATGATGATCGGGATCGTCTCGCCCGCGACCCGCAACCGCCGGCACAGCGACAGGCCGTCCTCGCCGGGCAGC
This sequence comes from Parasulfuritortus sp., assembly GCA_031291185.1. Lineage (GTDB taxonomy): Bacteria > Pseudomonadota > Gammaproteobacteria > Burkholderiales > Thiobacillaceae > Parasulfuritortus. The sequence continues at coordinate 5,184 of JARLJM010000081.1, read as the reverse complement.
ATCAGGTCGAGCACCAGCACGTCAAATGGCTCCCGCGCAAGCAGCGTGTCGATGCGTTCGGCGGAGGCCTCGACGCGCACCGCCATGCCCTGGTCGGTCAGGTAGCGTTGCAGCAGGGCGCGCATTTCGGCGTCGTCATCGACAGTGAGGATCTTGGGTTTGGGGTCGGTCATGGCAGCACCATCCGTGAATCTGGAGCAATGGTAACAACCCGGCCGCCCAGCTTTGACCAGCCAATGGTTACAAACGGTTACAGGACCGACTTCCTGCAACGATTGCACATATCTCTGGCTTGCCTGGAAACAACTGGCTAACAGGTCCGGCTCATAGTCAATCCCGAACCACAAGCACCATCTGGCTCGCGGTTGCAAACCAATCTTGACTAACCAGGAGAACATCATGAAAACCAGTTTTGTTGCCAACACGTTTTTCGCTACCGCCGCACTCGGCCTGCTGCTTGCCGCTACCGACGCATCTGCCTTCGCCTCGGGACGCATCCTGCGCGGGAACGCTTCGGGCGGCATCACCGCCGGCAAGTTCAGCGCCGGCCAGGGCCCCAACGGCGGCACGTTCGCACGTGGCCGGTCCGTGACCACCGATGGCTCGGGCAATGTCACCACCAAGCGCGGTGGAACCTACACGGGACCCAATGGCGGAACCGGCTTACGTTACGGCACGAACACCGTTAACGCCGACGGCAGCACCAGCCACGCAAGCGGCTTCCAGGGCAGCGGCAGCAAGGGAACGGTGCAGAGCAGCGGTTCCGCCACCCGCAGCAGCGACGGCACCGTGGACCAGAGCCGGACCACCAGCGCGACCAGCGCCAGCACCGGCAACACGATGACCGTCAATGAGTCCTACAACAAGGATTCCGGCCTGACCCGCAGCGCCACCTGCACCGATGCCGCCGGCAATTCCATGGCCTGTCCGTCGCGCTGATCCTGAACCCCAATCGGAGGCATCATGAAACTGAATACCGTAACCGCCATCGTGTTGCTTGCCCTGCCGTTCGCTGCCCAAGCCCAGGGCGAGATGGCGGGTCGGGCCGCCCAGTTCCAGGCTCAACTGGATAAGCGTTTCGCGGCGGCCGATACCAACGGCGACGGCCGGATCACCCCGGACGAAGCCAGGGCCGGCATGCCCATGGTCGCCCGTCAGTTCGATAGCATCGACACCGGTCACAAGGGCTATGTGACCAAGGACGAGATCATCGCGGCGATGCAGCAGAGGATGATGGCGCGCAACGCGGGCACGGGTGGGCAGTGATGGCCGGCCGAGCCAAAGGCCGGGCACTGGTCGCGGCGGCATGTCTGAGTCTGGTTGCCGTTGCGGCCGGTGCCGCTTCGGTCCAGCCCGGGCATGTCACCACACGGGACGGGCAGCGCGCCTACCTGCTGGTCCGGCCCGACCAGCCGGCGGACGGGCCTCATCCCCTGGTGATTCTGCTCCACGGTCATGGCGGCAGTGCCGCCATGACGCTGGGCAAGGCCGGGCGGGCTTCGCCACTGGCCCGCTGGCTGGATATCGCCGATCGCGAAAAGGTACTGGTGGTCGCGCTGGACGGCGCCATCGGCGGCGACGGCCGACAGGGCTGGAACGACTGCCGTCGCGATGCCTACGACAACCCGAAAACGGACGACGTCGCCTTCGTCGCGGCCGTCGTGCACCGGCTGATCGACGGCGGTCAGGCCGACCCGTCCCGGCTCTACGTCATGGGCATGTCGAACGGCGGCATGATGGCCTACCGGCTCGCCATCGAACTCGACCCGCCGATTGCCGCCTTCGCTGCGGCTTCGGCGTCAATGGCTGTGGATAGTCAATGCGGTCCGGCCCGGCATCCGGTCTCGGCGCTGATCATCAACGGCACCGCCGATCCGCTCGTTCCTTACAATGGCGGCGGCGTGGGTCTGTTCCGCAAGAACCGGGGCCAGGTCGTCGCCATCGACACGGTCGTCGAATTCTGGCGCCGGGCGGATGGGCTGAACGGTGATGTCCGGACATCGGCATTGCCGCATCGCGAGGCGGACGATCCGACCCGTGCCCAGATCACCCTATGGGAACACGGTGCCGACCGGCCCCAGGTGGAGCGGGTGCGCATCGACGGCGGTGGCCACATCGAGCCCAGTCTGACCGAGCGTTACCGTCCGGCCTACGAACGTCTGGTCGGCCTCCAGAACCACGATCTCGAAGCGGCCGAGGAGGCCTGGAGCTTCTTTCGGGACAAACGGTCACCACGCTGACTGCTTTCCTGCGTACCACGAAGCGGCAATCGTGTCGCCGTGGCAGGCAAGCAAGCGGCTATTTTTGCCGCATTGCAATTTTCCCGGTGGATGCAACCGATTGATTCGGTGATGGATACTGTGCTTTGGCCCGAATGTTGCTATTCTGGAGTCATGGAACAACCACTGACCTACCGCTGGCAAAACGCCGAGAATTACTACACGGCGATGTTGACCCCAGATCTGTTCGGGGGCTGGACGCTGGTCACCTCATCCGGCGGGCGCGCGGGCAAGACCGGGCGGGTCAGCCAGAAGCCGCTACCCAGCTACGAAAAAGGTGTGGATGCGCTTCGCCAGTTGCGCCATCGTCGCCGTCGGGAAGGCTACGAATTGTGTGGCGCCGGTTTTGCCGAGTTTCAGCGATTCGATCCGCGCAGCGTCGATCTGCGTTCAGCCGAAACCCACGCCCTGTTGCGACTGTTTGACGCCTGGCAGCTGACCCGTGAAGAGCAGGCCACTCTGCTCGATGTCGATGTGCGGGACCTGGAAGGTTACCTGGACGGCCGCCCGCTCGCGGACGATCCGGTATTGCTGAGCCGGGTCGCCAATCTGCTGGCGATCAACAAGGTGCTGCGCCTGCGATATGGCGAGCAGCCCGATTTCCTGCAGGAGTGGGTGCGCCTGCCCAATGCCAGACTGGCGGGCCGTCGGCCGCTTGACCTGATGCTGGCCTCGCGCGAGGGGCTGGCGGCCATGCGCCAGCATCTGGACCGGGAAGCCGGAAAGTTCCGCAGCTGCCGTCAGAACCACAGCCAGCCTGCCGGTTGAATCCCGGCCCTCGTATCAGTGTCGGCTACTTTTGCAGCGTGGCCTGTTCGATCATCACCTTGTAGGCATAACCGGCGCCGAAATCCTTGTTGGTGCGCACGATTCCTTTTGCCGTCACGATATCGCCAACCTTCGTCGCGTCGTTCGTCGTCACCAGGAGGTCATTCGTGCCGGCCGCAGCGGAACCCGAACCATCGCGCAGATGGACCCAGTTTTTCTTCATGATTTCCGGGTTGTATTTCACGACCTTGCCGCGAACCAGGACGGTCTTGTCCTTCAGTTCGGCATTCTTCGCAATGACCTCCGCCACCGTGTAGGCGTTCGCTCCCCTGGCCTTGTCGACATGGGCGTCAGCTTCCGGCTTGGCCTGGCTGGCCGAACCCATTCCGGCACCCTGCGTGCCAGCCAGGGTGCCAAACAGGATCGTCGGGAAAGTCTTGTTCAGCGTCTGGCTCTTGAAGTCATGCATCACCATCACGTTTTCGAGTGTGACATCCGCCCCTTTTTTGACTGAAGCCTTGCTGACTGCGGCCCAGGTTTCTCCGTCCTTGGTCTTGAGACGGAGGTAGGTATAGCTCTGGACATCCTTGACTTCGAGTACCTGGCCTTTGACCTCGCTAGCCGGGGCCGGGACCGAGGCGATGGCGGAATTGGCCGGCGCATAAAGCACCGTGGCAGCAACGATGCAGGTGACAATCAGTTTTTTCATGGTTTGGGACTCCTTGGGGACATGGCCGCGAGCATAACAGAGGCGACTGCAGGTGGCAGGCTATGCACCGACAGGAGGTATGCTATGTCCATGCATCTACGCGTGAATCGGGTCGGGAAAGCGTGTTGGGCTGAATGGAAAAAAGCCCAACCTACAGGGCTAGGTGGTCGTTCACAGTATCAATGGAGTCTGCACCCCGTTGATAAATCCCGGCCCAATCCGCAGATCTGGCGTTCAGACGCAGCCCGTCGGTTGTGGCAAACCGCCATACTTGGTCATCATCTTCATCGGTCCACGCGGGAAAAGGTCATAGAGCTCCTGCGCCTTGCGGTCCATGCCGTGCAACTTGGCAAAGTCACGGATGGGCGGGACGGCCAGGGTCTCGTTGAAGATTTCACGTACCGACAGGATGTACTTCACATGTTCATCGGTAAGGACAAAGTTGTCGTCCAGTCGGGCGAGTTCGTGCATGACCTCTTCCGTCCAGATGGAGGGGTCAGCCAGGTAGCCGTTTCCGGTGAGTTCGAGTTCCATGGGTATCCAGTTTTGTTGAGTGAAGGCCAGTATAACGGGACTGCATACCATTACTGAACTAGGGTTTTTCGTTGATTTGCGTGGTTATCCGCAAGCCGGAAAATGAGTGTTGTTTCCAACACGTTCCGTGTTCATGCAGGCAGCGGGGATAGAATTTCTGGCTGCCCGGTCGAACAAGAGACTGGAACCAATATTCGGGAGAATGCAATGACTGTTAAGCAACTGTTGGCCGTCTTTTCGGCGCTCTTCAGTCTGAATGCCCACGCCGACTTGAAAACTGGCGAAACGGCGCCCGACTTCACGGCCCAGGCTACACTGGGCGGCAAGATACTCAACTACGCGCTGCACGACGCGCTCAAGAAAGGGCCGGTGGTCCTGTACTTCTACCCGGCCGCGTTTACGACCGGCTGCACCATCGAAGCCCACGACTTCGCCGAGGCGATTGCCCGCTACCAGTCGCTCGGCGCATCCGTCATCGGGGTGTCGCACGACCCCATCGAAAAACTGCAGCGCTTCTCCGTGAGCGAATGCCGCAGCAAGTTCCCGGTCGCCGCCGACACCGACGGCGCGATCATGAAAGCCTACGACGCCGTCATGTCGGTGTTCAGCAGCTACGCCAGTCGCACGTCCTACGTCATCGCGCCCGACGGCAGGATTCTGTATGTCTACAGCAGCCTGAGCCCCGACAAGCACGTCGAGAACACGCTGGCTGCGGTGAAGAAGTGGAAGGATGAAGGGCGCTGAATGTCTACGATTTGATATGGCAGACACCCAGATAGTCAATGGAGTTGGGACCTAATTGATTGCGTAGGCCATTGCCGATTGTCAGTCATTCACCAAAGCAGACTTCGTGAACGTCGGCATACTTTTTCTGGTTAGGGCGGGAACCGCCTC
>JARLJM010000080.1 GCA_031291185.1 Parasulfuritortus sp. | reverse complement strand
GCATTGGTTGTGGTCGGAGCTGATCCGCCAATTGCGGGCGAGGAGTTGACACTGGTGGAAGCAGTTGGCAAGCAAGTTCAGGATTTAATCCTGATTATCAACAAGGCCGACCGTACCAGCGATCCAGAGCGTGCGGCGGCGATTAAGTTCACGCGAGAGATTCTGGGGAAGCGGCTGCATCGCCCGATGGGCGAGGTCTTTGAGGTTAGTGCCGCCGAGCGGATGGAAAACCGCGGCCCGTTGCGGGATTGGGAAAAACTGCTGGCCAGTCTGCATCACCTAGTCGAAGACTCGGGCAGAAATCTCGTTCGCGCCGCTTGCGACCGTGGCCTCCAGCGCTTAAGCGAACAACTGCTGGCTATTATCAGTGAGGATCGTGACGCGCTTCAGCGGCCAATCGAAGAATCCGAACGGCGCATTGAGCTTATGAGGGAAACCATCAACGAGGCTGAGCGCTCCATGCGCGAGCTGAATTTCCTGTTTATGGCAGAACAGCAGCGGATTTCTGACCTCTTCGTTGAAAGGCACAAGCGATTCTTCCATTCCGCGTGGACGGAATCTGAAAAAGAATTTGACGAGGAATTGCTGTCCGTGCCCCTCGGCTTTGGCCCACACTATCGGCGCCGGGTGATGCGCCTCGCCCAGGAGGTCTCGCGCCGCAGAGTTATGCCTTGGCTTAGACCGGAGCAGGAAGAGGGCGAGCGCCAATATAGCGCCGTGGCCCTTCGATTTGTGGAGATGGGAAACAACTTTCTGAGAAAGCTCGCCGGTGCCGGCCTTAGCGAGTTGACACGGATGCCCCATGCGCTCGATCCGGAGAAGGGTTTGCGCGTGCGTTCCAAGTTCATTTTCGAGGACTTCATCGGAACCGCGCAACCCCCATCACCGCTGCGCTGGCTCGCCGATATCTTTTTGCCTCTTGTGGGTGGGCGCAAACTAATCACGAAAGATGCTCGGGAATTTCTGGAGCATCTCTTGGAAGTGAATAGCTCGCGCGTGCAAAACGATGTTCTCAATCGCATTCAGGAAAGCCGAGAGCGTCTGGAGGTCGAGATTCGCAAGTTGCTGCATGAAGTCAGCCGCATTGCAGAACAAGCACTCGACCGGGCGCGGAAAGTCAAAGAAGAAGGAGCGCCTGCCGTACAGTCGGCAATTGAACGGCTCAACCGAATAGAACAGGACATTTCGGCGCTCGTTTAATCCCGTTCAGCCGCGGGGCGTATATCGTGATTCTTCCAGCGGGCTAACGATGCCCCTAGCGGAGTGTGATCCCATGATTGCTTTTTGCACGCACTGTTGGGCTGAGATTGATGCGGCGGTGACCAGATGCGCGCACTGCAATGCGGATCTCACCAGTGATCCTCGAACGTACAGCGAAAAACTAGTGGCGGCGCTGGAACATCCGATGCCCGAAATCAGGGAACGCATTTGTTGGTTGATCGGCGAAAACAAGATTGGCGGTGCGATTCCATACTTGGTGAAGGTCGCCGACCAAGATTCTGACTTGTTCGTGGGACGAGCAGCGCGCGCGGCGTTGACCGTTCTGCAGAAAGGACTAGGCGTGCCAACAGTTGATTGTTTATGAGCTTGTCATTGCAAGTCTAAGCTCATAAAATATATACGGCGAAGGAATCCGCCATAACCGCCTCCCGAAACGGAAGGCTGATGACTCCTGCGAATGCGCAGGAGTTTTCTTTTGCTCCTGTGCTGCTATTGCGAAAGGGGCAAAATGACGAACTACCTCGACCTCCCAATCGGCGACAAAAGCCCTGAGATTGTCACCGCAGTCGTCGAAATCCCGCTGGATAGCGTGAACAAATATGAGTACGACAAGACCCTACATGTCTTTCGGCTCGACCGGAACTTACACTCTCCAGTTCATTACCCAGGTGATTACGGCTTCATCCCGCAAACCCTGGCGGAAGATGCTGATCCCCTCGACATCCTGGTCTTGGGCGACACGCCGACCTTCCCAGGCTGCGTCTATCGTGTCCGCCCCATAGGACTCTTCGAGATGCTTGACCAGGGTGTTCCGGATGAAAAAGTCCTGGCGTACGCAACGGGCAATCCACGTTTCAGCGGAATCGCCACTTACACCGAAATCCAGCAGCACGTTCTTCGCGAGATCGAGCACTTTTTCTCTGTCTACAAGGATCTGGAAGGCAAGCGCACGAAGGTATTGGGGTGGAAGGACCAGGATGGAGCTTTGGAAATGATCCGGGCCAGTCATCGACGATACGTGCAAAAGCAAGCTGTTTAACTATGGCCACCATGCAAAGGAACCCTTGCTGCTATGCCTTCACCTTCCATTCAGCACGAACCCGCCCGTGAGTATCTTGACATTGTCGAACGGGTGGAAGAATTGAGCCGGCTTCGCGATCAGGCGAAGCGGCGGAAATCGATGCTGTTGTTTGGACCAGAAGGAGTGGGCAAATCGCGGCTTCTGCAAACATTCGTTGATGGTCAGTCGCTGGCTTTGTACGTTGGCCAGACCCGATCCCCACGAGAATTTCTCCTGGAACTGCATCATTCAATGTCGTTGGCGATTAAAGGAGCAAAGGTACTCGGAGATTTGAGTTCTCTATCGACTCGCTCTCTGAAGGGCATCGTGCATCGCGCTTTCGATACCCAGCCATTTCTCATGGTGATTGATCATCTGGATGGTCCATCCCGTGTTGTCACTGGGATCATCAAAGACCTGCATTATTACGGACGCACCCCTGTCATCTTTGCTTCCCGGTCTCCCCACATGGAGCATATTGGCGCGTTACAGGCGTTTTGCGCCCTTAAGTCCGAGCGCGTTGAACTGAAGAATTGGCCACAGGCGATTGCGATTGAATTTGCCCAACGTGAAGCAGAGAGAATTAGCCTGTACGCCTCCAATCTGGAATCCACTTTGCGCTCGTTTGTCGAGTGGAGCGACGGCAATCCAGCGAGCATTCTTTACTTGCTGAAGATGGCATGTAGGCCACAGTACAGAATGGATGACCAAATCAAAGCTCACATTCTGTACGTTGACTATCGCATGGGACATCGGTGACGCGATCCTGGAGGGCACACTGTACTCGGAGAAGTTCTAGCATGCGAAGCGGACCGCATCTTGATCTCGCAAAGATGTGTCTGCCCTTTTCGTGATGTATGGATGCGAAGAGTCTTGGGTGATACAGAGAATTGCTTGCCCAAGAGAAAGACGAGGGCGGCACCGGAACACAGTGCGAATTGCCCTGAGAGACCAACAGAGATGGGCGGACAGAGCAGAGCCCCACATGCAAGTGACAGTACGCGTAATCCTGCAACGGCGACGATTTCTCTTCTTTCAGGAAAATGGACGACTGAAATCATTCTTGTCTTGACAAACGAGAAGCAGCGCTTTGCGGCGCTCCAACGCCTTCTGCCGGGAATCTCGCACCGCATCCTAACAAAAGAATTGAAGGCGTTGCAGACGTCTGGCATCGTTTTTCGGAAAGTTTATCCGACCATCCCACCAAGCGTCGAATACGGACTCTCCGATTCCGGTTTTGCCTTATGTAAGGTTCTAGATGCTGCGTCCGAATGGGCAACACATTATTTAGGTGAAAGGCCACCTTCGGCTTGAGCCTCAAAAGGTTACCAAGTAACCCTCCGAGCAGAATCGTTCCAAATGACGCGCAGATAACATTTCTGTACGTTCTTCCCAATCAGCGCAATCATAGATAAGATCCCTCCTATTAGAATGGGTCGTTTGCCTGTGTCAGTTGTGAAATGCACACCTATTCCGATTCTCTGAACACCGGAAGCAGCAACAGCATGCTCACTTGTCTGCGAAGGAGACGAACAACTTGGCTTCAGCTAATGTGAGAGAACGAAATCCTGATATCTCGCGTCCGTTGGAGTCATCTTTCTCAATCAAACTATCAAACGCACGTCGGGCACTCCCCATGACCGACCGAGAGCTGACCTGTACTTGCGCTCACAGGTCTAGCTATGCGCCGGTTCAACATCAAAATGGATGGACAGATCGCCGCCCTCGCAGTCGCGGAGAAGGGCTCGTACTCGGCAGCCGGAAAATCGCTCGACATGACAACGTCTGCGGTCAGGAAGCAGGTCGAAGGTCTGAGCACTGAAGTTGGGACACCGATATTTCAGCGGCTGGGAGGACGGTTGAAGCCAACCAAAGCCGGTGATATATATCTCCCCGACATCCGCGAATCCGTCAGACGGGCGCGGGTTGGCTTCGATCGCGTGCAGTCATTCGTCAGGGCGCAGGCAAAAGACCTGCGCATCGGATATTCAAGTCACCTTCCGGACAAGCTGCTTGAGACCATCGTGCAACTTTACCCGGAAGGCATCGGCCCTTCCGGGCGAGAGAGTCTGCTGACGCACCAGGTAGTTTCGCGCGTGCTCCACGGCAAGCTGCACGTAGGTTTCGGCTTCCTGCCTGTTCACGAACCGGAGCTTCTGGTGCGGCCTCTCATGCAGGAGTCACTCATGGCGTGCCTGCCTGCAGGCCATCGTTTGAGTGGCAGACCGAGCATTGACGTAAAAGAACTGGAGAACGAACCGATGATTGCCGTAGCGAGGAGAGCGGTCCCCGACATTCACAAGGAGATTACGGAATACTTCGAAGGCGAAGGCATCTCTCTCCGGTTCGTCGGTGATGCCTATCTACCCAGGGAGGCCCAATGGCTCGTAAGCAGAAGAATCGGCCTGGCGTTGATGAGCCGCTCTTTTGCCACGCCATTGCGTCCCGATGTTGTGCTACGGCCACTGTCCACCAAATTCCTCACAGTGAAGAGCGGCATCTTCGCCCGCCGCGATCACCACATCAGCTACATCAAGGAATTTATCGACGCTGCATCGGCTACGACTGCTGCATTACGGCCGAAACCAGCCAAGCCAAAATCGGAAGAAACCCAATAATCACGGTCATGAATGCAGCACGACAACTGGATCAATCTACTCCAGGGAGGATCAATCATGCGAAGCATCCGTTTCATTTCAATTGCAGGTCTTCTTTTGCTTGCCGCTTGCAGCAGCACAAGAAGACCGAACGGCGCGAACTTCACGAAGGCTATCAACCAATATCTTGCGAAACACGGGGAGTCCTGTACTATGATCGTTCGCCAGTTTCCAATCGATGTTCCTCAATCGGAGCAAAGGGAACAGTATGGGATTGGGCTAAAGCTGGCGGCTCTCGAACAGGTCGGCCTGGTCCATTCGAACGATACGATGGCAGTCATTCACGGATTGCTGGAGCCCCTACAAGGTTCGACTCCGCCGCAACCTGTGAAGCGATACGAACTGACGCCGGAAGGTAAGAAGTATCTCCGGGAGACCCCCGGCCCTTTGGAGCAGACCAGCGCCTTTTGCTATGGACAGAAGAGCGTCAATTCAATCGTCAAGTGGACGGAACCGGCGACGGCTGGGGCATACTCTCAGACCGAGGTTACGTACACCTACAGGATCGTGGACCCCGCAAGTTGGGCAGAGCGTCCCGAAGTTCAGCAGGTGTTTTCGGATATTCGCACAACAATAGCTGGAGCATCGAAAGCAACGGAGGTTGCAGGGTTGCAGTTGACCAACAAGGGCTGGGAAGTCCCAGACCAGTAGGTTTCTTGCATCGGAAAGGATTCATGGCGCGACCGGCAGTTGATGGTGATCTTCCGGTCCAGGGGATTTGCGAATCTCTGTGACGTGACGCCATCCGTCCTCATTGATTACTTGCACGATTACATCGATGGACCTTTCGCACTCCTCCTCGACGTCATGAAGAGGGACGCCCCCTCCCGAGCCACGCATAGCAAGCTGCGCCAGGCGCCGGAGTGCATCTCTGGCGCTGTTGGCATGGATGGTCGTAAGCGACCCGCGATGGCCTGTGTTCAAGGCATCGAGGAAGACACGCGCTTCAGCGCCACGGATCTCGCCCACGATGATCCTGTCTGGCCTATGCCGAAGAGCTGCCTTCAACAGGTCGGCGAAGCCGATCTGGCTATTGTGCGTATCGAGTTGAGTCTCGGCGGAGATGACGTGCGGCTTCCTTATATGGAGTTCGGCTACATCTTCCAGGATCAGGATGCGATCACTGTCCGGGATAAAACTGGCGAGCACATTAGCGAGTGTGGTCTTTCCTGAACTGGTTGCGCCGGAGATCAAGAGGTTGTCGCCACGTTTGACATAATCTGTCAGGGCTTCAGCTTGTGTTTCCGTCAAGGTCTTCCGTTCGATCAGGTTATCGATAGTGAATCCATGAGAGGTGAACTTTCGAATAGTGAGCATGGGCTGCGGATTGACGACGGGAGGAATCAATGCGGCCATGCGGCTGCCATCGGGAAGGCGCAGGTTCAGTATCGGTGAATCGGCGTCCAGCTTCTTGCCGAAGCGGTTGGCGATCACTTCAAGGGCAGTCTGGAGTGTGCCATCCTCGAAACGAATGCCGGGTAATAGTTGGATCTTGCCCTGTTCTTCGATCCAGACAGACGCATCCGGGTTGACCATAATCTCGGAAATGGATTCCGATTCGAGCAGCGATTGAATCGGTTTCAAAAACGGTATGATAACCTCATAGCTCATTTGCGCAGCCTCCGGGGGTTGAAGCGAATCCGCTCCTGATCGAACCAGGTCATGCTCACAGGCAGGAAGTCGAGTTTCAGATAGCAGTAGGTCGGGGGCAGCGGGCTGATGCCGTCGAACGCAACGATGACCGATTGCGCATTCTTGAGATCGAAGAAGACGTTCTCTTCAAACAACGGCTCCTTGTGCTTCTGGTACTGCTTGGAAGCGGAGACCGATCCTTTGCTGGATGAAGTGCGACCCGACAACCATCCGACGTTGGCATTGTTGGATGATTCGGAAACCGTGTAGCTGATGCGCGTCCGGTCCACCTTGCCGCATAACTCCGATGCATAGCGGGCTGTATCCGGGTCCGCCGTTGAGAGAAAGATCTTGGTGCGAAAGGCTTGAAGCAGGGTCTTGACGCCTTCGTTAGGCAGGGCTTCTTTGAGACTCGATATGCTCTGCGTAGCGACTACGGGAATGCACTTCGGCTGGCGCGACAGCGAGAGAAATCGCTCGTCTCCACTGGGATTGTCGCCGCCCACAGTGGCGAAGTTCTGATACTCGTCGCAGATGAACACCGTTGGCCGGTAGTGCCGCTCCGGGTGCTCGTCCATTTCCGGGATGCGCAACAGCACGGATCGCTGATAGTCCACCTTCATGAGCGTGCCGATTACCTTTGCCAATGCAGGATTGAGGGCCGTGGGGAAATTCAGACCCACGACCTTGCCCGACTCGATCAACTCATCGAATGGCGGCAGAACCCGCCCGCGCGGATCGCTGACCGATGGCTGGCCCTCGTACAGTTCCTTCGGAGGGCAGAAGACGCGGCGCACTTTGCGGTCCGTCTCGAATAGCGAGAGGAACACGGCGATGCCCTGCACGATCGAAGTTTTGACCTCATCGCGGAAGAACTTCCAATGCTCCCAGTACCAGTAGTGGATGCTCCGCCACGTGTCGCCCGCATCCTCATCGCCGAGTTTGCGACTATATATGGATGCACTGGCTGCGGTCTTGCTGAGAATCGTAGACTCCAGTTCCTCCGTCCACCTGGCGATATGCTGACCCAGTTTTTCATCCCATGCAAATCCGAACGGAGCCAGCACGGATTCATATTGCTTGTACCCGGTCTTGTTTATCCCGACGAACGAGACAGCGGTGAAGCGCCTCCCAGTCTCTGTCAGCATCTGCTCCAGTGTCCCGGCGCTGATCACGGTGCGGAAGATGTCGAGCATGGTGACGTACCCGTCACGGACGCGGTGCAGCATAATCACGTACCGGACAAGATCGGTGTAGGACTGC
>JARLJM010000079.1 GCA_031291185.1 Parasulfuritortus sp. | reverse complement strand
GGCGCAGGGCGTGGGCCATGAAGCCGTGATCGGCGGCGCTGAAGCTCATTGGTCGAGGTCGCGGATGGCGTCGCGGAAGTCGTCGACGTCCTGGAAGCTGCGGTAGACCGAGGCGAAGCGGATATAGGCGACCTTGTCCAGTTTGCTCAGGGCGTGCATGACCATCTCGCCGAGTTCGCGGGAAGGGATTTCGCGCTCGCCCAGGGTCAGCAGTTTCTGGCGTATCTTGGCCACGGCTTCGTCGACCAGTTGCGCCGAGACCGGGCGCTTGTGCAGGGCACGGCGGAAGCTCTCGCGCAGCTTGGTTTCGGAGAATTCCTCGCGGATGCCATTGGCCTTCACCACTTGGGGCAGGCGGATGTCCGCCGTTTCATAGGTGGTGAAGCGCTTTTCGCATTTTGGGCAGCGGCGCCTGCGGCGTATGGACGTGCCGTCTTCGGACAGGCGGGTTTCAATCACCTGGGTATCGGGGGCGCCGCAGAAGTGGCATTTCATGATGCAAGTGTGGTGAGCGGGGCGCCGAGGGGGAATCCCGCTCGCACGCCACTCACGACTATTTTCCGTATACCGGGAATTTTGCGGTCAGTTTGGCGACTTCGGCTTGCGCGTTGGCGATGACCGCCTCGTCGGTGGGCGCTTCCAGCACATCGGCGATCAGGTGGGCCAGCAGTTCCGCCTCACGCTCCTTGAACCCGCGCGTGGTCATGGCCGGCGTGCCGATGCGGATGCCCGAGGTGACGAAGGGCTTCTGCGGGTCGTTCGGGATGGCGTTCTTGTTGACCGTGATGTGGGCCTTGCCCAGGGCCGCCTCGGCATCCTTGCCGGTCAGCCCTTTCGCTTGCAGGTCGACCAGGAAGACATGGCTTTCGGTGCGGCCGGAGACGATGCGCAGGCCGCGCTCGGACAACACCTTGGCCATCACGATGGCGTTGGCGCAGACCTGTTCCTGATAGTGCCGGAAGTCCTTGCTGGCGGCTTCCTTGAAGGCGACCGCCTTGCCGGCGATGACGTGCTCCAGCGGGCCGCCCTGCAGGCCGGGGAAGATGGCGGAGTTGATTGCCTTCTCGTGCTCGGCCTTCATCAGGATGATCCCGCCGCGCGGGCCGCGCAGGGTCTTGTGGGTGGTCGAGGTGACCACGTCGGCATGGGGCACCGGATTGGGGTAGACGCCGGCGGCGATCAGGCCGGCGTAGTGGGCCATGTCGACCATGAAAATCGCGCCGACTTCCTTGGCGATCTTGGCGAAGCGGGCGAAGTCGATGCGCAGGGCGAAGGCGGAGGCACCGGCGATGATCAGTTTCGGCTTGTGTTCGCGGGCCTTGGCTTCCATGGCGGCGTAGTCGATGTCTTCATTCTTGTCGAGGCCGTAGGCGACCACGTTGAACCACTTGCCGGACATGTTGAGCGCCATGCCGTGGGTGAGGTGGCCGCCTTCGGCCAGGCTCATGCCCATGATGGTGTCGCCGGGCTTCAGGAAGGACATGAACACGGCCTGGTTGGCCTGTGAGCCGGAGTTGGGCTGCACGTTGGCCGCTTCGGCGCCGAACAGCTTCTTGAGCCGGTCGATGGCCATCTGCTCGACCTGGTCGACCCATTCGCAACCGCCGTAATAGCGCTTGCCGGGATAGCCCTCGGCGTACTTGTTGGTCAGCACCGAGCCCTGGGCCTCCATCACCGCCGGGCTGGTGTAGTTTTCAGAGGCAATCAGCTCGATATGGTCCTCCTGACGCTTGGTTTCGCCCTGAATGGCGGCCCAGAGTTCAGGATCGGTATTCTTGATGGTGTGGTCGGCGGAGAACATGGTGATAAAGCCCATAAAACGACGAAAGCGCGATTTTACCGCGCCTCCGTGGGTTTCGGGAAAAGGCCGTTAAACGCGGAAACCGGCCACCAGCTGGTTGAGACCATTGGCCAGGCTGGACACGCCTTCGGCGGTCCGGCTGGTCTGCTGGCTGGCGCTGGAGTTGCTCTCGGCCATCTGTGCGATGTGCTCCAGCCGTGCGGCGACATCGCGCGCGGCGCTGCTTTGTTCGGTGATCGCCGCGTGAATCTCGTTGACCGCCTGCACCACGTCGTTGGCACGGGCCTCAATGTCGGCTATGGATTGTCCTGCCTGCTTGGCCAGCGTCTCGCCTTGCGTGGCACGGACTACGCCGGCTTCCATGGCCTCGACGGCGCGCTGGGTTCCGCCCTGGATGCGGGCGATCATGTCGCCGATCTGCTGCGTGGAGGAGGAGGTCCGTTCGGCCAGTTTTCGCACCTCGTCTGCCACCACGGCGAAGCCACGACCCTGTTCGCCGGCACGGGCGGCCTCGATGGCGGCGTTGAGGGCGAGCAGGTTGGTCTGTTCGGCGATTTCCTTGATCACGCTGACGATGCTGGTGATTTCGGCCGACAGGCTGCCCAGTTCGGCGATCGTGCCGGAGGATTGGCGTGCGCTTTCGGCTATGGCGGCCATTTCGCTGGCCGCGCTGGCGATGATCAGTTTGCCTTCCTGCGAGGCCCGGCCCGAACGCTGTGCCAGATCATGAGACGTGGTGGCGTGATCCTTGACCTGGTCGATGGAGACCGAAAGCTGTTCCATGGAAGCGGCCATGCCGGACGCGGATTCGGATTGTTCGGTACTGGCGTGGGCGACGTCCCGACTGGAAGAGGCCAGTTCATGCGCCATGCCGCCGAGCGAGCCGGCGCCCTCTCGGACGCGGGACACCATGTCGCGCAACTGGCTGCGCATGGTTGCCAGTTCGCCAAGCAATTGGGCGACTTCGTCATGCCCCTGGACCGGGATGTCCTGGGTCAGGTCGAGCCGGGCGACGGCGGTCACGGCCTGTTGCGCATTGGCGATCTGGCCGACCAGTCGACGGGTCAGGAAGATGGAGATTGCGGCCAGCAGAACGGTGATGATCACCAGCAGGGCGATGACCATGTCGGTCAGCCGGTCGGCCGCCAGCCGGGAGCGTTCATAACTGTTCTTGGCGTTTTGCCGGTAATAGGGCACCAGCTTTTCCAGCGGCTTGATCACCGATGCGTGAACGGATGGCCACTCGTCTTCCAGGACGCTGCGCACGGTGACCATGTCGTCGCCGTTGTAGGCGGTCAACAGCTTGTTCATGACCGCGTTCAGGGTCGACATGCCCGAGTCGATCTTGTCGATCATCTTCCGCTGTTCATCCGGCAGGGGTTGAGACAGGGCGGCAGTACGGAACTGGGACCACTCCTGGGGCAGGGACTGCTGGACTTCCTTGATGTGATTGGCTGACCCCACCGTGGGGAGCTGCCCAAGCGCCACGCCGGCGATGCGGAAACGAACTTCCTTGACGTCGGAGGACACCTCTTCCAGCAAGGCCATGGGGGCGACCGAGCCCTCATAGACCCCGCTCAGGTGGTTGGCATCGCTACGGGCGGCATAGATGGCCAGGCCGCCCAGAATGAGCACGGACAGCATGGACAGCAGTCCCAGTGCGATTAGCATGGCGCGTAGGGTCAACTTCATTATTACAGCTCCCGGATGGAGTCAGGGTAAGGTCAGGCGGGATTACTCGGTGGGGTAGCCTTTGGCGTCCCAGCCGGGCAGGCCTTCACGCATCCAGTAGACATGCTTGTAGCCGGCCTTGATGCTGGCCTCGGCGGCCTTGTAGCCCTTCCAGCAAGGCGAGCCGTTGCAATAGAAAACCATGGGTTTGGCCTTGTCGGCGGGCAGCTTGCTCATGTCGAAGCTGTCGGTCGGTGCGGTCTTGGATTCCTTGGGGAAGGTTTCCTTGTAGATGACGTTGATGGCGCCCTTGACGTGCTTGTCGGCATACTCGGCCGCCACGCGTGCATCGACGAACAGCGTTCCCTTGTCGAAGAGCTCCTTGCCCTTGGCTTCGGTTACAAAGGTGCCACCCGGTATGCTCATGGGCAGCTCTTCCACCGCCATGGCGACGGGCGCCGCGGTCAGCAGGAAAGCCATCAGGGGGAAGGCGCGGGCGAGGGACATACGCATGACAATCTCCTATAGGTTTGATGTTTGATCTTTGAGACGCTGCCGGTGCAGCTTCCGGCATAACGGCAACCGGCACGGAATCTTTAATTTTTTGTCGTTTCCGGGATTCCCGCCTGACTAGTCCGATGCCGGTTCCGTCCATCAGAATTCGATCGTCGGCTGGGGCCGGCCGACATGCCATCCCTGGGCGAAGTCGACGCCGGCCGCGCGAATCTGCTGCAACACTTCTTCGTCCTCGACGTACTCGGCGATCGATCGGATGCCCAGGTCCTTGGCCAGCGTGGCAATGCTCCGGACAAAGGCAGAGTCGGTTTCGTCGCGGCAGACGTTGAGCACGAACTCGCCCTCGATCTTGATGAAATCGATGGGAAAGTGCTTCAGGTAATGGTAGGAGGAAAAGCCGGAACCGAAGTCGTCGACCGCCAGCTGGAAGCCGTCCAGTTTCAGCGAGGCCACGAATTTGGTCAGCAGGGAGATGCTCTTGATGGTTTCCCGCTCGGTGATTTCGAACACGATACGGCTGGGCTCCATGCCATGCCGGCTGACGATTTCCTTAACCTTGGGCAGGAACTCGTTGAGCACCATGGCGCGCGGCGACAGGTTGATGAAGACGAGTCCGGTGTAGCCCCGCTCCATGATGTGAGCCAGCGCCTTGTCGATGACGATGTAGTCCAGCTTGTGGATGACGCCCATCTTTTCGGCCAGTTCGATGAACTCGCCGGCCTCGAACAGGCCCTGCTCGGTCTGGATGCGGGACAGCACCTCCACTGCCTCCACTTGCCGGCTGCCGGTGTGCATGATCGGCTGGAAGTAGGGTTGCACGCTCTTCTGTTCGATCGCATGGAGCACCATCTGGCTTTTCTCGCCGATGCGCCGGAAGGCTTCGGCGATATCGGCATCGTTGGGTTGTACCGCGCGGTTTTTGCCTTCGGCCTTGGCCTTGTACATCATGTTGTCGGCCAGCAGGAACAGATCCTTTTTGTTGTCGGCGTGGTCCGGGTAGATGGCCATGCCAACCGATACCGAGGCCTTGGCCCGGCCGCCATTGGGAGCGATGGCCAATACTTCAGAGGCTATGGCGACCAGCCGTTCGGCGGCGGCGTAGGCCTCGTCTCCGGCCAGCTCCGGCAGGATGGCAACGAATTCGTCGCCGCCGTAGCGGGCCACCACATCCTCAAGGCGCAGGGCATGCCGCAAGGTGGCGGCGAATTCCTGGAGGAACTGGTCGCCGACATGGTGGCCATAGGTGTCGTTGACCGACTTGAAGTTGTCCAGATCGATGACCAGCAGGGCGAAACGCTGCTGGTGCCGGGTGGCGCGGCCGATTTCGTATTCCAGCAATTCCCAGAATACGCGCTGGTTGTAGAGGTTGGTCAGCGGGTCGCGGGTGGCGTAGTACTCCAGGTCCTTGGTGTATTTGTGGATGGCCTTGACCGAGCCGACCACATTGAGCAGGGTCGAGAGCACGCTGTCCATGACCAGGGCGCGGGTGCTGTCGGCCAGTTCGTCGGCCTGAACGCCGATGCCGACGATGCCGCCGATCTTGGGTGTTTCGACCAGCAGCGATTTTGTTTGCAGGTCCATGTCGGTGGCTGAAACCGGCTGCAAGGTCCGGGAGGGATCGGCGATGGTGTGGTTGATGACGATCTCGGTCACCTCGCGGAAATAGGGATTGGCGAGCAGGGTGCCCCGGATTCGAGCCTCCATCTCTTGACGCTGGTCGTCACTCGGCTTGCCCAGCCAGAAAATGTCCAGGTTGAAAAGCTCGTCCTCGACCTTGAAGATGCAGAACAGGGCGTAGGACTCCATGACCCGGTTGATCTCGAGCAGGAGTTCCTTCACGTACTCATGCCAGTCCTTCACCACCTCCGAGGTGATGATGAATTTCTCCATCAGCCGGATCTCGAACTCGAGCAGGTCCTTGTCTACCGCCAGGGTGCGCAGGCGGTGGGCCACCAGCCGGATCTGATCGAAGACCTCGTCGAACTCACGGAACCCAAGGCTGCCCTGTTCCGCATTCAGAAAACGCAGGTCATCCACCCGCGTGATTTGTTCGACCCGGCTTTTCAGGATGCCGATGGATCGGCCGATGCTGGCGTTGATCCGCAGGACGACCAGAAATGCGGCCAGGAATGGCAGGGGCGCCAGCCAGAGCACCGCCATCAGGAATTCGTGCCTGGATGTGGCGATGGCACTGGCCATGTCCTGCCGGACATCGATGGCGCCCAGGACGTCGCCCGGCTTGGCATTCTGGTGACATTGCAGGCAGCGCGCTTCCGCCTTGAGCGGGAACACGTAGCGGGCCACGTCGTCCCGGGTGACCGCCTGGCCGATCTTGCCCTGGGTCAGCGCGGCCTGGACCAGCGCATCGCCTTCAGGCTGGTCGATCGCCCCAAAGCGGCTGGATACCGTTGTGCTTCTGTAAAGCGTGATGCTGGAACGGGTGCCGGCCAGCGAGTTGCGCGTGGCGGCGGCGAAGTCCTGCAATTGCTGCCGGTTCCAGCCGGCGAACATGACCTGGCTCATGGCCTGGAAGGTCATCCGGGCCAGTACGCCGGATTGCTCGACGGCGGCTTTGCGCAGCGAAGTCTGATGAATATGGGTGAACAGCCAGTAGCTGCCGCCAAAAAACAGCATCGAAGTCAGCACGGATGCCGTCAGGATGAAACTTTTCAGGGACCGGGTGGCCGTCGCCATGGTTATCTCGCGGGTTTTTTTATTTATTACAGGTGCAAAGGATATTGATATCCATGTGCCCGATGCAACTGAAACCTGCGCGAGTTGAAAAATTGTCCTGCTGGTTTTAGCGAGAAGTGCGGATGGCGGCGAGAATGCCTTGCAGCAACGCGGTGGCAGTCGGCGGGCAGCCGGGGATTTCGACATCGACCGGGATGACGTTGGCGACCTTGCCGCAGGTCGCGTAAGTCTCGCCGAAGATGCCGCCGGTGCAGCCGCAATCGCCCATGGCGATGACCCACTTGGGTTCCGGCGTGGCGTCGTAGGTGCGCTTGAGCGCGATTTCCAGATGGCGCGAGACCGGGCCGGTCACCAACAGGACATCGACGTGGCGCGGGCTGGCGGCGAACTTGATGCCGGCGCCCTCGATGTTGTAGTGCGGCCCGCCCAGGGCGTGGATCTCCAGTTCGCAGCCGTTGCAGGAACCGGCGTCGACATGGCGGATCGCCACCGCCTGGCCGAACACCTTCAGAATCTCGTCGTGCAGTTCCTGCTCGTGGGTCCGCATGGACAGATCGGCCTCCGGCATAGGTTCGGAAACCATGCCGGTCTTGAATATCTTTTGCAGTATGAGACGCGTCGCCATGTAAGAGCCTATTTCAGTGGGAGACATGCCATGCGTTGTGGCCCGGAACGGATGAATGCAAGGCGCGGCGCGCAGCGAATGGTCATTCCATTCGCAAGCGGCGCAACGCCGCAGGCGCCGTTCCTGGCCACAACCCGAAGGGGCAAGGCAATACGGGCGCATCGCCGTGTTGCGGCTTGTCGCCGTGGGGCGACCACTGTCTCCTCGCCGCGCCTTGCGCTGCATCCCGTATTGTCTTGCCGCATGGTATGTCTCCCACTGAAATAGGCTCTAAAGATCCTGCCCGCTGTAACTGAGGTTGAACGATTTGTTGATGAGCGGGAAGTCGGGGACGATGTTGCCCAGGACGCCCACCTCCAGCAGCGGCCAGTTCTGCCAGGACGGATCGTGCGGATGGACCCGGTCGAGACGGCCGTCGGCACCGATGCGCACGGCGACCAGGACCTCGCCGCGCCAGCCTTCGACCCAGCCCAGGCCCTCGGTCAGTTCGCCGGTAGAGACCACGGCCACGCGCAGCGGACCCGCAGGCAGACGCTGGGCGATCTCGCGGATCAGGCGCAGCGATTCATATAGTTCGGCGAAGCGCACCTCGGCCCGGGCCAGGACATCGCCCCGGCGATGTGTGGCCATGTTCACATCCAGTGTGTCGTAGGGCACCTGCGGGAACTGGGCGCGGGCGTCCCAGGCCTGTGCGCTGCCGCGCCCGGCCAGGCCGGTCAGGCCCAGTTGCGCGGCCAGGCTGGGGCGGACGATGCCGGTGTTGGCGAAACGGTCCTGCACCCCGGCGTGTTCCTCGTAGATGGCCTGCAGTTCGTGGATTTCCATTTCCAGCCGGGCGGTCAGGGTGAGCAGGGCGCTGCTGTCGGTCAGGTCGACGGTCACGCCACCGGGCACGATGCGGTCGAACAGGTAGCGGTGGCCAAATAGTTTCTCAGACAGCCGCAGCCAGTCTTCCTTCAGCCGCCAGAACTGCATGAAGCCGAAGCTGAGCGCGGCGTCGTTGCCTAGATAACCCAAGTCGCCGAGGTGATTGGCAACGCGTTCAATCTCCAGGAACAGGGCGCGCAGCCAAAGCGCCCGTTCCGGTACCGCGGTGCCGGTTGCGGCCTCCACGGCCATGCAATACGACCAGGCGTAGGCCGAGTGGCTGTCTCCGGAAACGCGCCCGGCCAGTTTCGCGCCGGTGTCCAGGTCCATGCCTTCGAAGCGTTTCTCGATACCTTTGTGGGTGTAGCCCAGCCGTTCGCCCAGTCGGAGCACGCGGTCGCCGATGATGGAAAAGCGGAAATGTCCGGGCTCGATGGTGCCGGCGTGAATCGGGCCGACCGGGATCTCGTGGACGCCGTCGCCCTCCACCGGGATGAACGGGTAGGCGTCGAGTTCGCGGGTCGGCGCGGCATCGAAGTCCTTGCGCAGCGGGTAGGTCCCTTCTGGCCAGGCACCGTGGCGCAGCCATTTGCGGGTGTCTTCGGCACCGACGGCGCGGATGCCGAGCAGGTCGAAGGCCGCGCGCTGCATGCGGTCGGCCTGAGGGAAGGTTGCGCACAGGTCCGGAAAGCCGGGTTCCTCGGCTGGCAGTGCTGCATATGACCAGACCAGGCCGGCGCTGGTCATGAACGCGACGTGGATGGCATAGCCGCCGGCCAGGTGGCGGTCGTCCGAACCCCACAGGGCGATGAGCTGGCCGCCTTCATCCTTGACTGCTTTGGCCAGAACCGGCAGTTGCTCGGCGGTCAGCGCGCCGCGCCAGATATGCGCGCCGTGCGCGACGAAATCCCAATCCTGAGTGCCGATTTTCATCTCAGCCTCCCAGCAGGTGCGCGGCCTGGCGATACCACTCGGCCAGGTAGGGCGGGATGAACAGGCCCAGCATCAGGACCAGCGCCAGATGCAGGAAGACCGGTGCCAGGGCGGGTTGATGCGGCAGTTGCGGCAGTTCGGTCTCGCCGAACACCATGGGCTGGACCTTGCCGAATACCGAGGCGAAGGCCACGCCCAGCGCGATGAGCAGGAAGGGCGTGGCCCAGGCGTGCTCGTGCATGGCGGTGGTGATGATCAGGAACTCGCTGGCGAAGACCCCGAACGGCGGTACGCCGAGGATGGCGATGGTGCCCAGCATCAGGCCCCAGCCGATGGTCGGGTTAGTCTTGATCAGGCCGCGGATGCCGTCCATGAGCTGGGTGCCGGCCTTCTGGGTGGCGTGGCCGACGGCGAAGAAGATGGCCGACTTGGTCAGCGAGTGCATGGTCATGTGCAGCAGGCCGGCGAAGCTGGCCACCGGGCCGCCCATGCCGAAGGCGAAGGTGACCAGGCCCATGTGCTCGATCGAGGAGTAGGCGAACATCCGCTTGACGTCGGTCTGACGCTTGATCAGGAAGGCGGCCAGGACTACCGAGAGCAGGCCGAAGCCCATCATCAGGTTGCCGGCCATTGAGGTGCCGAGCGCGCCGTCGACTAGTACCTTGCTGCGCATCACGGCGTACAGCGCGACGTTGAGCAGCAGGCCGGACAGCACCGCCGAGACGGGCGTCGGGCCTTCGGCGTGGGCGTCGGGCAACCAGCTGTGCAAGGGCGCCAGACCGACCTTGGTGCCGTAGCCGACCAGCAGGAAGACGAAGGCCAGTTGCAGCACGGTCGGTTCGAGTTGCGCCTTGACTGCGTTGAGATGGGTCCAGAGCAGCGCGCCGCCGCCTGCGCCCAATACCTTTTCCGCCGCGAAGTAGAGCAGCACGGTGCCGAACAAGGCCTGGGCGATGCCGACGCCGCACAGGATGAAATACTTCCAGGCCGCCTCCAGCGCGGCTGGCGTACGGTACAGCGAAACCAGCAGCACGGTGGCCAGGGTCGCGCCTTCCATCGATACCCAGAGGATGCCCATGTTGTTGGTGGTCAGGGCCAGCAGCATGGCGGCGATGAAGATCTGATAGCTGGCGTGATAGAGCCGCAGGCGGGCGTCGTTGAGCCGACCATGTTCCTTCTCGATCCGCATGTAGGGCCGGGAGAACAGCGACGTGGTGAAGGCAACGAAGGCGGTCAGCGCGACCAGGAAGACGTTGAACGAGTCGACGAAGAACCAGCCGTCGCTCAGTTCCATCGGGCCTTGCGCGATCACCCGTGCAGTCAGGGCGGCGGCCGCCAGCAGGGTCAGGAAGCTGAACCCTGCGTTGATTTCCGGCGCCGAGCCGCGGTTGCCCCACAGCGCCAGGAAGACGCCGCCGGCCAGGGGGATGCCGAGTAGCCAGTAGAACTCCATTATTTCTCTCTCAGCTTTTCCATGTGCTTCAGGTCCAGCGAATCGAAGGTCTCGCGGATCTGGAAGAAGAAGATGCCCAGCACGAATACGCCGACCAGCACATCGAGGGCGACGCCCAGCTCGACCACCAATGGCATTCCATACGTTGCGCTGGTGGCGGCGAAGAACAGGCCGTTTTCCATGGCCAGGAAGCCGATCACCTGAGGCAGCGCCTTGGTCCGCGTGATCATCATCAGGAAGGCGAGCAGCACGCAGGCCATGGCCACGCCGAGCGTGGACCGGGTGACCGTGCCGGCCATCTGGGAGATGGGCAGGGCCAGGTTGAAGGCGAAGATCACCAGGGCGATGCCGATCAGCATGGTCGCGGTGTTGTTGAGCATGGGTTCGACATCGCGGTTGATGTCCAGCTTGCGCACCAGCCGGTAGAAGAACCAGGGCATGGCGATCACCTTGAGCAGCAGGGTCAGGCCGGCCGAGTAATACAGGTGATGCTGGCCGGTCGACCAGGCGATGATCGCGGTCGACGAGGCCAGCGCCGCGCCCTGCCAGGCGAACAGCGTGACCAGGCCGACCACCCGGCGCTGCGAAAGCATGGCGAAGGAAATCAGCAGCAGGATGGCGGCCAGCAGGTTGACGATCTGGAGCGGGTAGGTGGTGGCCACGTCAAACCTCCAGCAGGAAATGGATCAGCATGCCGAGCACCGCCAGCAGGAAGGCGGTGCCGAGGAACTCGGGCACGCGGAACAGGCGCATCTTGGCGCTGATGGTTTCCATGAATGCCAGGACGAAACCGCCCCCCGCCATCTTGACAGCCAGGGCCAGCAGGGCCAGCGGCAGAGCGCCGTAGTTGCCGGTCGGGGCGATGCCCCAGGGCAGGAACAGGGCAATGCCGAGTGCCGAGTAGGTGAACAGCTTGATCGCCACTGCCCATTCGATCAGCGCCAGATGGCGGGCCGAATACTCCAGGATCATGGCCTCATGGATCATGGTCAGTTCGAGGTGGGTGGTCGGGTTGTCGACCGGGATGCGCGCGTTCTCCGCTACCGATACCATCCAGAACGCCACGCCGGCGAAGGCCAGGCTGGGGTAGATGGCGAACTGGCGGTGGGCCAGGGTGTCGACGATGTGCGGCAGCTGGGTCGACTGCGAGATCAGGCTGGCGGTGAAGAACACCATCAGCAGCGCCGGTTCGGCCAGGAAGGAGACCATCATCTCGCGCCGGGCGCCCAGGGTGCCGAACGAGGTTCCGATGTCCATCGCGGCCAGGGCCAGGAACACCCGGGCCAGGGCGAACACCCCGACCAGTGCGATGGCGTCGGCGGCGGGCGAGAACGGCAGGTCGTTGGCGATCATGGGCACGATGCCGGCCGCCAGCGCCATGCAGGCGAACACCATGTAGGGCGCGAAGCGGAACAGCGGCGAAGCGGTGTGGGCGATCACCGCATCCTTGTGGAACAGCTTGCGCATGACCCGGTAGGGCTGGGTGATGGGCGGAGCGCTACGGCCTTGCAGCCAGGCCCGGCACTGGTTGGTCCAGCCCAGCAGCAGCGGCGCGACCAGGATGGCCAGCAGGGTCTGGGCGATCTGGAGCAGGATTCCGGTCGTCATTGGGTAAACACCAGCAGGAAGATCAGTGTGGCGAAGCTGTAGATCAGATACCACTGGATGCGGCCGTGCTGTAGCCGGCCGGCCTGCTCAGAGAGCCAGCCCGCCACCCTGGCGATGGGCAGATAAAGCAGGGTCCAGATCTTGTCGACGCTGGCCCCGTGGTAATGCGGAGTGCGGTCGAAGGGGGTCGGGGTTTCGCGCTCGACCCGCATGAAGGCCTGGAAGATCTGGCGGATCGGCTGGCCAAAACCCTCGGCGCTGTCCTGCATGCGCGGCGTCTGCTCGGGGAAGCCGCAGTCCCATGGATCAGCCCGGCGCACCCGGCCGTGGTAGACCTTGCGCACGAACAGGAAGGTCAGCGCCAGTGCGACCAGCACCACGGCGAGGAAGATGAGCGGCGAATAACTGGCCCGTTCGGCATTCACCGGCGCCAGCATCAGCCAGCTGCCGTCGTTGACCAGCGACTGCCCGGTGAGCTGCTTCACTGTGGGCGCCATCCAGCCTATGAATTGGGTGGGCAACAGGCCGAGCAAAATGCAGCCGAGGGCCAGCCAGATCATGCCCAGACGTTGCAGCCAGCCGGCCTCATGGGCGTCCTTCAGGGATGGATCGCGGGGCTGACCCAGAAACACCACGCCGTAGAACTTGACCATCACATAGGCCGCCAACGCCGCGGCAAGGGCAACCGAGGCCGCCGCCACGGGGATCACCATGTTGAGATAGTTCTGATGCAGGCCGGGGGTGAGCAGGAAGGCCTGCAGCAGCAGCCACTCGGAAACGAAGCCGTTGAGCGGCGGCAGGCCGGCGATGGCCAGCGCCCCGATCAGGGTCAGCCAGGCGGTCCAGGGCATGGTCCGGATCAGGCCGCCCAGCCCGCCCATCTGGCGGGTGCCGGTGGCGTGCAGTACCGAGCCGGTGCCGACGAACAGCAGACCCTTGAAGAAGGCGTGGTTGACGGCGTGATACAGGGTGGCGGTCAGGGCCAGCGCGGCCAGCATGCCCTTGCCATCGGCACTGAAGATCACGGTCAGGCCGAAGCCGGCCAGGATGATGCCGATGTTCTCGATCGACGACCAGGCCAGCAGACGTTTCATGTCCGATTGCACGGCGGCGAAGATGACGCCGTACAGCGCGGTGATCAGACCGAGTGCCAGGGTCAGCGAGCCCCACCAGCTGATCTGCAGGTGAAGCAGGTCGAAAGTGACGCGCAGCAGGCCGTAGATCGCGGTCTTCAGCATGATGCCGGACATCAGCGCCGACACCGGCGAGGGTGCGGCCGGGTGGGCCTCGGGCAGCCAGACATGGACCGGCACCAGCCCGGCCTTGGCACCGAAACCGAACAGGGCCAGCAGGAAGGCTATCGAGGCCCAGTACGGCGTCATCTGCGCCTGGCGCATGTAGGCAAAGGTGTACGCGCCATGTCCTCCCTGCAGTACGCCGAAGCAGAGCAGCAGCGAGACCGCGCCGACATGGGCCATGAGCAGATAGAGGAAACCGGCGCGCCGAATCTCCGGAATCGCGTGGTCGGTAGTGACCAGGAAGTAGGACGACAGCGCCATCAGCTCCCAGGCCACCATGAAGGCGTAGGCGTCGTCGGCCAACAGCACCATCAGCATGCTGCCGAGAAAGAGGTGATATTCGAGACAGAGTAGGCCGGACGGGCGGTCATGCCCGGAGTGGAAATAGCCGGTGGCGTAAAGGGAAATGCCGGCTGATGCGAACCCCAGAATCAGGGTGAAGATGGCGGTCAAGTTATCCAGGCGAAGATGGAAGGGCAGGTCGGGCAGCCCGATCACCAGCACGGCGGTTTCCGCAGGCGCACCGAGGAAGCCGAGCGCCGTGGCGCCCACCAGCACCCCGACCAAGGCACCCAGCAGGAAAACGGGTTTGCTGATGGCTGGCAGTCGTGGCACCAGGATCAGACCGGCAACACCGAGCAGCAACCAGGCAGTGGCCGCTATCATCAGGAGGTCGATCGGTAATAATGGAGACATGGTGAGTTCTGGGTCGATTCTATCAGCCGGCCAGGCAAAACCGCGAGGCCGGAATGGGTTCAGGGTAAAGATCGCTGTGCGGAAAGCCCTCAGCGCCTGAAGATCAGGACAGAACCTCTCCCAGCTTTTCGATGGCTTCCCGGTCGGTCGAGAAGATATGGCTGATGCCGATCTTGTCGGTCAACCCGGTCCGGTCCAACACATCCTGAACCTGTTTCTTGAAGCCGCTGAAGGCCAGGGTGATGCCGCTGTCCTTGAAGCGGGTGATCAGGTTGGCCAGCATGTCCACGCCGGAAGCATCGAGATCGTTGATGCCGCTGCACTTGACCAGGATGTAGCGGAGATCGGGGTTTTCCCGTTCGAGCTGCAGCATGGCGTCCTCGAAATAGGACACGTTGACGAAACGCAGTGCGCCATCGAACCGGATCGCACCCAGTTTCGGATTCAGCGGCGGCAAATGGTGTCGTTCGGCATCGCGCAGGGTCTCATCCTGGTGCATGCCGAGGATGGCGATCCGCGGCCGCATCATGCGATACAGCAGCAGGGCCAGCGAGAGCAGGATGCCGGTCAGGATGCCGTTCTGGATGTTCGGTGCGAAGGCCAGCGTGGCGACGAAGGTCACTATCGAGGCGATGCCGTCGTCACGATTGGCGCGCCAGGCCTGGGCGATGATCCTGAAATTGATCAGTCCCATGACCGCGACCATGATGATGGCCGCCAACACCGGCTTGGGCAGGTGATAGAGCGCCGGGGTGAAAAAAAGCAGGGTCAGCAGCACGAATATGGCCGAGATCACCGACGACAGGCCGGTCTTGGCATTCGAGGCCAGGTTCAGGGCTGAACGCGAGAAGGAGCCGCTGACCGGCATCGAATGGCTGAATGCGGCTGCAATCTTGGCCAGCCCCTGCGCGATCAGTTCCTTGTTTTCATTCCAGGGCTGGCGGGTCTTGATGGCGATGACCTTGGAACTGGACATGGCCTCCATGAAGCTGATCAGGGCGATGACGAAGCTGGCCGGAAGCAGCGCAATGGTGGCATGCCAGTCGAGCGGCGGAACGCTCAGGCTGGGCAGCCCCTTGGGGATGTCGCCGACCACCCGGCCTCCGATTTCGGAGAATTGCAGTGCGTAGCTGGCCCAGGTCAGCAAGGCCACGGTAATCAGCACGCCGGGCAACTTGGGCGCAAATCGCTTGAACGCGACCAGCAGCATGATCGAGGTCAGGCCAAAGCCGAGCGACATTTCGTGCATGGTGTTGATGTTGGTCAGCACGTTCCAGATGTCGAGCAGGAAATGCTCCGATTGTTTGGCCGGTATGCCGAGCAGGGTCGGCAACTGGGACAGGCCGATGATCAGCGCGGCGGCATTGATGAAGCCCATCAGTACAGGATGCGACAGAAAGTTCAGCAGCACGCCCATGCGGAAGGCGCCGAAGGCGATCTGGAATATTCCCGACAGCAGCGCCAGCAGGATGACGTAGGAATAGAACAATTCAGTACCGTGTCCAGCGAGCGGCGCGACGCTGGCTGCGGTGAGCAGCGAGGTCATGGCCACCGGACCGGTCGACAGCTGACGCGACGAGCCGAAGATCGCGCCGACGATGGTCGGGATCAGCGCCGCATACAGGCCCCAGTACGGCGGTACCCCGGCCAGCTGGGCATAGGCCAGCGATTGCGGAATGGCCACCAGGGAAACGGTGATGCCGGCAATGAGATCGTCCTTCAATGTCTCGGCGGTGAAGCTGAAATTCTGGAAATAGGCCAGTGGGTTGATCGGGAGAACTCTTTTTGGAATGTGTGTGGACATGGGTTCGAATCGTTATTGCTGAGGGATGCGCTTTGGGATAACACAGAACACGACAGGCGCGCTGGCCTTGACCGCTTTGCGTCCACACGGTCTTGTCTTGATCCGGTCGGACGGGGTTTCCTGTTGTTCCATCAGGGTTCGGAATTCACTGATGTTGCCGGCATTGGCGAAAGCCAGGGCATTGATCAACTGCTTTAAGGTATTGGCGGGCATTGCTATCGGAGCTCTGGTGTCTTATGGGGTTAAATAAAACAACTGTATGCACCTTCTGTGCCACACCGCATAACACCATGATTGGATTAGTTAAATCACGACAACTTCAAGTTCTCTCCAGGTCCGGTTGTGTCGAAATGCAACGCTGGATTGGCGGAGAGTTTGTGAATTACCTGAAATGCGAAGTAAAAACAGTCTGATGCCCGATTTGTTGCGGGTTTTGTTGATGTATTGCACAATGCAACACCTCTCCGCCCTGTGCGTTTCTGGCCTGATTCCTTCCAATGCAAGCCTCACTCCAAAGCAAGCTCACGCTCGGTTATCTGGTCATCGCGGCCCTCACATTGGGGGTCTCCCTCTATACCTTCGAAAAGATTCGTGTGGTTGAGCAGAAAATCCTGATGGGGGAGCGTGTTTCGGAACTGCTTGAATCCGCCATGGAGATTCGACGGTTCGAGCGCAATTATTTCCTGCATGGCCAGGAAGCGGATCATCTGGAAAACATCCGGAATATCGAGAACATGCAGGGGCTGTTGAAGAAGTACCAGGCCGACTTTGTCCTGTACGGTGTTCCGGAAAGCGTTCCCGCCCTGAACCGCGACCTCGATCTATACCGGCAACTGATGGATCAATACGCCCAGTCTCGGCAGAGTGATGCGGCACAACATGCCCAGCTGGAACGGAGTGTCCGCAGCGCGGGCCAGAATGTGGTCTCCCTGGCGGAGTACGCGGTCGGTCCTGAACGGCGCCTGGTCAGAGCCTCGCTAGACTCGTTCCGGACGGTGCTTGTCTTTCTTATCGTCGGCCTGGCCCTGTCGATGATTGCGATGGGGCAGGCGCTGTCACGCCGTGTGGTGCGGCCACTGAAGCGGCTGGAGCAGAGTGTCGAGGCGGTGCAGCAGGGAAAACGGGCCAAACTGCTGATGCCGTCGCAGGATCGGGAACTGGTCGCCATCGTCACGGCCTTCAACCAGATGCTGAAGGAGCTTGAGCAGCGACAGAAGCACTTGATGCGTTCGGAGAAGCTGGCCTCGCTTGGCACCATGTTGTCGGGCGTCGCCCACGAACTCAACAATCCGCTATCGAATATCTGGTCCTCCTGCCAGATTCTCGAAGAAGAGATGGGGGCGTCTGCGCCGGGCATGCAGCGGAAACTGGTCATGCAGATCGATGAACAGAGTGTGAGGGCCCGAACCATCGTCCGATCACTGCTCGATTTTGCCCGCGACCGGCAATTCAACAAGGAGTCGGTGCTGCTGCGCGGCTTGGTCGAGCAAACCGTCCAGTTCATCAAGGGCGAGATTCCGCCCAAGGTCAAAGTCGAGGTGCGAATACCCGAGGGCATTACGCTTTTTGCCGACAGGCAGCGCTTGCAGCAGGCCTTCCTGAATCTGATCAAGAATGCGGTCGAGGCCGTGGGTGCGGAAGGCGAGGTGTCGATTTCGGCGAACAGGGTGACTGTCGCGGATTCGGCCCATGACCTGGCCTTCCCGTCGGGCTGCCATGTCGAAGGCAGCGCAATCGATATTGCCGTCAGCGACAACGGACCCGGCATCGAGGCGCATGTCCTGCCCCGGATTTTCGATCCCTTCTTCACCACCAAGGATGTCGGGCGCGGCATGGGCCTCGGCCTGTTCATCGTCTACCAGATCGTCGAGGAACACGGTGGCTGCATCTTCGCCAGCAGCGAAGCGAACCAGGGCACGGCATTTCACATCAGGCTGCCGCTACAGGCCGCATAAGGATAACCATGGCACAAACAGGAAAACTGCTGATCGTCGATGACGAGGAGATCGCCCTCTACAATCTTGAGCACGTCATGAAGAAGGAAGGCTATGACGTCACCACGGCCAGCACCGGCACGGAGGCACTGAAACTGATCGAGTCTAAGAACATCGATCTGCTGCTGACTGATCTGAGGATGGAGAACGTGGACGGCATGCAGCTGCTGAACGCCTGCCGCCAGCGCCATCCCGATTCCGAAGTCATCATGATTACCGGCTATGCGACCACGGAGTCGGCGGTCAAGGCGATGAAGGAAGGCGCGTTCCACTATATTGCCAAGCCCTTCCGCCTGGACGAGGTTCGCAAGGTGGTCAGCGAGGCCATGGAAAAGATCCGCCTGCGCCAGGAGAACAAACAGCTCCGGGAACAGGTCGAGGCCTATGAAGGCAAGGTCAAGATCATCACCCAGGATCCCGAGATGCGGCGTTTGATGGACCTGGTCAGGCAGGTTGCGCCAACCGATTGCAGCATCCTGATCGAAGGCGCCAGCGGCACCGGCAAGGAACTGTTCGCCCGCGTCGCGCACCAGAGCAGCGACCGTTGCAACGGGCCGTATCTGGCGGTCAACTGTGGCGCGCTGAGTCAGGAATTGCTGGCCAACGAGTTGTTCGGTCACGACAAGGAGGCCTTTACCGGCGCGACCAGCCACAAGAAAGGGCTGATCGAATCGGCTTCGGGCGGTACGTTGTTTCTCGATGAGATCACCGAGATGCCGGCCGACATGCAGGTCAAGCTGTTGCGCGTCATCCAGGAAAAGGAGGTGCTGCGGGTCGGCGCCACCAAACCACTGCCGGTCGATATCCGGGTGATCGCCGCAACCAACCGCGACCTAAAGCTGGCGGTGGCCAACGGCACGCTACGCAACGACCTCTACTTCCGGCTCAATGTCATCACCCTGAATATCCCGCCGCTGGCCCGACGCAAGGACGATATTCCCCTGCTGGTGCGCCACTTCCTGCAAAAGTCATCGGCGCGGATGAGGAAGGAAGTCACCAATGTCACACCGGAGATGCTCGACATACTGATGGGCTACGACTTCCCCGGCAACGTCAGGGAGCTGGAGAACATCATCGAACGCGGCACGGCGGTAACCAGCGGCGATACCATCGAGGTCGCGCATCTGCCGGACCATTTGCGCAATCGCGAAAGCCAGCCCTACCACAAGGAGAGTGGCGTCATCCCGACCCTGGAGGAGCAGGAAAGGAAATACATCCACTGGGTCATGAATGAAGTCGGCGGCAACCAGACTCTGGCGGCGCGGACGCTGGGCATCAACCGTAGTTCGTTATGGCGGAAACTCAAGACCTACGAAGACAGCGGCAGCCGATAACGAGGCTTCAGACGTTATGTTCAGCCGTGCCGAACAGATCGGCGATGCCTTGCCACCAGCGCCGCCGGTTCTGGGGAACATGATGGCTGGGGTTCAGGTCGGAGGGCGGCAGCCGGCTCATCACCCAGCCGGGTAAAATGCGATGCTTGCTGGAACCGCACGATGTGCCCAGATGATTCGGGTCGTAGATCTTGATCAGCGAGGGCTGTTCCAGATCGTCTGCGTAGACGATGCCGCAGTAGTCCTCGTCATGCTCCTTGCGCAGCAATTGGTCGATCTCGCGGACGAAGGTGGCGACATGTTCGCCATCGGCCGGTTGTTCGGGGCGAGTCTCGCCCAGCGCGTAGAGATACCAGCCGGCCCGGGTATCGAGCCTTTGCCAGAAGGCTGACAGTTGATCCCAGGTGAGCAGGCTGAACAGCATGCCGTCGAACAAGGCGTCGAATTCGGAATTGCGTATGGGTAGCATGATCCGGTGCTGACTGGGGCAAATGTGGGATGGACATTGTCACTGATCGGTTTTCCAAAGAAAACCTTTTTGAGAGGAAGATTCAAGGTGCTGAAAGCATTATTGTTTGATGTCGATGGAACCCTGGCCGATACCGAACGGGATGGTCACAGGGTGGCATTCAACGCGGCCTTCCGCGATATCGGCCTGGATTGGGACTGGGACGTTGATCTGTACGGCAAGTTGCTGGCAGTGACTGGCGGCAAGGAGCGGATGCGCTATTACGTCGACCATTTCCGTCCCGACTACGTCAAGCCAGCCGACTTCGATGATCTGGTCGTGAACCTGCACAAGACCAAGACCAAGCACTATACGGAGTTGCTGGCCGAGGGCGGCATCCCCCTGCGGCCGGGTGTCAGGCGGCTGATCGACGAGGCCCGGCAGGCCGGGTTGACCCTGGGGATCGCGACCACGACCACGCCTGACAACGTCACGGCACTGCTAAGGCACAGTCTTGCGCCCGACAGTCCGGACTGGTTCGCAGTCATTGCGGCCGGAGATATCGTTCAGGCCAAGAAACCCGCGCCGGATATTTACCTGTGGGCGATGGACAGGCTGGGGCTGAAAGCGGAGGAATGCGTTGCCTTCGAGGATTCGTGCAATGGCATACGCTCATCGCGTGGGGCCGGGTTGAGAACCGTAGTGACGGTGAACGATTACACCCGCGACGATGAGTTCGATGACGCGATCGCCGTGTTGTCGGACCTGGGCGAGCCGGGCACGCCGTATCGCCGTCTGGATCGGGAGGAAGCCGGAGTGGTCGATCTGGCGCGGCTTGCGGGCTGGCTTCAGGCCTGACGCGCGGCGGCGGCTTCCAGCGTGTTCTGGAGCAGCGTGGCCACGGTCATCGGGCCGACGCCGCCGGGCACCGGGGTAATCCAGGCGGCCCGCTCTTTCGCGACTTCAAATTCCACGTCGCCGACAACTCTGCCATCGAGCAGGCGATTGATGCCGACGTCGATTACCAGTGCACCCTCGCGTACCCAGTTGCCGCGGATCAGTTCCGAGCGTCCGACCGCCGCGACCAGTACCTCGGCACGGGCAACATGGGCCGGCAGGTCACGAGTCGCGCTGTGGCAGACAGTGACGGTGCAGCCGGCCATCAGCAATTCCAGCGCCATGGGCCGGCCGACAATGTTCGAGGCACCTACCACCACGGCCTCCTTGCCCCGCAAGTTTTCGTTGGTGGTGGCCAGCAAGCGCATCACGCCATAGGGTGTGCAGGGCCGCAGGGTGGGCCGTGCCTGTGCCAGTCGGCCCAGATTGTAGGGATGGAATCCGTCCACATCCTTGTTCGGGGCAATCCGCTCGATGACGGTTTCGGGGTGGATGTGTTCGGGCAACGGCAATTGCACCAGGATGCCGTCGACGTTGTCGTCGCTGTTCAACTGGTCGATCAGGGCCAGCAGTTCTTCCTGAGTGGTCGTGGCCGGCAGGTTGTGGGCCAGATCGCGCACGCCGGCAATTTCGCACGAGCGCCGCTTGTTGCGAACATAAAGCGCCGAGGCGGGATTGTCGCCGACCAGAATCACGGCCAGACCGGGGGCCTGGCGGCCCGTTGCGATCAGATCATCCACCTGGCGGCGGATGTCCAGCAACAAGGCGTTGGCAATGGCTTTGCCATCAAGGATGCGGGCGGTCATGGTGTGCTCTGCCTGAGTTCGGACGATGGTGGAAATTTTAGCCGACCAGACTCTTTCAGCGACATTGATTTTTACTTGGCCGGCAGGTATAGTCCGTGCCCTTCGGGGTGTAGCGCAGCCCGGTAGCGCGCCTGCTTTGGGAGCAGGATGTCGGAGGTTCGAATCCTCTCACCCCGACCAGCGTTGTCCGGTCAAAAAGTTGCACAACTGTCCGCGGATCACTGCCCGTAGCTCAATTGGATAGAGCACCAGCCTTCTAAGCTGGGGGTTACAGGTTCGATCCCTGTCGGGCAGGCCATAGTTTCAATGGCGGCGGTAGCTCAATGGTAGAGTCCCAGATTGTGATTCTGGTTGTTGTGGGTTCGAGTCCCATCCGTCGCCCCATCTTCGTTTTCCCATAAATTGCAGCGAAGCCGCGTAATCCTGCATTACGCGGCTTCGCTGTTGTCGCTGTGCCCAACGTGTTCACTGTCTCGGCCTGTTGAGATGCCCTCGGTTCGGTTGTACTAGAATCACTGAAATGCGGCGTCTGCCGCAACGGGCAGTGCAGACAAGGGGGATGCGCTTTGAACGAGTACAGACGTAGATTGCTGGTCGCCGGGTTCGGTCTGCCCCTTGCCGGGCTGTTCGCCTGTACCCGTCCTGCTCCACTACTGCGAGTGGCCGGCATTGTCTGGATTGGTTACGAGCCTCTTTTCCTGGCCCGCGAGTTGGGCTATTTCAATACCGCTCCGCTACGTTTGGTGGAGGCGCCCTCCAATACGGTCAGTCTCATGTCGCTGGCCACAGGCGATGTGGAGGCCGCCACCCTGACCCTGGATGAATTTCTGGTCGCACGTGAAGGCGGCCTGGATGTGCGCGTCATTCTGGTGTTCGACGAATCATCAGGTGCGGATGTGGTAATGAGCCGGCCCGATATCAAGGATCTCGCCGATCTGCGCGGCAAGCGCATCGGAGTGGAGGAAACCGCAGTCGGCGCCTTGATGCTGACCAGGCTGCTCGAAGTTGCAGGACTTGCGCCATCCGATATCGTCAAGGTTCCCGTCACCAGCGACCATCATGTGGCCGCTTATCGGGCGGGGCAGGTGGATGCCCTGGTCAGCTTCGAGCCCTACGCAACCCGGCTTGCCGGCCTGGGCGCCAGGCGGCTGCTGGATAGCAGCCGTTTCCCCGGGTTGATCGTGGACGTTCTGGCGGCACGGGGTTCGGCCCTGGATGCCCAGCCGGAACAATTCAGACTCCTCGCTGACGGTTATTTCCGCGCCCTGGATTATCTGCACCGGGCACCGGGCGATGCGGCCGCGCGTATGGCACCGCGCATGGCAATCCGTCCGGATGAGGTGCCTCAGGCGCTGAAGGGGGTGCATATGATGGACCGTGCCGCCAACCATGCCTGGCTCGATGGTCCCGATCCCCGACTCGTCCATTCCGCGCGCGCCGTGGCGAATGTCATGTTGCAGACGGGTTTACTGCGATCGATGCCCGGCTTCGATCATCTGGCTGATCCCCGGTTTTTGCCGCTCGCTGAAGATAAAGGTGAGGGTGCCGTGTGATGACCCGAGACCTTCCGCTCAAGTGGACATTGCCCTTGTTGCTGGTTCTGGTGTTGCTGCTGGTCAGCGGATTTTCACTGCTGGACGCGCTGGAAAGACAGCAGGCGAGGCTTACTTCCCAGGCTCGCAGCGACGTGCTCGGCGATGCTTCCCATCTGGCGCGCATGGCGGAACAGGGCTGGCTGACCAGCCGCAGCCTGGTGGAAGCTGATATTTCCCAGGTAGCCACGGACCCGAGAGTCCGGGCAGTCCTGATTCTGGACGAGTCCGGTCGTGTCGCCACGGGGTATCGCTATGCCTGGCGCGGGCAACTTGCAAGTGAAGTCATGCCTGGCTTTGACGAGGCCTGGCGGGCCAGGGTGGTGACAGGCCGTCTGCCCCAATACCGCGCCTCTGCCGACGGTTTGCGCATGGAAGTGATGACTCCCTTCGATCTGCCGGCGTCCGCGACTGAAGTGCGCAGTTCCCGTCGGGGCGTGGTCTATGTCACCACCGATCTGAGCGATGCCCGCAATGAAGCGCGCTATTCCGTCTTCATCGAGCACGTTCCAGATATGTTGGCGGCAGTGCTGGTGTTCGCCTACCTGGCCTGGTTGCTGCACCGCCAGGTGGCGCAACCGCTGGGCCGGCTCGCCCGGGCCGCCGATGCCTTGCGTTTGGGCGCACTGGGTACCCGCGTCGAAGTGAGTGGCCCGGAAGAAATCGCCAGCCTCAGTCGCAGTTTCAATGTCATGGCCGAGGCCGTGCAACACGCACAGTCCTCACTCGCGGCGAGCGAGCAGAGGCTGGCCATCACGCTGCATTCGATCGGGGATGCGCTGATGGCGACCGACGCCAGTGGCCGGGTCACGTTGATGAACCCGGTGGCGGAAATGCTGTCCGGCTGGTCTCTGGACGAGGCTATGGGGCGGCCTATCGCCGATGTGTTCCTGATCGAGAGCGCCATCACCGGCGAGCCCGCTGAAATTCCGGTGGACCGGGTGTTGCGGGAGGGAAAGGTGGTCGGTCTGGCCAACCATACCGTCCTGGTGGCCAGAGGTGGCGCCCGTCACCACATCGCCGACAGCGCCGCGCCGATCCGTGATGAGCAGGGGGTGGTACAGGGCGTGGTGCTGGTTTTCCATGACGTGACCGAGCAATACCAAATGCGCAAGACGCTGGCCGATAGCGAGCTGCACTTCCGCACCCTGGCCAATTCCGGCCTCGCCCTGATCTGGACTGCCGGCCTGGACAAGAAGTGCGACTGGTTCAACGAGCCGTGGCTGCGCTTTACCGGTCGGCCGATGGAACAGGAGATTGGCGATGGCTGGGTGGAGGGCGTGCATCCGGAAGATCTGGACCGGTGCCTGAAGACCTACGTCGCGGCTTTCGACCGACGTGAATCGTTCAGCATGGAATACCGACTGCGCCACATCAGCGGAGAGTACCGCTGGATCGTCGATCAGGGGAGCCCACGATATGACAGCGAAGGGACTTTTCTGGGCTATGTCGGGCATTGCATGGATATCACCGAAAGCAAGCGCGCCGAGGCGGAAATCGAACATCTGGCCTACCATGACCTGCTGACCGAACTGCCCAATCGCACCCTGTTTATGGACCGGCTTTCCCAGGCTCTGGCTGTTTCGCGTCGGGCCAAACGCTATGGTGCGGTCATGTTCGTCGATCTCGATCAGTTCAAGCGGATCAACGATGTCTACGGTCATGCGCTGGGCGATGCGGTGTTGAAGGAAGTGGCCGAGCGCCTGCGTTACTACCTGCGTCAGGAGGACACGGTGGCGCGACTGGGGGGCGACGAATTCGTGGTGCTGGTGCCGGAATTGTCGACTGATGCGGAAGCGGCAGCCAATCTGGCGCTCTCGGTAGCGGAGAAGATCCGGAGCGCGCTGGAAATGCCGATACGCATCGACGGACAGGATTACAACTCGAGCGCCAGCGTCGGCGTCACGCTGTTTCCAAAGGATACGGAAAGCGTGGACGATCTCATGCGCGAAGCCGATATCGCCATGTACCGCGCCAAGGAAGGGGGGCGCAATGCCCTGGCTTATTTCGAACCTGGCATGCAGGAGGCGGTGACCCTGCGTTACGCCCTGGAACAGGAGTTGCGGGAAGCCCTGAATCAGGAGGAGTTCGAGCTTTTCCTCCAGTCTCAGGTCGACGCGACCGGGCAGATCGCCGGTGCCGAGGCGCTGGTGCGCTGGCGACATCCCGAGCGGGGTCTGGTGATGCCGGCGACCTTCATTCCGGTGGCGGAAGAATCCGGGCTCATCGTGGCGTTGGGTGACTGGGTGCTGCGCGAGTCCTGTGCCTTGATTGCCCGCCTCGATGCAGCGGGACGTGGTCTGCGCATCGCCGTCAACGTCAGTCCGCGCCAGTTCAGGCAACCCAATTTCGTGGCGCGGATGAAGGAGATACTCAGCGCCACCGGCGCCGATCCGAGTCGTCTTACTCTGGAAATCACCGAAAACCTGCTGATCGAGCATGCCTCGGAGGGTGTGGCGCGGATGACTGAACTGGCGGCCCTGGGAATACGGTTTTCGATCGATGATTTCGGTACGGGGTATTCCTCGCTGGCCTATCTGAAACGCTTGCCGCTGTTCGAACTCAAGATCGACAAGAGCTTCGTTCAGGATGTACCGCACGATGCCAACGATGCAGCACTGGTGGCAACCATGCTATCGATGGCGAGCCACCTGCGTATCGAAGTGGTTGCCGAAGGGGTGGAGACTGAGGCCCAGCTCGCTTTCCTGAAGCAGCTCGGCTGCGAGCGGTTCCAGGGCTATTACTTTCATCGTCCGCAACCGCAGCAGACGTGGTTTGAGCAGTTCCGCTGAGCCGGTCAGTTCGGGGTCAAAACCGTATTTTTCGCCTCTGGCAGCAAAGCCGGGTAATCCCTGGAGGCATGCAGGCCGCGGCTCTCGTGCCGCTGCTGTGCGCACTGGACCATCAGGTCGGCGGTGAGCACCAGATTGCGCAACTCGATCAGGTCGTTGCTGACCCTGAAGTTGCTGTAGTAGTCGTGAATTTCTTCCCGGAGCAGGCGGATTCGGTGCGCGGCGCGCTCCAGCCGTTTGTTGGTGCGGACGATGCCGACGTAGTCCCACATGAAGCTGCGCAGTTCGTGCCAGTTGTGGGTGATGACCACCTGTTCGTCGGCATCGGTGACCCGGCTTTCGTCCCAGTCGGGCAGGGCCAGTGCCGTGGCCGGCTGGCTTTGGGCGATGTCGGTGGCGGCGGCGCGACTGTAGACCAGACATTCGAGCAGCGAGTTGGAGGCCAGGCGATTCGCGCCGTGCAGTCCGGTCCAGGTGGTTTCGCCTAGGGCATAGAGGTTTTCCAGGTCGGTGCGTCCCTGTCTGTCGATGATCACGCCGCCGCAGGTGTAGTGGGCCGCCGGCGCGACCGGGATCCATTCCTGGGTGATGTCGATGCCCAGTTCCTTGCATCGGGCATAGATGTTGGGGAAGTGGGCGACGATGAACTTGGCCGGCTTGTGGGTGATGTCGAGGTAGACGCAGTCCAGGCCGCGTTTCTTCATCTCGAAGTCGATGGCGCGGGCGACGATGTCGCGCGGTGCCAGTTCCAGTCGCTCGTCGTGGCTTTCCATGAAGCGGGTGCCGTCGGGCAGGCGCAGGATGGCGCCCTCGCCGCGCATGGCCTCGGTGATCAGGAAGGACTTGGCCTGTGGGTGGTAGAGGCAGGTCGGGTGGAACTGGACGAACTCCAGGTTGGCCACCCGGCAGCCAGCCCGCCAGGCCATGGCGATGCCGTCGCCGGTCGCGGTGTCCGGATTGGTGGTGTAGAGGAAGACCTTGCCGGCGCCGCCGGTGGCCAGCACGGTGTGGCCGGCGGCGATGGTTTCGACCTGGTCGGTGTCGCTGTCCAGCACGTAGGCGCCATAGACGCGGTCGTCGGACAGGCCGAGTTTCCGGCCGGTAATCAGGTCGACGGCAATGTGCCGTTCCTTGAACTCGATGTTGGGCGCGGCCCGCAGCCGGGTCAGCAGGGTGTCCTGCACGCCCTGCCCGGTGGCGTCGGCGACGTGAAAGATGCGGCGCTGGCTGTGGCCGCCTTCCCGGGTCAGGTGATAGCCGCTGTTCTTGCCCGGCTTTTCCCGGTCGAATGGCACGCCCTGCCAGATCAGCCATTTGATGGCGTCCGGACCGTGCTCCACCACGTAGCGGACCGCCTCCTCCTCGCACAGGCCCGCGCCGGCGACCAGCGTGTCCCGGATGTGGTCGGCGAAGCTGTCCTCGTTGGAAAACACCGCGGCGATGCCGCCCTGGGACATGGCACTGGAACTGTCGCCGAAGGTCTTCTTGGTGATCATCAGTACCCTGGTCTGTTCCGGCAGGGACAGGGCGAGGGTGCAGGCGGCTAGGCCGGAGCCGATTATGAGGACGTCGTAGTGAAGCATGTCAGGTCCGGTTGGGAACTTCTTGCTGATTCGTGGGGTCTCTCTGGCAGTAATGCCGGGTCATGACGGTTATACTAACCCGATTCGCAACCGAGAAGGGCTAGGCCATTGGCGAGGCGGTTCCCAATGGATTGAATCATGAGTGAGCAGGATATAGACCGGCAATTGGTGGAAAGGGCGCGCCAAGGCGACAAGCGCGCTTTCGAACTGCTGGTGGAAAAGTATCAGCGACGGCTGCACCGGTTGCTGTCCCGCATGGTGCGGGACGCGGAAGAGGTGGAAGACATCGCCCAGGAGACCTTCATCAAGGCCTACCGGGCATTGCCCAATTTCCGGGGCGACGCGGCTTTCTACACCTGGCTGTATCGCATTGGCGTGAATACCGCCAAGAATTATCTGGCGGGTCGCAAAAAGGCCATGCCGACGATCAGCGATCAGGCCATGGACGACGATGACGATCCGGACGAGCGTCTGGTGGCTCAGGATCACAGTACGCCCGAGACCGAGCTGATGTCGAAGCAGATCGCGCTGGCCGTGAATGAGGCCGTCCAGGCCCTGCCGGAGGAATTGCGTTCCGCCATCACCCTGCGGGAGATGGAGGGATTGAGTTATGAGGAAATCGCCGAGTTGATGAGCTGTCCCATCGGCACGGTGCGGTCCCGGATTTTTCGGGCACGTGAGGCGATCGCCGCTAAGTTGCGGCCGATGCTCGGCACGTCCCAGGACAAGAGGTGGTGAAAATGGCACAAGCATATAAAGCAGTTCAGCCAGCCGATGAAGCGTCGGAAACCTGGCTTTCCGCCTTGATGGATGGCGAGATGGACGACGATGAAGCGACTTGGGCAATCGGGCGATTGTCCAAGGATGCCGATGCCATGCGAACCTGGTCGGAATACGGTCTGATCGGTGACGCGATGCGTGGCTGTGTCCCGGATACGGCGAGCCTGGAACAGCGTATCAAGTCGGCGCTGGCGGCGGAGCCGACCATCCTGGCGCCCATGACGAAAGCCAGTCGCCAGCCCGTCTACTGGGCCGCTGCGGCCGCCGCCGTGGTTGCCATCACCTGGACCGTTCTTAGCGTGGCGCCAGGCAATCCGGCTGTGCCCGTTGCCGTCAATGGCCCAATGGTCGTGCCCCAGTCCACCCAGGCCGCGACGGTCCAGCCGGCTTCGGCCGAGGATGTGGCCTCGAACGATGTGGCACCTTATATGGAGGCGCATCAGGATTATGCCTTTACGGTGGCGGGTGATCCGGGAATGCACATCACGCCGGTATCGTTGTCCGGGGCTGGTCGATGAAGTGGCTGCTCTGTCTGCTGGCGCTGATCGCCTCGCCGGCGTGGGCCGGCGAGGCGATCCCGGATTCGGAGGCGGCTTCTTGGCTGACGCGCATGTCGGACGCCTCGCGCAAGCTGCCCTATGAAGGCATCTTTGTGATGCAGATGGGCGACCGCATGCAGACGGTGCAAGTGGAAAATCGGCCCAATGGCCTGTCCAACGAAAGCCGTCTGGTTGTCCTCGACGGGCAGCCACGAGAGGTGCGCTGCACGCAGAACGAATCAGTCACCCTGGCTTGGGGTGCGAATGGCCAGCAAGTGGAACGACGCATAGGCAGCCGGCATTTCCCCGATCTTCTTCCGGAGAACCCTGCCAAGCTGGTCAATTACTACAGTCTGCACCTGGGCAAGACCATACGGGTCGCCGGCCAGGAGTGCCAGCTCATTGAACTGGTGCCCAAGGACCAATACCGCTGGGGTTACCGGTTGTGCGCCGAGCAATATACCGGTCTGCCGCTCAAGGCGGTGATGGTGGGCGACAATGACAAGCCGCTACTTCAGTATGCCTTCGTTAAAGTGCGCGAAGGGGTGACCAGCCAGGCTGCCGTGCCCATGCCTGCGGGATCGCCGGCGGACGATCTCCGTCCGGTCGTGAACAGTCCCGTGGTGGTCAAGCAGTTGCCGCCTGGCTACGTGCGCCTGATCGCGGTCAAACGCAAACTGCCCAACCACGACACCGAGGTCGAGCACTGGATATTCAGCGACGGCCTGAGCCATATCTCGATGTTCGTCGAGGCTGCGCCCGTGAACATGGTCAGCGTCAAGGGACAGAGCACACGCGGTCTCATGAATCTGATGACCCGCAAGGTGGGTCGGTATCAGGTCACCGTTCTGGGTGATGCTCCTTCCGCTGCGGTGGACTTCGTCGCCATGAATCTGGAACAGCGCTAGGAGCCAGTCCGAATGATTGAAAATCCTGCCCGCGTGATGCGGGTTTCCGCTGATATGGCTTGGGTCCGTTCCGAAAGCCCGTCCTCCTGCGGCGCCTGTGCCGGGAAGGGCTGCGGCAATTCGCTTTATGCCCGCCTGCTGCATCCCCGGGAACCCGAATATCCGGTTTCGAATCCAATCGGCGCTGAAGTCGGCGAGGCCGTGGTCATCGGCATCGAGGATGGTGCGGTTTACCGTGCGGTGCTGTTTGGCTACCTCGTTCCGCTTCTGCTGTTGCTGGCCGGTGCCTTTCTGGGCTCGGTCTGGGGTGAACTCCAGGCCGTGGCCGGCAGTCTGGCCGGCCTGGTGGTCGCGGCGATCTGGCTGAAGCGCCGGCGCACGGAGTCCGCTCCAGTCATTCTCCGACGGGGCGAAGCGCATTGCTCCGGCCATTGAGCCCCGA
Source organism: Parasulfuritortus sp. (assembly GCA_031291185.1). Taxonomy (GTDB): domain Bacteria; phylum Pseudomonadota; class Gammaproteobacteria; order Burkholderiales; family Thiobacillaceae; genus Parasulfuritortus. The sequence continues at coordinate 5,593 of JARLJM010000079.1, read as the reverse complement.
CGAACGAAATGTCATTCGCATGAGAGGTGAAACATGATGAGATGGTTTGTTGCATGGTTTGCGCTTTCCCTGGGTGTAGGGACAACAGCACACGCGGCATTGCCCGACTTTACCGATCTGGTGGTGAAGAGCACTCCCGCCGTGGTCAATATCACCACGATCGTGGACGGCAAGCCCCAGCCGCAGGCTCAGATTCCGGACGAGATGCGCCAGTTCTTCAAACAGTTTGGCATGCCCGAACCCTCTTCGCCCGGCAATGGCCACAGTGCGCCGATGCGGGGCCAGGGGTCCGGCTTCATTATCAGTGCGGACGGCTACATCCTGACCAATGCCCATGTCGTGGCGGACGCGGATGAAGTCACCGTTAAGCTCAATGATCGGCGCGAATTCCGGGCCAAGGTCATCGGTAGCGACAAGACCACCGATGTGGCGCTGATCAAGATCAAGGCCGACAACCTGCCCCAGGTCAGCATCGGCGACCCGGGTCAATTGAAAGTGGGCGAGTGGGTGCTGGCCATCGGCGAGCCGTTCGGGTTCGAGAATTCGGTCACCGCCGGCATCGTCTCCGCCAAGGGGCGCGCACTGCCCCAGGATAATTACGTGCCCTTCATCCAGACCGATGCGGCGGTCAATCCCGGCAACTCCGGCGGCCCGCTGATCAACATGCGCGGCGAGGTGGTCGGCATCAACTCGCAGATTGTTTCCCGATCGGGTGGCTACATGGGGCTGTCCTTCGCCATTCCGATCGACGTGGCCATGAATACGGCCGAGCAGATCAAGGTGAACGGCAAGGTCAGCCGCGGTCGTATCGGCGTGTCGATCCAGAATGTCGATGCCGAGCTGGCGGAATCGTTTGGTCTGAAAAAGGCCGGCGGTGCCCTGGTGTCCGAGGTGGAACCCGGCAGCCCGGCTGAGAAGGCCGGGGTTGAAGTCTCCGACATCATCCTGCAGTACGATGGCAAGCCGATCGAAAGATCATTTGATCTGCCTCGGCTGGTAGGAGCGACCAAGCCGAACAGCAAGGTCAAGATTGCCGTCTGGCGCAAGGGCGCGATGCATGAGCTCACCGTGCAGGTTGGCGAAATGCCAAGCGACAAGGCTGGGGTCGATGGCAAGGATAAAACCGAAATGGCGGGCCTGACCGTGACCCCGCTTAATCCGGATCAGAAGCGTCAGCTGGGCATCCAGTCCGGCGTCCTGGTCGACGAGGCGCAGGGTATTGCCGCGCGGGCTGGCGTCCAGGCAGGCGATGTGATCATGGCCGTCGGCAATACGGCGGTGAACAATGCGCGTGACCTGGCCAGTGAACTTGACGCCAAGAGCCACAAGACCGTGGCGCTGCTGATCAAGCGTGGTGACGGCACAAGCTACATTCCCTTGCGCCTGGAGTGACTGCGCAGTTGGTCAATCTGGTGCTGTATGGCCGGCCCGGTTGCCATCTCTGTGAAGAGATGAAGGCCGGGCTGCTGGCCATGCAGGAGGCGTTGGGTTTTGAGCTGTCTGAGGTCGCTGTCGGCTGGGAAGGCGAACTGGCGGATCGATACGGCACGCTTCTGCCTGTACTGGAGAAGGATGGCGTGGAGATTTGCCACTATTTCCTCGATCCGGAGCGGTTGAAGGCCGCTTTCGGGTAGAATTCCGCACCGTTCCTAATGGTTTGGGAGGCGCCTTGGGCGCCTCCTGTTATTTTCATGAAGCTGACCCGAAACTTTTCCATCATCGCCCACATCGATCACGGCAAATCCACGCTGGCGGACCGGATCATCCATCTTTGCGGCGGCCTGTCCGATCGCGAGATGGAGGCCCAGGTGCTGGATTCCATGGATCTGGAACGGGAGCGTGGCATCACCATCAAGGCCCAGACCGCGGCCTTGCGCTACAAGGCGCGTGATGGCCAGATCTATCAGCTCAATCTGATCGATACCCCCGGTCACGTCGACTTCTCCTATGAAGTGTCGCGTTCGCTGTCCGCCTGCGAAGGGGCCTTGCTGGTGGTCGACGCCTCGCAGGGCGTCGAGGCGCAGACCGTGGCCAACTGCTACACGGCCATCGAACTGGGCGTGGAAGTGGTGCCAGTGCTGAACAAGATCGACCTGCCGTCGGCCGAGCCGGAGCGGGTCATCAAGGAGATCGAGGACATCGTCGGTATTCCGGCCGAGGACGCCGTGTTCTGCTCGGCCAAGACCGGGCAGGGCATCGAGGACGTGCTGGAGGCCGTCATCGCCCGTATCCCGCCGCCGACCGGCAACCCGGACGCGCCGCTCAAGGCCCTGATCACCGACTCCTGGTTCGACAACTATGTCGGCGTGGTGATGCTGGTGCGGGTGATCGACGGCGTGCTGCGGCCGAAGGACAAGATACTGTTCATGGCCACCGGTGCCGAACATCTGTGCGAACAGGTCGGCGTGTTCACGCCCAAGTCGGTGTCGCGGCCGGAACTGTCGGCCGGTAGCGTGGGTTTCGTCACCGCGGGCATCAAGGAACTGGCCAGCGCCAAGGTGGGCGACACCATCACCCTGGTCGCCAACCCGGCGTCCGAGATGCTGCCCGGCTTCAAGGAAATCAAATCGCAGGTGTTCGCCGGACTTTACCCAGTGGACTCGCACGAATACGACCAGTTGCGTGACGCGCTGACCAAGCTGCAACTGAACGATGCCTCGCTTCATTTCGAGCCGGAGACCTCTCAGGCACTGGGGTTCGGTTTCCGTTGCGGATTCCTCGGCCTGCTGCACATGGAGATCATCCAGGAGCGGCTGGAGCGGGAATATGGCCAGAACCTGATCACCACCGCGCCGACGGTCGAATATGAAGTGGTGATGAAGGACGGCACGGTGGTCCTGCTGGAAAACCCCTCCAAGCTGCCCGATCCGTCCAAGATGGAAGAGGTGCGCGAGCCGATCATCACCGCGACCATCCTGGTGCCGGAGGAATACCTGGGCAACGTCATGACCCTGTGCAACCAGAAGCGTGGCGCACAGGTCGACATGAAATACATGGGTCATCAGGTCATGTTGAAATACGACCTGCCGTTGAACGAAGTGGTCATGGATTTCTTCGACCGCCTGAAATCGACCAGCCGGGGCTATGCCTCGCTCGACTACGAGTTCAAGGAATACCGTGCCGACGACCTGATCAAGCTGGACGTGCTGGTCAACGGCGAGAAGGTCGATGCCCTGTCCCTGATCGTGCACCGTTCGACCTCGCAGTTTCGCGGTCGGGAACTTGTGGCCAAGATGCGCGAACTAATCCCTCGCCAGATGTTCGACGTGGCGGTGCAGGCGGCGATCGGTTCCCACATCATTGCGCGGGAAACCGTGAAGGCGCTACGCAAGAACGTGCTGGCCAAGTGCTACGGCGGCGACATCACGCGCAAGAAGAAACTTCTGGAGAAGCAGAAGGAAGGCAAGAAGCGCATGAAGCAGGTCGGCAACGTGGAAATCCCGCAAGAGGCCTTTCTGGCCATTCTGCAAGTTGGAGATAAATAATGAATTTCGAGTTGATACTGTTCGCCGCCCTGGTCGTCAGCGGCGTCATCTGGCTGGTCGATGCGCTGACTGCTGGCCGGGGACGGAGCAAGGACGCCAAGCTGCCGATGCTGGTGGATTACTCGAAGAGCTTTTTCCCGGTCATCCTGGCCGTATTCCTGGTCCGCTCCTTCCTGGTCGAGCCGTTCAAGATTCCATCTGGCTCCATGATGCCTACCCTCCAGATCGGCGATTTCATCCTGGTCAACAAGTTCACCTATGGCATCCGCCTGCCAGTCGTCGACAAGAAGATCATCGAAGTCAGCCAACCGAAACACGGCGATGTAATGGTATTCCGCTACCCGAATGATCCGAGCCTGGATTACATCAAGCGGACGGTCGGCATTCCCGGCGATGTGGTCGAATACAAGGACAAGCGCCTGACGATCAACGGCACACCGGTTGCCACGACACCCGCCGGCAACTACAGCTATGTCGCCAGCGGCCTGAACTACATCACCGATCAGATCTGGCACGAGCGTCTGGGCGAGCATGACCACATCGCCATGACCCAGCCGGATATGCCGCCGGTCATCCAGTATCAGGTCGGCGGTGATTTCCCCTATCGGGACAACTGCTCCTACAATGACCGCGGCTTCAAGTGCAAAGTGCCGGAAGGCTACTATTTCATGATGGGCGACAACCGCGACGCCAGCAACGACTCCCGCTACTGGGGCTTCGTGCCGGATCGCAATATCGTCGGCAAGGCCTTCATGATCTGGTGGAATTTCGGCGAACTCGGTCGAATCGGCCATTTCATCGAATAAGGAGGCAACATGAATCACCAACGTGGATTGACGCTGATCAGCCTGCTGTTTTTGCTTGGCCTCGCGATGGCCGCCGCCCTGGTCAGCTTCAAGGTGATCCCGGCGTATATCGATTACTTCACGATCAAACACTCCCTGGAAAGCGTCCTGGCCGAGGGTACGGACCAGTCCGATGCGGACCTGCGCAAGACCATGGATGCGCGGCTTAACGTCAACTTCATCCAGGACATCACGTCCCGCGATATGGACATAAACCGGGACAACGGCACCCTGACCCTGACCGTGCCGATCAGCCGCAAGGAGCATCTGACGGGCGGTATCAGCCTCTGCGTGGACCTCAATGCAACGGCCTCGGCTCCGTTGAAGCAGTAGCGCCCGCATGGCGGCGATGAGTCTGAAGACGCTGGAAACTGGCTTGGGCTACAGTTTCAGCCAGGCCGGCCTGCTGACCCAGGCCCTGACCCATCGCAGCTACAGCATCGACAACAACGAGCGTATCGAGTTTCTCGGCGACAGCATCCTCAACTGCGTAGTCGGTGCGATGCTTTACGAACGTTTTCCCGAACTCCGCGAGGGCCAGTTGTCCCGGATGCGTGCCAATCTGGTGAACCAGCAGCCGCTCTACGAGATCGCCCGCGACCTGGATCTGGGGACTTACCTGCGACTGGGTGAAGGTGAACTAAAAAGCGGTGGCGCAGAACGGCCATCCATCCTGGCCGATGGGCTCGAATCGCTGATTGGCGCCGTGTACCTCGATGGTGGTTTCGAGGCGGCTCAGGCCGTAGTCGGAAAACTGCTCGGCAGCCGCATTGACCAGGTTGATCCGGGTACTCACGGCAAGGATGCCAAGACGCTGCTGCAGGAGTGGCTGCAGTCGCGTCGTCACGGCCTGCCGAGCTATGAGCTGCTGGCCACCTCCGGCCAGGCCCACGCCCAAACCTTTCGGGTCGCCTGCCGGGTCGACGTCCTGAAACTTGTCACCGAAGGCAGCGGAGCCAGCCGCAAGGCGGCCGAGCAGGCCGCCGCACAAGCGGCTTACAGCAAATTGAGCATGACATGAACCAGATCACCCGGGCCGGCTACATCGCAGTCATCGGTCGTCCCAACGTTGGCAAATCGACGCTCATCAACAATCTGGTGGGGGCCAAGGTCAGCATCGTCTCCAGCAAGCCGCAGACTACGCGCCACCGCATCCTCGGGGTGCGCACCGAAGGCGAGGCGCAATTCGTCTTCGTCGATACGCCGGGTTTTCAGACCGAGCATCGGAACGCGCTCAACCAGTCCATGAACCGGGTGGTCAAG
>JARLJM010000078.1 GCA_031291185.1 Parasulfuritortus sp. | reverse complement strand
GCGAATGCGGGCATGACAAAAAAAACAAATGCCATGGAAATGGTGTTCGTTGATGAGCCTGGGTTTGACTTGCTACGCAAGCATTTTGCTGTTCTTCATCCCGCAAATGCACAGTGGGCAGAGAGTACATGCCAATGGTGTGAAGGCAGAGATGTCGAACGTATCTATCCAATACGTGCTGGTTTGGCTAAGGATTATGAACGGCTTTCAAGGTTTCTGACGGGAAGAGCGGTTGGGGTGGTCCTAGGTGGAGGTGGGGCTCGTGGTTTTGCTCACTTGGGGGTGCTACGTGCGATAGAAGAGGCGGGAATTCCGGTCGATGTCCTTGGTGGCAACAGTATGGGCGCAATAATTGGGGCGTCATACGCATTTGGCGTACCACGGGAGGAAATTCACCACCAGATTCTTCGCTTTGCGCGTGGTGGCTTGAGGATCGGTTTTCCTATGTTATCGATTCTTTCAAACGTACCGTATTCAAGTGCACTAAGACAGGTGTTTGGGGAAATCTTGATCGAATCACTTTGGACCCCGTATTTTGCTACGGCGTGCAACCTCAGCCAAGCCGAAACCATTGTCCTAGATCATGGACAACTCTGGCGGGCATTGTTGGCGAGCAATTCACCGGCCGGATTGTTGCCACCTGTTATTTATAACGGCGATTTACTCGTAGATGGGGCGATACTTGAAAACGTGCCGGTTACTGCAATGCGTTCGCGGCTGGGAACGGCCCTGGAACGGAGGCGCAATCATGGTACTGTTATTGCCATTGATGTCGATGTGCGGGAAAACCTGAAGGCTCCGCCTGGCCTGACCGAACTCAGGCCTCGTGATGTGCTGAAATCCAGGTTGACCCCATCGGCAAAAAAAATACCGAGTATCGTAGATATCCTCATGCAGGCTGGCCATATAGGTGGGCAGGCTCAGCGTGACAGAACAATTGCATTAGCAGACTATTATCTTGAACCTCCTGTAACCCACTATCCGATGATGGGGTACAAAAAGGCAGAAGAGATAATAGAGATTGGCTATCGATATGCAGTCGAGCAGATCGGGCGCTGGGGCAAACTTAATTGAGTAATCGCCATGGATAAGCAAACGCTGTCGTTGTCACTCAGTCAGCGTGAGGTATGGCTAGACCAGCAAGCTTGGCCCGAGAGCACGCATCTCAATATTGGTGGGGCGCTTGAACTCAAAGGAGCGTTTAGTCCGCAGCGTTTTCAGGAGGCATTGAATCTCCTGGTTGTCGAGAGCGATGCCTTGCGATTGGCCCCTCTTGAAAATGGCAGCCAGCTACTTCTGTCCCACTATCAATATTCAATCAACTTGGTTGACTTGAGCCAGGTTCATGACCCAGGGGCGGCGATGCGAGACTGGGAGCAGGCCTGGATAAAAGTACCTTTCAGACTTGACGGAACTCCGCCTTGGCGATTCGCTGTATTGCAAGGTGGCAGGGAACACTACTATATCGTCATCCAGTTCCATCATTTGATTATGGATGGTTGGGGAACCTCCTGGATATCCCAACGCATGAGTGAGTTGTATAACGCGCTGGAGGCGAGTCGTGTGCCTGACCCCGTACAGGCGCCAAGCTATCTGAACTTTATCCAGGAGTCTCTGGAATATCGTAACTCATCCGCGTTCGAACGCGATGGCCAGTATTGGCTAGAGCAGATCAAGGAATTGCCGGAGCCACTGTTTGAGCGCCGATATCAGTCGGGAAAGCCCTTGGCACTACCGGATGCGCACATCCAGAGACACCCGGTCCTCCGCGCAGCTTACGACAGACTGGAACGCATGGCTGCGGAGACCGGAACGACGACTTATCACTGGTTTCTGGCCGCCTTGTCTATCTACCTGGCCAGTGTCTCTAATCGCACCGAGTTGATCATCGGTGTCCCCAGCCTGAATCGGGGCGGAAAGCGGTACAAGGCGACCCTTGGCATGTTTGTTGGAGTCATGCCACTCCATCTTGACGTCAAGATGGACATGCCTGTCCGCGGATTGATCGCTTCAATCTCAGGGCAATTACGAAATGCATATAGACACCCTCGCTACCCGATCAGCGAATTGGGTCGGGCGCTACAGGTTATCCGAAAGAGAAGGGGGGGCATATTTGATGTGTTGCTTTCCTTCGAGCGTCAGGACTATAGCTGCGTTTATGGAGCCACAGCTGGAACTGCCTCGCACCAGACCTTTTCGGGTATGGCGCGCTATCCGCTGGGCGTGACCATTTGCGAATTTCAGCCGGATCAGGACGTTGAACTCATTCTGGAGGGGAGTTCAGACTATTTCAGTTCGGCAGAAATGGAACTGTTCGGACGCCGACTTGATCACCTGCTCACACAAATGGTGGCCCAACCAGATATCCGTTTGCAGGACCTGAGCCTTGTGCCACCTGAAGAGCGCTGGGGATTAACTGAAGGGTTCCATAAGGATGTGGCCAGATATGACCATGTCGTGCCGTTCATTCGGCTTTTTGAACATCAGGTTAGTCTGAACCCCGGCGCTGTAGCTCTGGTATGGGACGGCGGCAGGATGGACTACGCCATGCTCAATAAGCAGGCTAACCGACTTGCGAACAGCTTAATCAAACTCGGAGTAGGGCGCGGTAGCATTGTCTCGCTTGCGCTGGCTCGTGGTCCCGAAGTGGTGGTGGGTGTTCTGGCGATTGCCAAGGCCGGGGCGGCATTTTTGCCACTGGATGTGGAAGCCCCCGTTGCCCGGCTTGCACACATATTAGAAGAAAGCCAAACCGGCGTCTTGCTGGTCAATGAGTTGGATCAGGAACTGTTCAGCGAGCTTCCCGTACCGCGTCTGGTTTGCCGACTGGTTGAGGGTGATATCGAGTTGGCAAGCCCCGCTACGCTGGAAATCAATATTGAACCGAGTGATCTAGCTTATGTGTTGTATACCTCTGGCTCTACGGGGCGCCCTAAAGGGGTGATGGTTGAGCATGCCGCCTTGTCCAGAAGGCTGGGTTGGATCGCACGATCCTGGGGGGTGACGGATCAGGATCGTTCAGCGCAGGCTACCCAAATCAATTTCGACCCCTCACTGATCGAATTGCTCGTGCCCTTGACCCATGGCGCGAGCGTTGCGCTTCCTCCTGCCGGCAGGCTCTTGCCCGAATCGCTTGCTGCGTTTGCTGTTGTGCACGGGGTCACGATGATGGCCTTCGTGCCTTCGACTTTGCAGCGCTTTCTTGATGGCCTTGCTGGTCGGCCTGGTCTTAAACTCAGAGTGGCGTGTAGCGGGGGCGAAGTACTCTCTCCAGAGTTGGCGGAGCGCTTTGAACATGAGACAAAAGCAACATTGTTCAACGTGTATGGCCCGACGGAAGCCTGTATTTTCGCTACATCCTGGCGTTGCTTGTCAAACAAGGGGCTGCTGGCCTTGCCGGTAGGTCAGCCGCTTGATGACACGCGTATCTATGTGCTTGATCACGATCTGAAGCCCACACCATTTGGCGTCATCGGTGATATTCATATCGGCGGTTCAACGCTGGCGCGCGGCTATCTCAATCGTCCAGATCTGGATGTTCAGTCCTTTATCACCGATCCTTTCCTGTCGGGTGGCCGTCTGTACCGCACAGGGGATCGTGGCTGGCTTGGGGTGGATGGCCAGTTGCATTTCGTCGGAAGGGAAGATCGGCAGATCAAGTTGCGTGGATACCGTATCGAACTTGGTGAGATCGAGGTGGCCTTGCAATCCATTGATGGGGTCAAGCAGGCCGCAGTGAAACTGGTCGAAAATGAAGGCAAGCAGGCAATTCATGCCTGGGTGGCGTCATCGCGGGTCATGAATGCGGATTTCATTAGAAAGCGTCTTGCCGGACGTTTGCCGGATTACATGCTGCCTGCCCGTTATAGCATTCAGTCAGAATTGCCCATTACTTCAACAGGCAAGATCGATTATGCAGCACTGCCAGAAATGGCGTTTCTGCAGATTGACCGCCAGGCGCGCGAGCCGAATGGCAAGTTGGAGCGCGAGTTGCTGCAAGTATGGCGCGATACTTTGAGCCGACCTGGTCTGACCGTACAGGACGATTTTTTTGAGCATGGAGGAGATTCGCTCGCTGGAGTCGGTATTTTGGCCGGCATCGAAAAGCAATTAGGGCTCAAGGTAACACTGCATCAATTGGTCGAGTGTCCGACTGTTGCGGCCATGGCTGAAGCGCTATCCGAGAAACTGGGCATGCCCAGCATGCTGATCAGCCTGGGTACGACTACTCGTAAGGCTACGCTTTACCTGGCGGCATCGGGCCATGGCGATCTGCTACGGTTCCGTGCGTTGGCCAAGGCGATGGAAGGGGCTTGCGATCTGCACATGCTGCAACCGCCAAGTGACAACCCGGATATTGGGTTTGTAGAGTTGGCAACGCTATATGCAGAACGTATCGAGGCAAGGGGCGAGCAAGAAGTTTACATCGCCGGTTTTTCCGTTGGTGGGCTGGCAGCTCTTGAAACTGCGCGGAATCTTAGACAACGTGGCCTCAATGTGCTTGAGCTGTTTCTGGTCGACACGGTGATGGCAAAACTTCCCCCAGGTGGTTTTGCGATCTGGCGGCTCATGGCCTGGATGGCACGCACTTTCCATGTTTTTGATTTCCATGTAAATGGTCGAAAATTGGCAACAACCCTGAACGACCCTGGCCTGTATGCTCAAGTCAGAGCCATGATGACTTATCGGCCATCGGCATATGACGGGAATACCTTGTTGATCAAGTCATCGGGTTTGACGTTTTGGGATCACTGGCTGTTCTCACCTTGGCGGCGTGTGTTCGGTACCAAGTTGCTGGAACAGGAAATGCCTGGTTTGCACGGTACGATGTTCGAACCTGGTCATATCGATGCCCTCGCTGAAATTCTGGGAAACAGGATTCGGCATGAAGGTGCTTAAATCCACAGTATCTGGAGCGTCCTATAGCTCTATAGGTGGTGAAGATCGAAACCTATTCCACACCAAACGCCATCATTTGACTCTGCGGCTAGGTGTGTTGATTGGCCTTCTTGTACTTGTGATCTCCTGGCGTTGGACTCCACTGGCGGACTGGCTGGAAATCGACAGATCGGTGCAGTTGATTCGACAGATTGGTCAATCATTGGGGATTTACCTCTCTGTTGCAGTCATTGCGCTGGCCAGCCTGTTCGCAGTACCAGTAACGTTCCTGGCTGTAGTGAGCATTCTCGCTTTTGGCCCCGTGTGGGGGAGTGCCTATCTCCTGGCGGCTTCTACAGTGGGCGCAGTTGTAAGTTTTAGTATCGGAAAATGGCTGGGGAGCGAAATCATTGGGCAGATGGCAGGGGAACAGGTTACCCGTCTGGGTAAACGATTCGTGAAGCATGGAATCTTGTTTGTCATTGCCCTGAGAATGGTACCTATCGCGCCGTTCGCTATCGTCAATATGGCGTCAATATGGCAGTGGGGATTTCATCCATCCATCTGCGAGACTTTGTTTTGGGCACGATATTGGGCATGATGCCAGGAACCGTGGTTATTGCCGTCTTTATTGATCGATTTGCTGTGCTAACAAGAAAACTTGACCCGGAGGGCATGATCCTGTTTGCCATCTTGGTGCTGCTGGTGGGCTTGGCATCCTGGAGCGTGAGACGCTGGATAAAGGAGAGATGAGATGGATCGCAAGGCATATCTGTTGGTCTTGATATTCTGTAGTTTGCAATCTGTATCAGCTTGGTCAAAACCATTGGCCGATTTGATTGATGCAATTAGGCCTTCTGTTGTTGCTGTAGGTACCTATGCTTCTACCAATAACCCGCCCGCGCAATTTCGGGGTACCGGTTTTGTAGTCGGAGATGGTCTCCATGTGGTAACCAACCACCACGTTCTACCCGCAGTACTGGATAGTGAACATTTTGAGCAGATCGCGGTATTTTCCGGGCGTGGAAAAAGTGCGGTAATGCATATGGCACATCTGGAAGCTGCTGATGTCGAGCACGATCTAGTCCTGCTCCGGATTGAAGGCAACCCGCTACCTGCCCTGCAATTGGCCCAGGATGCCGGGCTTAAAGAGGGAGATGAAATAGCCTTCACTGGATTTCCAATCGGTATGGTCCTGGGACTCTACCCCGTTACGCACCACGGTATGGTCTCAGCCATTACCCCCGTTGTGATTCCCGCCGCATCTTCAGGCCAGCTTACATCCAAGATGATCCATGCAATGGCCTCTCCCTTTGATGTACTGCAACTGGATGCCACAGCCTATCCAGGCAACAGCGGAAGCCCAGTGTTTGACGTGCGGAATGGCAAGATTGTGGGAATAGTCAATATGGTATTCGTCAAATCCACCAAGGAATCGGCCCTTAGTGAGCCATCTGGTATTACCTACGCCATTCCAGTCCGTTTTCTGATACCCATGGTCAAACAGCTAAAAAGGAATGATTAGGAGTCGCAGGAATCATGGATGGGGCGAACCCCGCTCTTGGCGATGAAGTTGGAGCGAACTTCAATTAACCTATCAAACAGGAAATGTATGCCATGAAAAATTTGCTTTCGCTAATCTCAAACAGTGCTGCCCTTATCGGAATTGTCATCTGTTTCGTCTCCGGTATTGGCCGAATTGTCGGCAGCTATCACATCATGAACTTTGAGGTGATGACACTATTTAATGGTGGAACTTCGTTGATGGTTTTTGCCGTTCTAGCCAAGTTGTACAGGATTGGCATGGATATCAAGTGAGGTAGGCCGGGCAGAAGTGAAGTCTGATGCAAGCTCGATGGCTACCCGAACAGGCTTCTCTTCGTTCAGCTTCAATAAAATCATGACGGTGCGTAACGCTTTTAATTCGATTTCAGGCTTGTTTGATGCGTTGTCATGAACAAGCCAATTATCACGTTTAGAACGCTTGCTATCGATTCTCGTCTTGCGCTAAGGAACATTCTGCGCCAGAGACGCCGGAGCATTATCGCCATCATTGCAATTACCTTCGGGGTGGTTGCAATGATGCTATCGGCTGGTTATATCGAATGGATTTATTGGGCGAACAAAAACCTCGCTGTTAATCAGCTAGGTCACATCCAGATATCCGAACAGGGATACCACAAGGACGGCTTGGCAGATCCATTCCACTATTTGATGCCAGCAAAAACGCAAGCCATCCAATTCTTGGGAAAACTTCCTGAAACAGCAACTGTCGCCCCACGACTCAATTTTAATGGTCTGATCAGCCATGGTGACAGCACGTTATCATTTATTGGGGAAGGCATTGATCCCGATCTGGATCCTTCATCCCGCAATCTGCTGGTTATAGAGGGGAAACTCCCTTCAAACCTGGATCCAAAAGGCATCGTTCTGGGTGCCGGGCTTGCGGCAAACCTTGGTGTAAAAACCGGTGATAGGGTCGTTCTTCTATCCAATACAGCGACCGGAGGCATAAATGCTGTAGAGGGTACCGTGCGCGGCCTGACCTCTACTTCCATGAAGGCCTACGATGACAACATTCTGCGCATTCCGATTGCTACAGCGCGGGAACTGTTGCGCACTACGGGATCGCATCTCTTGATAGTAACGCTACATCGTACAGAAATGACTAGCGATGTTGTGGACCGGCTTAGTGCAAACGCCATGTTCAAGGGGCTTGAAGTTGTGCCGTGGACCCAACTGGCCGACTTCTACAACAAAACAGTTGCACTGTTTTCCCGTCAGATGGCAGTAGTCAAACTGATCATTGCGGTCATTATTGTGCTCAGCATCAGCAACACAATGACCATGAGTGTCATGGAGCGTACTGTGGAGATCGGTACGGCGATGGCTTTGGGCTTGCCTCGTCGTAGGATACTGAGCCTGTTTCTGCTCGAGGGTGTACTGCTCGGGACAATAGGTGGAATTTGTGGCGTGACATTGGGCTATTTGAGCGCACAGATCATCTCGACTATAGGCATACCCATGCCCCCTGCACCAGGCATGTCCAGGGGGTATATAGCAGGCATCAACATCACCCCGGATATCGTCGTCCAGGCACTATTGTTGGCCCTCGCTACAAATTTGATAGCCAGCATTTATCCGGCCTGGCGTGCGTCTCGACTTGTCATTGTCGATGCACTGCGTCATAACCGGTAGTAGGGGCCATCATGTGGAAACTCGCCTTACGTAATGTTCTTCGCCATAAGGCTCGCTCAGGGATGACGCTTCTGGCCATCATTACCGGTATTGTCGGACTGATCTTGAGTGGAGGCTTTATCCGTGACATCTATACTCAACTGGGTGAGGTGCTCATCCATTCCCAATCAGGGCATTTGCAAATTGCAAAGGCGGATTATTTTGAACATGGCGCGCGTAGCCCGGAAAAATATCTGATCAATGCACCGGAGCTTTTTGGCAAGACAATAGCCGCGACGCCTGGAGTCAATGATGTCATGGGAAGGTTGTATTTTTCTGGCCTGATCAACAATGGCCACTCGGATATGCCTATTGTCGGCGAAGGGGTAGACCCAGCTCGTGAGGCCCGGCTCGGTAGCAGTATGCGGATTTCTGAAGGCCGTCCCCTTAACGATAAGGATGCTCATGGGGCGATGATAGGCCAGGGACTTGCCCATGCTCTCAACCTTAAGCCTAAGGATTGGATGAATCTGGTGGTTAACACACCGGATGGTGCTCTCAACAGTCTGGAGTTTCAGGTAATAGGCGTATTCCAGACCTTTTCCAGAGACTATGATGCCCGCGCTGTTCGTATCCCATTGGCCGATGCACAAGAGTTGCTTGCAACAGCGGGGGTTAACACGCTTGTCGTGTCCCTGAAAAGCACCGGTGACACGGAGCGTGTTGCCAGTCAGTTGGCCAGTAAAGCTGCTGCTAAGGGGCTGGAGGTGAAAACCTGGTTAGACTTGAATGACTTCTACTCCAAGGTTGTTGATATGTACGATGTACAGTATGGGGTGTTGCGCATCATCATTGTCCTCATGGTGCTATTGAGTGTCGTCAACAGCGTCAATATGAGTGTGTTTGAGCGGGTAGGTGAATTCGGTACCATGATGGCATTGGGTAACCGAAGACGCCGAGTATTTGAGTTGATCGTATTGGAAAATACAATCATTGGTCTGGCAGGCGCGATCCTCGGAGTGGTCATCGGGATTGTTCTGGCTTTGCTTATCTCGGCCATAGGTATTCCCATGCCGCCTCCACCCAACTCCGATTTGCCCTACATTGCTCACATAAGCATTATCACTTCAGTGGTCATAAGCGCCTTTATGGTAGGTTTGTTTTCCACCATTGTGGCTGCCTTAATTCCTGCTACACGCGTGTATGGAATACCAGTGGTCGATGCATTGCGCGAAAACGTCTGAGCGCCGTCTTCGCTAAAAGTCGTACCTGACTTCGGTATAAACACGGTCCTGGCTATCGTATTGGCCGAATAGCCCGGTAGGTGGACCATGAAACACATCCACACCAGCTGCCAATCGCCAGTCAGGTTTGAATCGCCAAGTTACTTTGGGGCGCAATATCCAGTCCTTGCGGTTCAGGCTGTGGATGAGCATGGTTTCAGCTTCCCAATGGTCCGCAAATTTATGATTCACGAGCAGTGACATGCCATTCTCGTACTTGTCATAAACCGTATCCTGGGCGTGATTAATGAATATGCGTTGGAACAACTGGGTATTGACCCGGGTATCTTGTGTGGGATTAAAGTCCAGGCCGACGACCCAGTCCAAGGTATTCTGTTCCACCAAGCCATTACTGCTGGCGAAATCGGTCACGTTGAACTGCCGACCGTTGGTATACACCGTTTCCGCCTTCAGCACGAAAGAGCCCATGTCTTTGGCGAGCGTTCCACCCGCCTGCCAGATTCGATCATGGCGGGGATAGAAAATCTGCTCGTTGGCGGAATCCCGATAGAAGGTTGGCTGGCTGTCCATCCCACTGTAAAAGAAGCCGGAATAATCCCAGCCGTTGGTGAGTTGGTTAAGGCGGATACCAAAATTGCCATGGCCCAGCTGTGTCCCTGGTTTTTCCTCGCCCATGACTATCGGGATCCCCGCTGGCGAGATGGGGTACGGGTAGAAATCAGAACCGGCCCCTGATCTTGCATGATCAAATGGAGTTCCAATTTGATCATAGCTGGGGAAGGGAATCCAAATGGCTTCGGCGTGGAAGTCGTCCTTGAAATACTCTGCCCGCGCTGCCCACTGGGGAATTCGAAGGATATTGAAGTCAGGAAGGATGAACTCTCTCATGTCTTTGGCCGAAACCACATCCGCAAAAAACAAACCGACCATTTCGCCCCACACAATTTGCTGTCGGCCGACTCGCCAATCCAGACTGCCGGTGGCAAAGTCGAGATATGTTTCCTCAAATTGAAATTTTGTTCGCTGGTTATGGGCCACGGAGTCAGCGTAATGATTAGTCAGATCATAAATGGCGTTGTATTCCGCACGTCCGGTCACTTTCCATTTGACCCCTTGGCCAAACTGACCTTGGGTACTTAATTGAAGGCGACCAAGCGCGTCGGACCAGTGTTCTGGATCAGAATACGTGTAGGCTAATGCTGTCTCGGCAAAGCCAGTGATTGGATACGATGTTTCTACCTTGGCATTCGGAGTGACGGATCCTTCGTCAAACAGGCTGTCTTTAGATGCAGGCAAGGATGGTTCGCTCTTGGTGGTCGGTGCGACGGGTTGTTCGGATGTGCCGAAGAGATCATCTTTAGAGAGGGGGAGGGCATCCTGGTCGGCCAGTACGTTGACTGTATCCACGGACCCGTGCGACCCACTACCCGCAGCGGCCGCCAACAATGGCGTATTCAACAGCCCCACCAGCAATGTCAAAGCAGTCTTGTGTGTCATGACGTTTTCCCAATTTCCTGAGCTGCCCCCGCAGCGAGCCTTACTGACTTCCAATTGTCGTTCACTTTCATGGCCAGAGAGGCAATCCGACCATCCTCAATGCGGATGAGTCGGTCAGCCATGGACATGATTCGGCGATCATGGGTGGAGAAAATGAAGGTTGTGCCGTACTGGCGGTTAATGTCCTTCATCAGATTTAAAATTTCCTCGCCTGTGCGTCGGTCCAGATTGGCGGTGGGCTCATCAGCCAGCACAATACGAGGCTTGATAGCCAAGGCACGCGCAATGGCGACGCGTTGGCGCTGGCCTCCACTCAGCTGGTTCGGCTTGCGATCGGCGTGTTTTTCCAGCCCGACCACGGCAAGGAATCGAGCCACTCTTTTTTGCCGTTCCTCACGAGTTATTTCAGGCAGGTTCAGCAAGGGATATTCCACGTTTTCGGCCGCAGTCAGCACAGGAAACAAATTGAAGGTCTGAAAAATGAATCCCGTCGTATGAGCGCGAAGGTCTGCCAGATCATCGGGTGACCGGCCAGTCACCTCAGCGTTGTCTATATAGACTTTCCCCGTGCTCGGAGCATCTATGCAGCCAATGATATTCAGCAAGGTGGTTTTCCCACTGCCTGATGGTCCCGCAATAGCCAGGAACACGCCTTCATCAAAAGACAGTGTGATATTGTGCAGTGCTGTTACCGTCTGCTCGCCTAGACGGTACGATTTGGTCACGCCTTCAACGCGGACAAGACTCATCGTGGGCCCCTACCTTGGAGTTTCGATAAATAATGAGGAACTTCTGATATGAGCATGAAATTGAAAGCAATTCACCTCTCATTTTTACTGGCCAGTATTTGTTTTTCCCCGTTTTTCAGCACCGCTTGCTTTGCCAGTGATATTCAGACGGCAGAAGACCCCTTGGCGCGGAGCATACTGGAAAAAGCAGATGAAATCCGTTTCCCGTCTGAGAGTTTTCAAGTTGATATTGATATCACCAGCACTGCTCCAGATCAGAATGCAGAGAAACGTAAATATCGGGTGCTTTCAAAGGGCAACGATAACACGGTCGTAATGATACTTGAACCGGCTTCTGAACGGGGGCAGATCATGTTGATGAAGGGGCATGATTTATGGGTGTTCATGCCCGACGTCTCGCAGCCCATTCGGTTGGGTCTTGCTCAGCGCCTAACCGGTCAGGTGGCAAACGGAGATCTTGCACGGGCCAATTTTTCCGGTGACTACACACCAAGCATAGCGCGGACGGAACTCTTGGATGGGAGACCGTATTTTGTTTTGGAACTTACTGCCATAGACCGTGGAGTTACATACCATCGGGTGATGTTGTGGGTGGACAAGGCCAACTATCGCCCACGAAAAGCAGAATTCTTTTCACTCTCGAACCGGTTGATGAAAGTCTGCACCTATGAGGGCTATCAGTTCGCTGCGGGCAAGCTACGTCCCATGCGGTTGATCATGGAAGATGCTCTAGAGTCTGGAAAGCGGTCAGTGATGGACTACAGCATCCTTAAACTACGCAATCTGCCAGATCAGGTGTTTTCCAAGGAATACCTCAAAAAACTTCAATAAAGTTAGATCCAAAATGCTGTTATGGCTTATGCCGCGCGGTTCATGTTCTGAAGACAGCGGATGATTCTTCAAGAGAGGTGGGGCGCACTGGTCTTAGGCATGATCGTGTCAAGGTGGCCAGTAGTTACCCTCTCTGAATTAAAGAGTTTTGGTGTGTCGGAGTTTTTTACAGTCCACCATTTCGGAGGCCGTTCTTCATGTTTGAAGTGAGTGTGTATGCTGGCAACGCATTGTATATAAAAGACATTTTAAATTAATTTAAATAATGGCATGATTGTTGCTCCATACCTACAGCAGGCGTATCAAGAGTGCGCTCTCATTAACCAGAGTAAAAGGACATATCATGAAAAAAACTCTTTTGTCAGCGGCTATGGCGGCACTCGCGATTGCGGCTTCAGCCCCGGTCTATGCGAATTTGATTGTTGACGGTATTGATTTCGGTACAGGCGCAATGAATATTGAAACCGCAACGTTGGCCGAAACATACGTTGATGGCGTTGGTCAACAGGCCCAAGGTTACGGTGTTATCAGCACAATAAATGGAAACTCCACTTATTGTAGTGGTGGTGCCTGCGATTTGTATTTTTACTACTCAGGCTATACGGTCACTGCTGCAGATCTGTTGACGGGGCATCTGGATTTCACTGGCGGTACGGTTAATATTTACAAGGGCGCCTTTAACATCAACTTGTTTAACTCTAGTTCGGCTTCCAACGTTGCCCTGATTCAAGCGATGACTCCTATTGTGCAACTAACTGGCCACAATTTTACAGATCCGGCTACAGGCAACTTGGCTACGCTGGATGCTAGTGGCGCAATTACTGGTGCAGCTTTAGGGGATAGTGGTTTTGGCTTGTTGGACGTTGCTAGTGGATTCGGGTCCGTTAATGTTCAGCATACCCTCAATGGCAATAGCATTGCTGACGGTCTGGGCGGTTTTGCCGATATCGCTTTGACGAGTTCAGCCAGTAATTTCGTTTTGAACCCTAATGATGACACCTCGTCTTGCTATAGCACACCTGTTCCTGGTGCATGGTGCTGGGCTGGCACCATGAACACACGCGGCACCTCCGTGCCGGAACCTGAAAGCCTGGCTTTGCTTGGCATCGGTTTGCTCGGTCTTGGTCTGTCACGTCGCGCAAAGCGGACTGCTTAATTTATAGACCTCAGCTTTGACCTCGTAAGGGATTTCCCTCTTACATGAAGCCTCTCCAGAAATGGAGAGGCTTTTAATTTTGTTTGTTTGGTATTTTTGTGAAAAAAATTGATAAAACCAACGCGCCTGATTTATATGCGGAGCTCAACTAGGGATGATGCATATGGAAGGTATACAGAGCTATTTTTTATGTTCTTGCTGGTTGGCTGTGGTGCATCTCCAAATAATAATTTAGAACATTGTGTAAGTAATCCTTCTTGTCTGGCAAATATAGGCTACGGCTTTTAAGCCAGGATGTGTAGGCTGCATTACCAAATCCTTGTTGATCGGCGAGGTAATCTAGATAAATGGGGAGCGTGGACAGCGACTTGCGTTTTGACTCGGGAGCCAATCGGCTGGCCAGTTGTACAAGGGCGGCAAACATCCTGCGTGGAATACTTAACCCACTGGGTACGCTCAAGCCATGATCTTTAAAAGTGTTGCGTACCAATGCCTTGAGTTCTTCGAGTTTTGGGGCTTGTTCGGGGCCGCTACATAGGTGAAATATCTTTCCTGCTGTCGCGATATCGCGGCTGGACGCTACGATCGCATCAGCGACCCAATTTACTGGGATGATGTCGAGTCGAGCCTCGCCAAAACTCGGAAATAGGCCAAAGGTCTTTCTCCCTGAAAGAAATTCGCAAATAAAATAAAAAATCTGGAAGTGGATAATGCGCCCGTCCCTGGAGTCGCCGATTACCATGCTTGGACGATGTACCGTCGCAGGTAGCTCTTCCTTGGTGATGGCGTTATGAATGATCTCTACTGCCTCGGCCTTTGCTTGCTCGTAGGTATTATGAAATACAGGCTTGTTATCTTGCCAGTGCTCAGGCAAGACGCCAGGACGTTTACCAGCCACTCCCAAGGTGCTTACGTACTCGAATTTGATCAAATGACCTGCAGCAGCAAGTTTACGGGCGAAGCCAACCATTGCCTGAGCAGAGTTGACTGCAGAATGGCGTGCATCTTCCAGTGGTAAATTCATTCGTACCGTACCTGCGCAATGGATGGCGTGCGTACATTCATTGGTCAATTCGTTGTATTGGGCATCTGGCAAGCCAAAATTGTCTAATGCAGCATCCCCCCGGAAAGCCTTTAAACGCATTAGTTGGCCAGGGACATTGCTCAAACCCCAAAACTGAATCAAGTCATTTAGTCGTTTTTCAAGGGTGGTGTCTGAGTCAGCGCGCAACAGCAATCTTACCTGAGTGTCGGGATCGGCCAGAAGCAATGGGACGATAGCACTGCCAACTGCGCCTGAGGCGCCGGTGAGGAAATATATGCTCATGGAACCTCCTGAACTAGGCAGTGGGAATGATCTGTTGAATGCGCCAACGCATCATAAAGGGCATCGATGTTGGTAAGGAATTTTTCCTCGATCGAATTGCGCTTAAGTTTCAGGTTACTAGTCAGTTCTCCCCCTGAGATACTGAATGCACTTCGGATAACAAGGGCTCCAGCTGGCCTTTGGTAGGCAGGAAGTGAGCTGCAAGCGACTTCTACGTCAGCTACTATGCTTTGAAGAGTGCTGGAGGGGAGGGGGGGGGCGGCTTGGATTTCGGTTTGAAGAGTAAGCAGTGCAACGGGAACAGGTCGATTACGACCTAAAAGAACGACGTGCTCAACATAAGGTAACTGTTTAATGCAGGCCTCGACAGGAACGGGGGCGATACGGCGTCCTGTTGATGTTTTGAATATCTCCGACTTTCGCCCTGTCAGTGATAGGAATCCATCCGCGTCGAGCTGAGCATAATCTCCAGTATGAAAATATCCATCCTCCTCGAATGCCACATTCCGGCTCGTGTCACCGAGATACCCTTTGAATACGCCAGGTCCACGAACCAGCAATTCCCCATCATCAGCGATCTTGATCTCGTTTTCGGATAGTGGCTTTCCTACGCTGCCAAATCGGTAGGACTCCAGTGTGTTGTTGGCGATTGGCACGATGCACTCGCTGATACCATAGGCTTCGATTATCAGCCAGCCTAATCCATGCATTTTTTCCAGAAGCCAAAGAGGCATTGGTGCTGAGCCGCTGACCATGAATTTCAGGTCTGGGCCCATCATGCCCCGAATGCGGCGTAAAACTAATGTTTCAGCCAAGTAGTGTGCTGCCCTGACCGCCAGGCTTGGTGGCCTGAGGCCTCTTTGCATTTCCTGAAAACGATTGCCGATAATCCATGCGGAATTGACGATCTTCCGGAGGATCCAGGGTCGCTTTGTAATTTCACTTTGGATTCCGACATAAAGCTTTTCATAGAACCTGGGTACCCCAACGAAAAACTCGGGGCGAATTTCAGGTAACAGCTTTGCAATGTCTCGCGGTGATTCCACAAAATAACTCTGAGTGCCGCGAATGATGGCGCACAGGTTGATGATGCGCTGAAACAGGTTCGACAACGGCAACCAGCACGGGAACCGCGCATCCTCGTTGATGCTGGGGAAACGAGACAGGATAGCTTCACCAGCCAAGCAAAGCTGACTATGGGTATAGGCAATGCCTTTGGGGCGCCCCGTGCTGCCAGAGGTGAAAATGATGGTTGCGAGATCGCTCGGCTTTACCGTAGGCAAGGTGATGTCAATTTCCGCGAGGGGTGTGAGCAGGTTTTGTAGTGACTTGATGCGCGATGACGCCGTTGCTTCTCGAGAAATAATGATAGCTGGTGCTGCAGGCAGTAGGCTCGCCAGCAGATCGAATTGTTCGCTGGACTCAACTAAAAGAGCCTGCGGTTCAACCATTTGAAGGATGTGCTGGATATTTTCTGGGGCATCATGCGCATCTAGTCCGACAATTACGCCTCCTGCGGCAAGAACGGCCAGGTGACAGAACTCCCACTCCTGAACAGTTGGCATCATGATGGCCACGTGGTCACCGGAACGCAGGCCAAGCCCTACCAGATGGGCTGACAATGCATGGACCTTATCAGCCACGGTCCCCCAATTTGTATTTGACCACTCACCGGTTGCTAACCGTCGCCAGTAGGCTGGTTTATTCGGCGTTAGTGCGGCTCGCAGTGTGAGCCAGTCTGGGACTGTATTGGGTTTGGCCGGCATTTTAGACGTTGCGTAAAAGAGGAGGGTCATAGGCCCCCTCGGGCAGGCAGATGCGCAAATCTTCGTCGGTCAAGTCGAGCCACTTTTGAATGCGTGACACTTCCTTGCCAAGTAGTACCTTGTGCCTAATCATGAAGTCAACGAGGGGTGCCATGATGCGCCAGTAATTCAGACTTGCCTTGCCTTCACGGATCAAAGCGGAAAACTCCGGCGCATAAGGGTTGTAGCCAAAGTGTTTCAAATCCGAGTACATCATGAGCCAGTTGATTGGATAGTTGCTAACTATGGGGCTTGCATGACGGCCTCGCTGAACAAGACCAAGGTCAGTGACTTTGCGCATCACTTCGTTTTGGTCGTAATCCCATGCATGGTAGGGGGCAAGGTACCGTGGGAACTGTGTGGTGTTGGGTAGTTCAAGTGGATTGTAGAACCGTCCGAGATCTTCCTGAGTGAACTCACCGCATTCTTTAAGATGGGGCGGTGTCCAGTCTTCTTCACGAATCAGCTTGGGTGAAAATTCGTACAACATCCGATTCGGATCGGGTTGGCCCGGTGAGTAGCCGGCAAGGATTAATGGAATATCCTTCTCGATGGCCAAGCGGATTGCATCGCCTTCGAATAGTGGGGCATAGACATAGGACACTGTATAGACGGCCCCACGAGCCTCTTGGTTCAGCAATAGATAACGAAACAGTTTTCTAATGAATGCAGGAGAGGGGGAGAACACTTCATGGTCAATCTCAAGAACCGTCAAGGCAGTGCGGATGTTGTTCCAGGCAACTTTCGGAAGGTTGATATCGGCTGTGTAGGCCAATACCCGGAGTCCATATTCAATCTTGAGTTTATACAACAGATAGATGCTGTCCTTCCCTCCGCTAAGCGGGACCAAACAGTCATATCGACCACGGTTAAGGTTCTTGCAGTTTTTTAAAGTCTGCTCCAGATCCATGCGGTTTGATGGGTTTTGTTTGACTGTGGGGGACGCTGGTTGTAAGCCATGGCAATAAGCGCAGATCCCATCGGCACCAATGTTCGATCCGGGTACCGTTTCTGGCAACAAGCATTTCGTGCATTTTTTCATAGTGCGTTTACCTCGAATTTCGCCGTGTTTTGGTTCCTTACTCGATGAACTTCCATAGGCTTGTTGTGTTCCCGCAGGTGGTTTTCATGCTACATCTTTTTCAGCTTGCTGATCGGTACAACTAAAGGTTGATTTCAGTTATGATCTGATCCGCTATCATTATCATCCAGCGCGTCCTTTGGGAGGAAACCATGTTGAATTGGATGTCAAAGGCATCTTTTGTGCCTGTTCGTACCTCGTTGGCCCTGATGGCTGTAATTGGAGTGGCCGGATGCTCTTCAACCGGTTCATATCCTCCGGCCCCACAAGAGGTTTCCTCCTCTGCCTATCGCTACATCATAGGTCCTGGCGATACCGTCAATATTATTGTATGGCACAACCCTGACCTAAGTATGTCTGTACCCGTTCGTCCGGATGGACGTCTGGCCGCTCCCTTGATTGAAGACATGATGGCGATGGGTAAGGACTCGACAGAACTGGCGCGGGATATAGAAAAACAACTCGGCAAGTTTGTGCGGGATCCGATCGTCACGGTTATCGTAACCAGTTTCGTTGGCCCCTATAGTCAGCAAATCCGTGTCGTAGGTGAGGCCGCCAAGCCACAAGCGCTTCCTTATAAAAACAAGATGACCTTGCTGGATGTGATGATTGCTGCAGGTGGTTTGACCGATTTTGCAGATGGAAATGGCGCCAAGATTTTACGCACGTCGGAAAACAACAAGATATACAGTGTGCGACTGGGTGACCTGATCAAACGTGGCGACGTATCGGCAAACTCAGAAATGATGCCCGGTGACGTGCTGATTATTCCGCAAAGCTGGTTCTGATTTTTAAGGCGGTTTGAAGTCCTGAGTATGGGCCCGGGACTTCAAATTCATAATTTGATTCATTGGGGGAGCAGGCAGGTACATGGATGATTTACTCCATCAGGCAGCGAAACACCTGCGGGCGATGTGGAAACATCGCTGGCTCGGACTTATTGGTGCTGTCCTTGTCGGTTTGATAGGCACTATTGCGGTGCTTAAGGTGCCGGATAAGTATGAGGCATCCGCTCGGGTTTACGTAGATACCCAGTCGATCCTTCAGCCATTGATGGCTGGCCTCACAGTACAACCCAATGTCGAACAACAGGTCGAGATGTTGAGTCGAACACTCATCAATAGACCTAACGTTGAAAAACTGATCCACATGGCTGATCTGGATCTTAAGGTCAGATCGCCTGCGCAGAAGGAAGAGTTAATTGATCAGGTTACCAAGACGTTGGCTATCAAGAGTACTGATCGGGACAACCTGTACACGCTAACCTATAGGGACTCAGTACCGGCTGTTGCTAAACGAGTGGTGCAATCGTTGACCACCATTTTCGTTGAATCCAATCTGGGAGACAAACGTACGGACAGTTCCAACGCCACTCAATTTATCGACCAGCAAATTGCGGATTACGAAAAGAAGTTGGTCGAGACTGAGACCAAATTGAAGGAATTCAAGATACGCAACATCAACGTACAGGTTGGTGAAGGAAAGGCCGCGGCTGATCATATCGGAGAGTTGGATCAACAACTTGCGCAAGCACGCATGGAGTTGAATGAGGCGATCAATTCACGTGATTCTTTGAGAAAACAGCTTTCAGAAGAGCGGCAGACCATCGCGCAAAGCTCGAATGATGATGATGCGTCTCTTGCGGTACCGGATATTGATGGCCGTATACAGGCGCTTAAATCCAATCTGGATTCGCTGTTGCAACGTTACACAGAGCAGCACCCCGACGTGGTCCAGACCCGTAAGATGATTCGGGAACTGGAACAGCAACGCCAGACTGTGATTGCTGCGCGCAAGCGTGCCGCTGCAGCCAATCCAAATACAGGTACTGAAATAAATCCGGTTTACCAGCAACTCAAAATTTCACTTGGTACGGCTGAAGCCAATGTCGCCTCTCTTCAGGCCAGGGTGGCGGGCATAGGGGGCCAATACAGCAAGGCTATCGGATCGCTGAAGGAAGCCCCTGGACTGGAGGCCGAATATGCCCAGTTGACACGAGACTACAATATCATCAAGAACAACTATGATCAGCTCGTCTCTCGGCGCGAATCAGCAGAAATGTCTGGAAAAATTGAAGCCGTGGGTGGAATGGCTGATTTTCGTGTGATTGATCCACCTCAAGTATCCAGCAAACCGGTTGAACCCAATCGCGTATTGCTACTTGGTGGGGCTTATCTTGTCTCGATCGCTGCCGGTTTGTTTTTCAGTTTTGCTGGAAGTCAGTTGAGGCCAGTATTTTTTGATGCACGTACACTTCGTGAAGTTACCGAATTGCCCGTTTTGGGCGTCATATCGCTGATCGAAAGTGATAACAGAGTGCAGCAAGTCAAGAAGGACAAAAAACGGTTCTTTATGGCGCTAGCAGGAGTAATTGGGTTGTTTTTATTGGCGTTAATTGCGGTTAACTTTTTGAGCGGTCGAGGGATCTGAGGCGAACCATGAGTCTGATCGAACAGGCAGCCAAGCGTTTGGAACAACTGCGCAAGACGGGGATAGAGATGCCTGAATCCTCAGCGCCTCTTGAGACCTCAATTTCGCCCTCGCACAATTTGCAGATTGGGAGGGGGGGCGAAGAGTCACAAAAGGCAAACCCGGCACGAACTAGTGCTGACCAGGGAACTGATCAGGAATCCCGAGTTGTTGTTGATTTCTCGTTACTTGAATCGGCCGGTTATCTTACCCCCACTAAGCCAAAGAGCCAATTGGCAGAAGAATATCGAGTGATCAAGCGCCCCTTGATCAGCAACGCTGTAGGCAAAGGCTCCGCATTGGTCGAGCAGGGCAATCTGATCATGGTAACAAGCGCTCTACCGGGCGAAGGCAAAACCTTCACTGCGATCAATCTGGCAATCAGTATGGCCATGGAAATGGATACTACAGTCATGTTGGTGGATGCGGATGTGTCCAAGCCGTCAGTGTTGAAGGCATTTGGTTTTCAGCCCGGCCGCGGACTGCTTGATGCCTTGTTGGAAGACTCGCTCGATCTTTCTGACAAACTGATCAAAACCAATATCGAGAAGCTGACGATTCTGTCCAGCGGCACCATGCACCCTCGCGCTACTGAATTATTGGCGAGCGAGGCGATGGTCCGGCTGCTTGAAGATATGGCCAGTCGATATCAGGATCGGATCATTATTTTTGATTCACCACCTTTGCTTCTGACGACCGAGGCTCGTGCACTGGCCACACACATGGGGCAAATCGTATTGGTGGCAGCGGCTGAACAAACAATGCACAGTCAGGTTAAACAAGCTCTTGCGATGATTGAATCCTGTCCCGTGAAATTACTTGTCCTGAATCGGGCGCAGCCAGGGCCCCTCGATAGATATGGTTATGGTTATGGCTATGGTTATGGCTACGGTTATGGTCATGACCACGAGCAACACGCCAATCAGGGCCATTGACTCGGGGAAGAAGATGCCTAAAAACCACAGCGATCGATCACCACCGGTCCGGCAGAATGGTTCAAATTCACATCAGATCAGCTCTAAGAATCCGTTATGCCGACATCCGGTCTGTTCTACAGTGATTCCACTGTACCGCGATATTGAGATAAGTAACGAGTCAAGCACCTTTCGAGGAACTTTTACCGCATTGACTATAGCGGGCTTGTTACTTGCAGCACCTGCCTTTGCACAGGATGACATGTCGTCAACTGCCAGCCCCGATTCTACCCAGCCGGGTAGTGATACTAATGTTGGAGGAGGTAACTCGACTACGGACACAGGAAGTACGGCAGCAGTTCCAAAACGAGCTTGGACTATTACACCCAATGTGACTTTGGAAGAGATTTACTCGGATAATATTAATTTGACTCCGTCCAACTTAGCGGTGAGTGAGTTGGTAACGGAAATTGCACCGGGTATAACAATTGAAGGCGCAACAAAAAGGCTTAAGGCGCATCTTGATTATCAGGCGAAGGAGTTTATCTATGGTAATCAAGGTAATCAAAATAATAATTTGCAGAACAGCCTCAACGCTTTTGGTACGTTGGAATTAGTAGAAAACTGGTTATTTGTAGATGCCAACGGATCTATAGGCCAACAAAGCCTTTCAGCATTTGGCGCCACGCCTGGTGCTGGTTACGCAAACAATCAAAATAGTACCGAAACTCGCAACTGGGGTGTATCTCCCTATATCAAAGGCCGATTCTGGGATGAGGGGAATTATGAGTTTCGCTATCAAAAAACAAGACAGACGACTAGCTCGTCTGAGGCATCAGGCTATAGTGGCGATCAACTGAGTGGTAAGGTAGGTTCAAGTATTTCCAATTCAAAATTGGGCTGGTTGGCGAACTATAATCGTTCGAATAATAGTTACAGCAACAGCACGACATCGGATAGTCAGGAAACTGTTTTTTCGGCGCTGGTGGTCTATCGATTTGACCCTCAGTTTAATCTTTCTCTAGGTGTTGTTAACGATAAGAACGACTATGCAGGTCGCAGTGTAACTTCGACCGGTCCGGATATTATTCTGGATTGGAAACCATCGCCTCGAACGGCCATGTTGGCGCAATGGCAGAAGCGCACTTACGGTTACATCTATAACTACTCCCTGAGCCACCGAACCCCGTTGAGTGAGTTGTCCTACACGCTTAACCGCGGTATCACGACCCAACCCAATTCGTTGACTTATGTAGGGCTCGGTGGCCTGTATGACCTGTTGTATCAACAATTGGCCTCCAGTTACCCAGACCCGAACGCTCGAGCGACGGCGACGCAAAATATATTGAATGCATATGGGCTGCCGGCTAACGCTATTGTTCTAGGCGAAGCCCTGCAAAACCAGGTCACGCTTCAGAGGCAACAGACCTTGTCTTACATCAAGCGAGGGGCACGTGATGTACTCACTGTCAGCTATAGCCAAACGGATAACAACTCTCTCACAAGCACAACCTTGCTGGGCATGACTTCTAGCTCTTTCTTAACTTCTAGAATCAAGCAAGATGGGATAAACGTAAATTTGTCTCATAAACTTAGCGGGAAATCGAATTTGAGTGCTACCTGTAGTTATTTACGGAGTCAAAGTGACGACCTCAGTAACTTTAAGAGCACACAAAGCATGTATGGCTTGAGTTATGCCACCACGCTTGGTCAGAAATCCGCCTTTTCAGCCTCGTTAAACCGGAACCGGTTTAGCGCATCCACGAGTTCCTATACCGAAAACTCGATCACACTCCTGCTTAGCCATCGGTTCTAAAGACATGTATGAAGCCTTTTACGGCCTGACCAGCAAACCCTTTCAACTCAATCCGGATCCCTCTTTTTATTTTGGTAGCAAGCAGCACAAGCGTGCTACAGCGTACCTGGATTATGGGGTGAATCAGAGTCAGGGGTTTATCGTCATCACGGGAGAAGTCGGTGCAGGCAAAACGACCATCGTGCGCAACATGCTGGCCAAACTTGATGCCCAAAAGGTAATCGCCGCCCAATTGGTCAGCACTCAACTTGACGCAGAAGACACCCTTCGCCTCGTCGGTGCTGCTTTTGGTGTGCATACCAAGAACGTGCCAAAGTCTGATCTTCTGGTGACTCTGGAAGCTTTTTTTACCATGGCGGCTACCGAGGGCAAGCGCTGTCTGCTTATAGTGGACGAAGCACAGAATCTTTCTCTGCGCGCGGTCGAAGAGTTGCGCATGCTCTCGAATTTCCAGTTTGACAATGTCTCTCTGGTGCAAACCTTCCTGATCGGCCAGCCAGAATTCCGGACAATATTGCAAAGCCCGGAAATGCTGCAATTGAGGCAGCGCGTAATTGCGACCTGCCATATTAGTGCGATGGATCGCCAGGAAACCCAGGATTACGTTGAGCATCGGCTGAAGTGCGCCGGCTATTCGGGAAAGCCAATGTTCGGTACCGGGTGCTATGACGCGATCTACGCTTCGACAGGCGGCGTTCCACGGCAGATAAATACCCTGTGCGACCGGATTTTGTTGCAGGGTTACCTCGAGGACAGGAAATCCTTTCCAAAAGAGACCGTGGAGGCCGTGGCTGAGGAAATGCTGGCGGAGGCTCACGTACCGTCAAAGCAAAGCGCCAAATCCATAGATGCAGAAATGACTGCGGCTTTGACCGAGGCGTTGATGGCCTTGGGAGGGGATGCACCAGCAAATCTAAGTGATATTTCACTGGAGGATGCCGAAGCTGTTTTTGCGAATCTGGGCACATCCAACATGGATGAGCGCATCCGCCGCCTGGAACGAAGTATGCTCCGAATCGAAAAAAGCAATGCCGCAATGCTTGCCGTGCTCGGAAAAATACTTCAGGAATTGCGCGCCAACTAAACTGGGCAATTAACGATTAAGGTGTTCCGGTAGGTCTTCGGTACACCATTGTCCTTAGTTAGCTTGGCCTGCTTGATGTGCCAGAAAATAGGGCCCGATGAGGTTAGACACTATGGAACATCATGACTCGAGAGACACAGTTAATGCCTTCACGGTTGACGTCGAGGATTATTTTCAGGTCTCGGCTTTTGCACCGCATATTGCACGCAGTGAATGGAATGAGTGTGAATGTCGGATCGAGCGCAATCTCGATCGCATCCTTGGTCTGCTGGATGAACATGGAGTCAAGGGAACCTTCTTCACACTTGGCTGGATTGCCGAACGCTATCCGACACTGATCAGGCGCATTTCCGAGCAGGGCCACGAATTGGCCAGCCACGGTTATGGGCATCAGCGCGCTACAGAGATGACGCATGACGCCTTTCTGGCGGATGTGCGTCTGGCCAAACTGATTCTGGAAGACATTGCCGGGAATGAAGTCAGGGGATATCGCGCTCCCAGTTTCTCAATTGTCCAGGACACGATGTGGGCCTATGAAAAACTGGAGGAAGCCGGGTATCGATACAGTTCAAGCATATTCCCGATCCGACACGATCACTATGGCATCCCGCATGCCCCCCGGTTTGCCCATCGGGTCAAGTTGGACCTGCTCGAAGTACCCGCCACCACGGTTCGTCTTTTTGGACAGAATTTGCCAGCGAGTGGCGGCGGCTATTTCCGGTTGTTGCCTTATGTGCTATCGCGGGCCATGTTCCGTGAAGTGAATCAGGTTGATCAACAATCGGTCGTGTTCTATTTCCACCCTTGGGAAATTGACTCAGAGCAGCCCCGGATACCTGGCATCGGTCTGAAGACCCGTTTCCGCCATTACGTCAACATCGGGCGAATGGAGGCGCGACTGGCTTGCTTGCTCAAAGATTTCAAATGGGGCCGTATGGATTCTATTTATATAGATTGCCCCTGATGCGATGCTGACAATCAAACGCTTGGACCGTAACGACAAAGCGACAGCAGCTCGTTGGGATGCCTTCGTACAGGCCCGGCCCGAAGCAACGTTTTTCCATCTGGCAGCATGGCAGAGGATTCTGGAAGATGTCTTCCATCATCCAAGTGTCTATCTCTACGCGGAACGGGACGGGGAGATCGAGGGGGTGTTGCCACTTGGTCATGTGCGCAGCCTGTTGTTCGGAAAATCCCTGAGTTCATTGCCGTTTGCTGTCTATGGTGGGGTCGCTGCGCGGACGCCGGAAGCGGCAACGCAACTGGAAACGGCGGCGCAGGATATGGCACGCAAACTGGGCGTCGATCACCTGGAGTTCAGGTGTATGCGTCCGCATCACCCCGAGTGGCCAACCCAGGATCTTTATGTCACTTTCCGCAAAGAGATACTGCCAGACGAGGAGGCCAACATGCAGGCCATTCCCCGAAAGCAACGGGCAATGGTCCGCAAGAGCATCAAGAATGGCTTGAGGTCAGAGATCGATGCTGACGTGGAGCGGTTTTTCGCGTTGTATGCGGACAACGTCCATCGACATGGTACGCCGGCCTTGCCCAAGCGTTATTTCGAGGCATTGTTGCAGGCATTTGGCCAGAATTGCGAAGTGCTGACGGTGGTCGCCCCCGATGGCAATCCGATAAGCAGTGTATTGAGCTTTTATTTCCGCGACGAGGTTTTACCTTATTACGCGGGGGATGCTCTGAGCGCGCGTGAACTTGCCGGAAACGATTTCAAATATTGGGAACTGATGCGGCGTGCCTGCACGCGTGGTATCAGGGTGTTCGATTATGGAC
Source organism: Parasulfuritortus sp. (assembly GCA_031291185.1). Taxonomy (GTDB): domain Bacteria; phylum Pseudomonadota; class Gammaproteobacteria; order Burkholderiales; family Thiobacillaceae; genus Parasulfuritortus. The sequence goes on along the minus strand of JARLJM010000078.1, from coordinate 13,831 downwards.
GGAGCAAGCAAGGGACAGGATCCTATTCGTTCAAGAAGAACTGGGGGTTCGAGCCGACACCGCTTTATTACGAATATTGCCTGTACAAGCACGACACGATTCCGCAAAACAACCCAAACAATGCCAAGTACCGGTTATTCATTGAGGCTTGGCGGCGGATGCCTATTGGGTTGGCGAATTGGCTGGGCCCCCACATCGTGCGTAACCTGGGTTGAGTGTTCGTTTGGCCAATCTGCTCTATCTGGTGCACCGGCTACCTTACCCTCCCAACAAGGGTGACAAGGTACGTTCATATAATCTGCTGAAATATCTGGCACGCTCGCATGCGGTTTTTCTCGGCACCTTTGTCGATGATCCGGATGACATGCAGTATTTGCCGGATGTTCGCGATTTGTGTGCGGATATGTATGTTGCCCGTTTGAATCCAGGTTTGGCGAAATTTAAAAGTTTGGTCGGTCTCTTGACTGGTGAGGCATTGACCTTGCCGTACTACCGCGATGCGAGCCTCCTGAATTGGGTAATGCAAACCTTACATCAGCAATCGATAGAGGCGATCGTAATTTTTTCCTCTGCCATGGCGCAGTATGTTCCCGCTGAAACCTCCGTCCCGGTGCTGGTCGATTTTGTCGATGTCGACTCGGCGAAATGGACGCAATACGCGTCCCAGCACCGCTGGCCTATGTCATGGGTCTATCGGCGCGAAGGGGAGAATCTTCTCGCTTATGAACGAGCCATTGCGGGCTGGGCCAATCGGTCATTTTTCGTGACCGACAATGAGGTCGAATTATTCGCCGGTCTCGCGCCTGAGTGTGCTTCGCGCGTCGAAACCGTCATGAATGGGGTCGACTCGGACTATTTCAGTCCCGTATCAAGCAGGGTTTCGCCTTATCCGAATGGACAGCCAGTTCTGGTATTTACAGGCGCCATGGATTACTGGCCTAACATCGATGCCGTGACTTGGTTCGCCAAGGATATCTTTCCTTCCTTGCGCGTGAAATGGCCCAACGTGAAGTTCTACATCGTGGGCCGCAACCCGACACCGACGGTGACCAGCTTGGCTGGCGATGGCGTTGTCGTCACCGGTACAGTGCCGGATGTGCGGCCCTATCTGCAATTTGCCGACGTGGTGGTGGCTCCGATGCGAGTCGCTCGGGGTGTACAAAACAAGATACTGGAGGCCATGGCCATGGCCAGGCCGGTTGTAGCGGCATTGACCTGTACCGATGCAATTGGGGCGGAATCTGGGCGGGAGTTGATCGCAGCGGGCATGGAAAACGAATACGTTTCTGCTATCGATCAATTGCTGGAAAATCCTGTGCAGGTGACTGCCATTGGAGAAGCAGGGCGCGCCTGTGTTGTCATGCGGTACAGTTGGGAAGCCCATTTGGCCAAAATTGATAGCTACCTGACAGCGGTAAATAATTCATAGAGGGAGAGACTCATGTTGGGTGGCGGAATCAATCGGCGTTGGAATGTGGCCTTGCCTATGCTGGTGCTGCTCAGCATCTGGGTTCTGTTTTGGTACTACGGAACCGCAGAAGCCATGGTGGAAATCTGGTGGCGTTCGGAGACCTTCAATCACGCCTTCCTAGTACCCTTTATCTCGCTATGGCTGATCTGGCGGCAACGCCAATTATTGGCCGTGATTCATCCGCAGCCGGATCTACGCACTTTGCTTCTTGTTGCCATGACCGGGTTTGCCTGGTTGCTCGGGGACCTGGCGGCGCTCAATGTCGTCACACAGTTCGCTTTGGTCACCATGCTGGTTCTAATTGTCCCTGCTTTGTTTGGCTGGCGCCTGACACGTGCCATGGCTTTCCCTTTGGGTTTCTTGTTCTTCGCGGTGCCATTCGGCGAGTTTGTCATGCCGCTGATGATGAATCTCACGGCCGACTTCACCGTCATGGCTTTGAAATTGACCGGTATTCCGGTTTACCGCGAAGGTAATAATTTCAATATTCCTTCCGGCAGTTGGTCGGTCATCGAAGCCTGTAGTGGCGTTCGGTACCTGATTGCTTCACTCGTCGTGGGTACGCTTTTTGCCTATCTCAATTACCGGAGCATCAAGCGACGCCTGATTTTCATCGGCTTCTCATTTGTGGTGCCCTTGGTCGCAAACTGGCTGCGGGCCTACATGATCGTAATGATCGGTCACCTGTCCGGTAATCGGCTGGCAGTCGGGGTCGATCACATCATTTACGGGTGGTTGTTCTTCGGCCTGGTCATCATGATCATGTTCATGATAGGCATGCGTTGGGCCGAGGATACTGACGTCCAGGCGCCCCAGAGGGGCATAAGGACAACTGGAGATGAGGCCGCCAAGCCAACACGTATCCTGATTGCAACGTTTCTATTCGCACTGATTTCTATGCTACCGGCCTTATGGATCAAACACATCGACAGGGTTTCGGATATCGCTGAGACCGGCGTGATCAAGCCTGTCCCGGTGGCTGGCTGGCAAATTGACTCCGGCCCCATGACCGCTTGGAAACCGGCTTTTGATAATCCCTATGCGGAAAGCCAGGTTGAATATGTGCGAGGCAACCAGCGTGTTGGCGTTCACCTTGAGTTCTACCGGCATCAAAACTTTGAACGCAAGCTGGTGAGTTCCGAGAACGTCCTCGTACGCAGCAAGGACCCAGACTGGATCAAGGTTGCAGAGGGTTACAGGATGGTTCAGTTGGATACTGAAGCACTCAATATTCCTTGGACGAAATTGCGTGAGACGGAAGGCCATCGTCGACTGATCGCCTGGAAGTGGTATTGGGTATTTGATCGGCTGACAACAAGCGATGCCGAGGCCAAGGTTTACATCGCCCTGTCCAAGCTGTTGGGCAGGGGTGATGATTCTGCGGCCATCATCGTGTACATGCCGGATGACCGGCCAGAGGCGGCGATTAAAACCTTGCAGGACTTCATCCAGCCCGGCTGGCCGGCGATTCAGGGTGAACTGCGTACGGTCCGAGTAGGCCAGTAGGCTGATGGCGTGAAACAGCAAACATCAACCCAGCGCCTGGTCGCCCATGTCGTCTTCCATTTTGGAACCGGCGGCATGGAAAATGGCATGGTGAATTTGTTCAATCACCTGCCGACAGACCGTTTTCGGCACGTCGTCATTTGTCTGGCAGGCTATGGCGATTTCCGGAAGCACATCCGCGCGCAGGAGGTCGAGTTTTATGATCTGGCCAAGCGTCCCGGCCATGACTACAGCTGGATGCCTCGCCTTTATAAACTTTTGGCGAAGTTGCAGCCCGACATTCTGCATACCCGCAATCTGAATGCCCTCGAGGCCCAGTTTGTCGGTGCCTTAAACGGTATAAAAGGTCGCGTTCATGGCGAGCATGGACGCGATATGTACGATATCGATGGTACCAACTGGAAATACAACCTCATGCGTCGTGCTGCGCGTCGTGTGGTGCATCACTACATCGCGGTGAGTCAAGATCTGGCAAGCTGGTTGAAGGACACGGTAAAGGTTTCCAAGAAGGACCTGACCCAGATCTATAACGGGGTGGATTCGGACAAATTCAGGCCGCGTGCTGACCGGCGCCCAGACGTCGGGCCGCCGGGCTTCTTCGAAGGTTCAAACTGCGTCATAGGCAGCGTCGGCCGCATGGTTGCGGTGAAGGACTATCCCACCCTGGTTCGCGCATTCATCCAGCTTTGCAGGGCATCAGGAGAAACTGCCGGGCTCCGTCTAGTCATCGTCGGTGAGGGGGCTGAGCGTGCAGCATGTCAGCGCCTGGTCGATCAGGCTGGAATCCAAGACCAGGTCTGTTTTCCGGGCGACTGTAATGACACGTCTGAATGGTTGCGCACATTCGACATTTTTGTTCTGCCGTCATTGGGCGAGGGCATTTCCAACACGATTCTGGAAGCGATGGCCACCGGATTGCCGGTCATTGCCACGCGGGTCGGTGGTACACCGGAGTTGGTCGAAGAGCACAAAACTGGCATGATGTTCGCACCAGGCGACGATGCGAGCCTGACCCTGCTGCTGGCCGATTATTCGGCTGATGGTTCGAAACGGCGGCTGGAAGGGAAAGCCGCGCGGGAGCGGGTTGAGCAGATGTTCTCATGGCCTCAAGCTGCGTCCGCCTATCAGGCGGTATACGAAAAACTGTTATGAAGAGGCAAGCCATCCAGGCTTGAAAGTAACCATGTGTGGCATCACCGGCATCTTCGACCTGCGAGAACAGCGCCCTATCGACAAGGATGTCCTTCAGCACGTCAACGACATGCAGTCGCACAGGGGGCCGGATGAGGCGGGACTGCATCTGGAACCGGGCGTGGGCCTTGGCCATCGGCGGCTTTCCATTATCGACATTGCGAGCGGACAGCAACCCCTGGCGAATGAAGATGACAGCGTCTGGGTTGTGTTCAATGGCGAGATATATAACTTCGTCGACCTGATTCCAGAGCTGACCCAGCTCGGTCACACGTTCAAGACCCGTTCGGATACCGAGGCCATCGTTCATGCGTGGGAACAATGGGGTCCGGATTGCGTACAGCATTTTCGGGGCATGTTCGCCTTCGTTCTGTGGGACCGGCGCCAGCAAGTCTTGTTCATGGCACGTGACAGGTTGGGGGTCAAACCGCTGCATTATTCGGTCACCGACAATGGTTTCCTGGTCGTGGGCTCGGAATTGAAAACGATCACCGCCTGGCCGGGTTTTCGTCGTGAAATCGATGACGAGGCTGTGGAGGACTACTTCGGCTATGGCTACGTGCCCGAGCCGCGCACTATCTACAAGACAGCCTTGAAGTTACCTCCGGGGCATCGGTTGCTTGTCCGTCGCGGCAAGCCGATGCCACAACCCGAGCAATACTGGGATGTCCCGTTTTCCACCTTGCCGAGCATGTCCATCGAGGATGCGCAGAGCGAGTTCATCGAACGCTTTCGGGAGGCCGTGCGGATTCGCATGGTGGCGGAAGTGCCCTTGGGTGCATTCCTTTCGGGGGGGGTCGATTCATCCGCAGTGGTCGCCATGATGGCAGGACTGGCGGATCAACCGGTCAAGACCTGCGCCATCGCCTTTTCCGATCCCCGGTACAACGAGGCCGAGTATGCCCGGCAGGTCGCAGAGCGTTACCATACCGATCACCACGTACATACCGTCGAATCAGACGATATCAGCCTGATCGATGAACTGGCCCGTCTTTACGACGAACCCTATGCCGACTCGTCAGCCATGCCCACTTACCGGGTTTGCGAGCAGGCGCGAAAAGACGTCACGGTGGCGCTATCCGGAGATGGCGGCGATGAAAACTTCATCGGCTATCGCCGCTATCGCTGGCACGGCATAGAGGAAAACATGCGCCGCCTGATTCCGGAAGGTATTCGCATGCCCCTGTTCGGCACGCTCGGCCATCTCTATCCCAAAGCGGACTGGGCGCCAAGAGTGTTTCGGGCAAAATCCACCTTCGAGGCTCTGGGGCGTGATACCGTGGCTGGCTATTTCCATGGCGTATCGGTATGCAGCAACGCCATGCGCAGCCGCATATTCAGCGATGCCTTCAAAAAACGCCTGAACGGATACAACGCCGTCGAAGTTCTGCGCCGGCATGACCGCAACAATCCAAGCCACGATATCTATGGTCAGGTTCAGTACCTGGACATGAAGACCTATCTGGTCGGCGATATCCTCACCAAGGTAGATCGCGCCAGCATGGCCCACGCACTGGAGGTTCGCGTCCCCTTTCTGGATCACAAACTGCTGGAGTGGATTTCAGGCCTTCCCTCATCCATGAAGATACAGGGGGCGGAGGGCAAATACATGCTGAAGAAGGCACTGGAGCCCTACCTCCCGCATGAAATCATGTATCGGCGCAAGATGGGTTTCTCCATTCCGCTGGCGGAGTGGTTTAGAGGACCGCTTCGAAGCAAACTGCACGATGCACTGACCAGCCAGCGTATGGCCGATTCGGGGCTGTTCGACATGGCCAATCTGGCCCGCATGGGTGACGAGCATGCCGCGGGTATCAGTGATCACAGTTCTGCTTTGTGGTCGCTCTTGATGTTCGACGCCTTTCTCAAGAATAACGAGAAACAGGTGGGGGCATGACCAGGCCTGTGCGTATTCTTCACATCTTTGATCATTCCCTGCCGCTTCATTCGGGCTATACATTTCGCAGCGCAAACATCCTGAGGGAGCAGCGCAAACTGGGATGGGAGACATTTCACCTCACTAGCCCAAAGCAGATGAAATGCGATGCGCTCGAAGAAGAGGCTGGCGGACTGCATTTCTATCGAACCCCTCAGCCACAGGGCGTGCTTGGCAAGTTGCCCATGGCCAACCAGTGGGCCTTGATGCATGCCACAGAAAACCGCCTATTCAAACTGGCGCAAGAACTGAAGCCGGACATCTTGCATGCACATTCTCCTGTCCTCAATGCTTTTCCGGCACTCCATGTGGGACGCAGACTCGGCATCCCTGTCGTGTATGAGATTCGCGCCTTTTGGGAGGATGCGGCAGTGGATCACGGTACACAGAAAGAAGATGGTCTACGCTATCGCCTCACGCGGGCCATGGAAACCCGTGCCGTCAAGGCAGTGGATCAGGTTGTCACCATTTGCCAAGGCTTGCGTGGCGATTTGATTTCCCGTGGAGTACCCTCTGGAAAGATAGGTGTGGTGCCCAACGCGGTGGATATCGAGCAGTTCCATCTCAGCGCCGGTCCCGACTCCGCCCTCAAGGAACAGCTTGGTTTTTCAGGCTGCCGGGTCATCGGTTTCCTAGGCTCGTTCTACGCCTACGAAGGATTGGATCTGCTCATAGCGGCGGTGCCGGAATTGCTTGCCAGCGACCCACAGATTCGTATTTTGCTGGTAGGCGGGGGGCCGCAGGAAGATAACCTAAAGGCTCAGGCGAAAGCTCTTGGTGTTACCGACAAGATTGTCTTTGTCGGAAGAGTCCCTCATGGCGAAGTCAGCCGCTACTATGACCTGGTTGATTTGCTGGCCTATCCCCGGCATGCAATGCGACTGACCGAACTGGTCACCCCGCTTAAGCCCCTCGAAGCCATGGCTCAAGGCCATCTGTTAATCGCGTCCGATGTGGGAGGACACAAAGAATTGATCAAGGATGGCATCACGGGTTTTCTGTTCCGGGCTGAGGATCAGAATGACTTTGCCCATAAGGCTGTGAACGCACTTAATCTGGCTGACAAAGGGGCTGCAATCAAAGCCAACGGAAGACAGTTTGTCGAGCAGGAGCGCAACTGGAGCAGAAGTGTGGCCAACTATAAAATTATTTATGGGACCGCCCTCGGGCGAAGTCTTTAGTTGATTGAGTCAATAGAACCGGTTTGCTGCGGCAAATAGAAGAATGCTATTCAACTCAGTCGAGTTCTTGTTTTTGTTCTTGCCTGTCTTGCTGATTATCTTCTTTTGGCTAGGGCGCTTCAGTCAGCGCCTAGCAGCAACTTGGCTTACCAGTGGGTCACTATTTTTCTATAGCTGGTGGAACCCCGCTTACCTTGGCCTGTTGCTTGCCTCTGTCGTTTTCAACTACTTAGTTGGATATACGCTTGCTCGTGGCAATGATGTTGGCTCTACCCGACGTAAACATTTGCTGGCAATAGGTGTTATCGGTGATCTGGCCCTGCTCGGTTACTACAAATATGCAAATTTCTTCATAGATAACTTTAATGTTGGTTTTGATACTTCATATGGATTCGTAGATGTCATCCTGCCACTAGGCATCTCGTTTTTCACGTTCACTCAGATTGCATTTCTCGTAGATTCCGCCCGAGGCAAAGCCAAGGAATTTGATTTCATTCATTACAGCCTTTTTGTCACCTATTTCCCGCATTTGATCGCGGGCCCGGTGTTGCATCACAAGGAAATGATGCCTCAATTTGGGAAAGCATCAACCTACCGCATAAATATCGAGCATTTAACAGTTGGTTCGTCAGTATTTGCGATGGGGCTGTTCAAAAAGGTCGTTCTGGCGGACGGTATAGCACCCTATGCAGCTGCAGTGTTTTCGAGTGCCCAACAAGGCGATCAGCTTACATTTTTTCAGGCATGGGGCGGTGCATTAAGCTATACCCTGCAACTCTATTTTGATTTTTCAGGGTACTCCGATATGGCCATCGGCCTGTCATACATGATTGGCGTGCGCTTGCCACTTAATTTCAATTCTCCATACAAGGCAGTTAATATTTCTGATTTCTGGCGCCGTTGGCACATGACGCTATCACGTTTTCTACGCGATTATCTTTACATATCCTTGGGGGGCAACAGAAAAGGACAAGCACGCCGTTACATCAATCTGATGACTACAATGCTGCTTGGTGGACTTTGGCATGGCGCGGGTTGGACATATGTGATTTGGGGGGGATTGCATGGTCTGTATCTAGTCATTCACCAAGCGTGGCAAGGACTACGCATTCGAATGGGCCATGATTTAACCCGTACCTCGGTTGGAGGTCGATTCTTGGGTGTGTCGCTGACCTTCCTTGTCGTTGTAGTCGGCTGGGTTTTCTTCAGAGCGCCGACCCTTCATAGCGCTATTTCAATTCTACGAGCCATGATAGGCTTGAACGGCGCGTCACTTCCGGATGCCATTGCCTTACACGCAGGCACTTTTGCTCATCTCCTTAGCAATATTGGGATTGTCTTCGCACCCGGTGGTGGGCAGCAATTTATGATGACATTTCTTTGGATTGGGGCACTTCTCCCTGTTGTTTTTCTAGCACCTAATACCCAACAAATGATGAGCCAATTCAAACCGGCGCTAGATTACCAACCTGATAGTTCCAGCACGCGCTTGGTCTGGTCTGACAACAGGGGCTGGGCGGTAGTAATGGCTGTTGTGCTTGCAGGTGGACTGCTGTCGCTAGCAAGGCCTAGTGAGTTCCTTTATTTCCAGTTCTGAATCGCTGGAGTCATGAAGCGATACCTCAAACTCTGGCTAGGACTGACGGGAGCACTCATAGTCGTTGTGGCCGTTTTCAATTTCGTCATAGACCCATATGGCTTATTTCGGTTTGTTGATAGAGTTGGCTTCAACAGTATCAAGCCCACAGCAGAGGAACATGGCCGTATGGCAAAGGCATATCAAGTACTGCGTGTGCAGCCACAAGGACTGATCATCGGCAACTCACGCATGGAGTGGGGATTTGATCCGGATAATTCCGCTTGGCCCTTGCAAATGCGTCCAGTATTTAACCTGGCCCTTCCTGGAACAAGTACTTCAACTTCCTTGCATTACCTACAACACGTTTTGGCCAATGCGGAAGGGCATACGGCGATTAAGCCCAAAATCGTGATCTGGGGTCTTGATTTCTTTGATTTCCTTGTGAGTTCAAAAGTTCGCCGACAATCCGGAATAACGGCACACAAAGAAAGCGAAACTGAACGGCTACTCATCAATCTTGATGGTTCAGCCAATCCATCGCGTGAATTTTACAAGGCTAAAGACTATGCAGAATCAATGTTTACCCTAGGCGCATTTCTTGATTCAGTGCAAACACTGGGAAGCCAGAGCAATCCATATTCTGAAAATTTGACAAAATTGGGTTTCAATCCTATGCGGGATTACCTAAAAATAGAAGCGGATGAGGGCTATTGGGCTGTTTTCAGGCAGAAAGATACTGAATATATTAAAGCTAATCTTCGTCGTCCGGTTAATATATTCTATTCTAATGGGCGTTCTTCATCAGCATTAGATGATCTGCGCCAAGTAATAACTCTATGCCGTAGCCATGGAATTATCTTGCATCTTGTTATCTATCCATATCATGCTCATCTTCTTGAAACTATCCGTATAACGGGTCATTGGCCCGCGTATGAAACTTGGTTACGAACGTTATCAAATATCGTTGCAACCGAACCAAATGAACTGATGGCCAAGCCTGTATTGCTGTGGGACTTCAGTGGTTTCAATGAAATCTCAACGGAGTCAATTCCATCTCAAGGCAACCGAAGGACAAAGATGCAATGGTATTGGGAGGCCGGCCATTTCAAGAGTGAATTAGGTGATCGTATGCTGGACCGCATTTTTGGCAAGCCGGGAAGCATATCAGGATTCGGAATCCTAATTAGTCCCGTTAATGTGGATGAACGAATCGCCACACTACGAATCCAGGAATCTGAATACAGGAGTAGCCATCCGCAGGATATTATCGAGCTTGAACATATAGCGTCACAATTCATAGACAAAAAAAGTCATTGAAGAGAGCCCTTGAGTTCACCTGAAAACAGGATTTATCCCCTTGGTCGGAATGACAAAAACGGCATGGCGACACGGTAACCCTTTACCGGTGAAGCATGTAAACAGTTCGTACCGCATTAATTGGAAGCATCAATGCCTTTGATCGACATCATTGCTGGGGCCCGCCCCAACTTCATGAAAATTGCCGCGATTATCCGGGCGCTCGATAGGCATAGAGCCGAAGGCGGACCGTTGCACTATCGACTGGTGCATACCGGGCAGCATTATGATCCCCGCATGTCTGGCGCTTTTTTTTCCCAACTAGGAATCCCTGAGCCTCAAGTGAATCTTGAAGTCGGTTCTGGCTCCCAGGCGGAACAAACCGGTGCCATCATGATTCGCTATGAACAACTGCTTAACGAGGCCCGAAGCGACCTTTGCCTTGTGGTTGGCGATGTAACCTCCACAATGGCCTGCGCCATAGCCGCACAAAAATTATGTGTCCCAGTCGCTCATGTTGAAGCGGGTATCCGTTCCGGTGATTGGACCATGCCTGAGGAAATCAACCGCATGGTGACGGACTCGATCACCAACTGGTTTTTCACCACCAGCGAAGTGGCCAACCAGAATCTGCGTCGCGCGGGTGTGGATGAGTCGAGAATTCATTTTGTCGGCAATACCATGATCGATACCCTGCTAGCCAACCAAGACCGACTTCGTGCCCCGTCATTCTGGGATGAGCAGGGGCTAAAGTCAGGTGAGTATTTTGTGGTAACACTGCACAGGCCCGCCAACGTGGATGCTGGCAGCGCATTCTCAAAGCTCCTGGATGCAATAGGGGAGGGCACACGCGGTCTACCGGTCATTTTCCCTGTTCATCCTCGTACAGCCAAAACGCTTGCTACCTTACCCAACCTGCCTGCGAATCTTCTACTTGTGGAACCCCAGGCCTATCTGGAATTCAATTACCTGGTGAAGCATGCCAAGGCGGTAATCACGGACTCGGGAGGCATCACTGAGGAAACTACCGTAATGGGGGTGCCTTGCATGACGCTACGCGACTCTACCGAGCGTCCCGAGACCATCACCATCGGGACCAACGAATTGATCGGCACCGATCCAGCGATGCTAAGACCTGCGCTGGATAGGCTTTTTGCAGGGCAGTGGAAGAAAGGAAGCATCCCGGATAAATGGGATGGAAAAACCGGCGAGCGTATTGTCGAAATCCTGGCTGGAATTCTGCGTTAATACACCATAAGTGGAACTACGCCAGTCAGCTAAGACAGTCATCATGGAAGCCTCAAGTCCTAGAATTCTGGTCTTCTCCAGCCTGTTCCCTTCGCCAGCAGACCCGAATGCGGGAATCTTCATCCGCGAGCGGATGTTCAGGGTAGCGAAGCGATTACCTATCGTTGTTGTTTCTCCCAAGCCCTGGTCGCCGTTTGATTGGCTTGTCCGTTTGTTTCGCCCACGTTTTCGGCCCTTGACTCCGGGTATGGAAGTTCAGCAGGGCATTAGTGTTTATTACCCACGTTTTTTCAGTATTCCCGGTGTGCTTAAACATTGGGATAGCACCTTCATGGCACTGGGAAGTTACTTGACACTCAAGAGGCTCAAGAAGAAATTTGGCTTCAAGCTGATCGATGCCCATTTTGGTTACCCGGACGGCCATGCGGCTAGCCTGTTGGCACGTCGTTTCAACGTCCCGCTCACAATTACCTTGCGCGGCTCGGAACGGACCTATGTAGAAATGCCGCAATTTCGACGTCGCATCGTGGCTGGACTACAAGCAGCCGATAAAGTAATTGGAGTATCGGGATCACTGACCAAGCTAGCCCTTGACCTGGGTGTACAGGAAGACAAGACAATCTCAATCGGCAATGCAGTAGACTGTCAGCGGTTTCAACCTGTAGATCGGGCTGAGGCAAGGCGTCGTTATGAACTGAATGAAACCGATCCAGTTATCATCTCGGTCGGGTGGCTTATCGAAAGAAAAGGTTTCCACAGAGTTATCGAAGTGATGCCTGAGCTCATCCAGCGCCATCCCGGTCTTCGCTATCTCATCGTGGGAGGGGCCGCTGGGGCAGACAGTATGGAAACCAGATTGCGCCAACAAGTAGTGGCTTTGGGGTTGCAGGATCATGTGAAGTTCCTTGGTCCCATGAAGCCGGATGATCTCAAGTGGCCGCTATCTGCCGCAAACCTGTTTGTGCTCGCCACGAGCCGCGAAGGATGGGCCAATGTTTTCCTTGAGGCTATGGCCTGTGGTCTTCCGGTAATAACGACGGACGTCGATGGCAATGCAGAAGTGGTTTGCAGGGCTGAACTGGGGCAGGTGGTACCGTTTGGCAAACCTGATGTGCTTGTCAGCGCAGTCGATCTTGGGTTGACAAGGACTTGGGACACCCAAGCCATCCGTGCTTATGCGGAGGAAAATTCTTGGGACAATCGAGTGGATACCCTTTGCCAGGTCATTGAACGTAGCGTTTCTGAGAGGTAGGGATGGAACATCAAAACAACATCATGAAACGAGCTATCCACGCCATGATTGACGATTAAGACCCAGCCATGCGCGATATCCTATTAACGCTCGTCACGCTCTGGTTTCTTGTTAAGATTTTTTCCAGGCCGCACATTGGTGTTTACCTGTGGACCTGGTTCGGCCTCATGAACCCGCACAAGCTGACCTATGGATTCGCTTACTCGTTCCCGTTTGCCCAGCTAATCGGCGGAGTTACGTTGATCGGGTTGCTCACCGGGAAACAGAAAAAACTGAACATCTGGTCAAGAGAGACGATTGTGCTTCTCATGCTCATCATCTGGATTTGCATCACTACCGTGTTTGCAGCCAATCCGGATGGCGCCACAGATCAACTTGTTCGTTTTTTGAAAATTCAGTTATTTATTTTTATCAGCATCCTTCTCCTTTCCGACAAGGAAAAATTGAACGGTTTCATCTGGGTAATGGTGTTGTCTATCGGCTTCTACAGCGTCAAAGGCGGCATTTTCACCATCCTCACTGGAGGTTCCAGCCGGGTCTGGGGGCCAGAAGGAACCTTTATTGGTGGTAATAATGAGATTGCCTTGGCCATGCTGATGACGGTACCCCTGATGTGGTATCTATATACGCAGACACAGAAGCGGTGGATTCGGATGGGTTTAATCGCCGCCATGGTGCTGACCTCGACGGCCATTCTGGGCAGTCAGTCGCGTGGGGCCTTTCTTGGAATTGTCGCGATTGGCATATTTTTCTGGCTGAAAAGCCGACAGAAATTCAAGGCAACCCTGTTGGTGGCTGTCGTCGCGGGCATGCTCGTCATGTTGATGCCTCAGTCCTGGGTTGACCGGATGAATACGATCCAGACTTACCAGCAGGACAGTTCAGCAGAAAGCCGGATCAACGCATGGACCTTCGCCTGGAATGTTGGCAACCACAAGCTGTTTGGTGGTGGCGCAAACATGTTCGTATCTGACTCCCTGAGAGAACAATACTCGCCCAATCCAGGGGACTACCATGACATGCACAGCATTTATTTCCAGATGTTGGGTGACCAGGGCTGGATCGGGTTTGCACTTTTTATGCTGCTCGGACTATTTACCTGGTTCCGCTGTAGCCAGATCGTACGCTATGCGCAGGATCATCCTGAACGACAATGGTCTGCCGACTTGGC
>JARLJM010000077.1 GCA_031291185.1 Parasulfuritortus sp. | reverse complement strand
GTGGGCTCCGGGCTGGAAAAGATTTCAGTGCATGCATTCCTGGATGGCCGCGACACGCCACCAAAGTGCGCCGATGTGTATTTGAGACGTCTGCAAGAAAAACTTGACGCGCTGGGTGTCGGCCGCATTGCAACCATCTCCGGCCGCTATTTCGGCATGGACCGGGACAACCGCTGGCCACGAGTGCAAGTTGCCTATGATCTGATCACCCTGGGCAAGGCCGAGTATCACGCCGCCACCGCCCTTGAAGGCTTGGCCATGGCCTATGACAGGGGCGAGACTGATGAATTCGTCAAGCCGACCGTGATTGTTCCGGCCGGCGAGGATGTACCCCGGATGCACGATGGCGATGCCGTGGTGTTCATGAACTTCCGCTCAGACCGGGCGCGACAAATTTCCCGTGCCTTCCTGTTTCCTGATTTTGAGGGATTCGAGCGCGAATATGTACCCAAGCTGAGTGCCTACTGCACCCTCACCCATTACGGCGATGAATTTCATGTGCCGGTCGCCTTCCCCCCGGTGCGCATCCACAATGGCTTCGGCGAATACATTTCAAACTTGGGCCTGCGCCAGTTGCGTATCGCAGAGACCGAGAAATTTCCTCACGTCACCTATTTCTTCAATGGCGGCGAGGAAACCGTCTACCCCGGCGAGGACCGCATCCTGGTCCAATCGCCACCGGTAGCCCATTACGACATGCAGCCTGAAATGAGTGCCTTTGAAGTGACCGACAAGCTGGTCGAGGCCATCCAGAGTCGCAAGTACGACGCCATCATCTGCAACTACGCCAATGCCGACATGGTCGGGCATACCGGCAACTTCGATGCCGCCCGCCAGGCCATCGAAGCGCTTGATATCTGTGTGGGCCGTGTGGTGGAGGCCATGAAATCGATTGGTGGCGAGGTGCTCATCACCGCCGATCACGGCAATGCCGAGTGCATGCTCGACGTGGCGAACAAGCAACCTCACACCGCCCATACCACCAACGTGGTTCCGTTCCTCTACGTAGGCCGCCCGGCCCATCTTGCCGAAACCGGCGCACTGGAGGACATCGCTCCCACACTGCTCAAGATGATGGGCCTGCCCCAGCCCCACCAGATGACGGGCCACCCTCTGGTGGACTTCGACAAACCCTAAGTGCTCCGTTTTCTGATTCTGCTTTTGTTCCTGCAACCGGGCATTGCCAGCCCGGCGAGTGGCGACAAACAACAAGAACTGGAAAATCTGCGCAGCCAGATTGCAAAACTCAAGGACGATGTCGAACACGCTTCTGCAGACAAGGCAGAAGCCGCAGACGGACTGCGCGATTCGGAACGCCGGATTTCCGACGTCAATCGCAAGCTGGGTGATTTGCAGAACAAGGAACGGCAACTCGGCACCTCCCTTGGCAAGCTCAACCAGGAACACCGCGCCACCGAAACACAATTACACGCAGAAGAACAACAACTGGCCGTACTGCTCCGGCAACGCTACCGTCAGGAGAGCGACGACGCAACCCGGCTCCTGTTGAGCAATCGCAGTCCCGGGGAAGTCCAGCGCGACCTGGAGTATTACGCATATATTGGCCGCGCCCGGGCCAAGCTGATCAGCGCCCACAAGGCCACGCTGGATCACCTAGCCTCAGTTGAAAGCAAAACCCGCGACCGGAAGGCCGACCTCGAACAGGTCAAGCAGAACCAGCTCACCCAGCGCAATGCACTTGCCCAGGAGAAGCGATCCCGGCAGGCGACGTACAACCAGCTTTCCGATCAAATCCGCCAGCAACGCAAGCAAATCGACAATCTGGTACGCGACCAGTCCCGCCTGACCCGATTGATTGACCGCCTGCAGCGACTGGCCGAAGCGGCCAGGTCGAAGCCGAAACCGAGAAAAGCCCCGACACCCAATGAACCCAACAGGGGAAAACCGGTCAATGATGTTGTCGATGCCAGTCTGGCCGGAATCAAGTTCGCCGCACTCAGGGGCAAACTCGCACTGCCGGTCGCGGGCGAACTCGAGGCCCGGTTTGGTCAGGCACGATCCGGTGGCGGCCCCGCGTGGAAGGGCCTGTTCATCAAGGCCCGGCCCGGCCAGCCAGTACGTGCAGTGGGCAGCGGCGAGGTCGTGTTTGCCGACTGGCTGAGGGGCTTCGGCAACCTGCTGATCATTGACCACGGCGGCGGCTACCTCAGCCTGTACAGCAATAATGAAAGTCTGTATAAACAGGTCGGAGATAACGTCCGGGCGGGCGATATCGTCGCCACGGTGGGCAACACAGGGGGCCAGGAGGAATCCGGCCTCTATTTCGAACTGCGCCGCCAAGGGCAGCCTTTCGACCCCATGAGTTGGGTCAGGTGATCTACCAGAGAATGTATTTATGACCGGCAAATTCAAACAATTCGGACTCATCGGCCTCGGCGCCGCGGTTGGCGTGGCGCTCACGCTGAACTTTTCTGCTATCGCGGAGCGTCAGCCGGAGCCCTTGCCGGTCGACGATCTGCGCGCCTTCACCGAGGTTTTCGCCAAGATCAAGAGCGACTATGTCGAGCCGGTCGAGGACAAGAAACTCATCAACGAAGCCATCAACGGCATGCTGTCGGGACTGGACCCGCACTCCACCTATCTGGACCCGGAGGCCTTCAAGGAGTTGCAAGTCGGCACCCAGGGCGAGTTCGGCGGCCTGGGCATCGAAGTCGGCATGGAAGACGGCTTCGTCAAGGTCGTCTCCCCCATCGAGGACACGCCCGCCTTCAAGGCCGGTGTAAAGCCCGGCGATCTGATCATCAAGCTGGACGATACTCCGGTCAAAGGCATGACCCTCAACGATGCGGTCAAGCGCATGCGCGGCAAGCCAGGCACCGACATCATCCTGACCATCGCCCGTAAAGGCGAGACCAAGCCGATCATTGCCAAGTTGACCCGTGCCGTGATCAAGATCAAGAGCGTCAAGCGCCAGTTGATCGAACCCGGCTTCGGCTATGTCCGCATCACCCAGTTCCAGGAACACTCCGGCGAGAACCTGGTCACGGCGCTGAAATACCTGGAAGACACCAACAAAGGCCCGCTCAAGGGCTTGATCCTGGACCTGCGCAACGACCCGGGCGGTCTGCTGAACACCGCAGTCGGCGTAGCCGGCGCCTTTCTCAAGCCGAATGACTTGGTGGTCTACACCGAGGGGCGCAGCGAAGACGCCAAGATGCGTCTGGTGAATGCCCCGCAGGACTACATGCAGCGCGGCGACTCCGATTATCTGAAAAACCTGCCGACCTGGGCCAAGACCGTGCCGCTGGTGGTGCTGGTCAACGGCGGTTCCGCCTCGGCATCGGAGATCGTCTCCGGCGCCCTGCAGGACCACAAGCGTGCCCTGATCGTCGGTACCCAGAGCTTCGGCAAGGGGTCCGTGCAGACGATACTGCCGCTGAACAATGGCAGCGCCATCAAGCTGACCACGGCCCGCTACTACACACCCAGCGGCCGCTCGATCCAGAACAAGGGCATCACCCCCGACATCGTCGTGGAAGAAGCCACGATAACCCAGGACAAAGAGGACCAGACGCTGGAGATCCATGAGGCCGACCTGGAGAACCATCTCTCCAACGTGCAGGATACGGGTGCCAAACCTGTTCCGCATAAGATGGATACCAAGGATCAGAAGTCCAAGCCGGACTCCGAGAACGGTGACCCGAAAGAAATCGTGTCCAAGAAGGACTATCAGTTCAACCAGGCACTGACCCTGCTCAAAGGGGTATCGCTGCTGCAAAGCCGCTGACGGCGGATGGACGATAGCCTGCTACTGCGCTATTCCCGTCACATCCTGCTGGATGAAATCGGTATCGACGGCCAGGCTCGCTTGGCCGCATCCAGCGCCCTGATCATTGGCGCCGGCGGCTTGGGCTCGCCGGTCGCACTGTACCTTGCTGCCACTGGCATAGGCCGGATCGTCCTGGCCGACCACGACACGGTCGACCTCACCAACCTGCAACGCCAGATCGCCCACGACATGAACAGCTTGGGCAAGAACAAGGCAGCTTCGGCTGCGCGGCGCATGGCCGCGATGAACCCGGAAATCGAGATCGTGCCGCTCGATGCGCGGCTGGCAGGTGATGCCCTCGTGGGTCAGGTTGGCAACGCAGATGTGGTGCTGGATTGTTCCGACAACTTCGCTACCCGCCATGCCGTCAACCGCGCCTGTGTGCAACATCGCAAACCGCTGGTTTCCGGTTCAGCGGTCCGCTTCGATGGCCAGATCAGCGTGTTCGACCAGCGCGAAGGGCAGGCACCCTGTTATGCCTGCCTGTTTCCGGAAAATGCCGTGGAGTCTGAAATGCGCTGCGCGGAGTTTGGCGTCTTTGCCCCGCTGGTCGGCGTGGTTGGCGCCATGCAGGCCGCCGAGGCGCTCAAGCTGCTGATGGGAATCGGCCGGAGCCTGTCCGGCCGCTTGCTGCTCTATAACGCCCTGGATGCCGAATGGCGGACGATACGCCTGAAAAAGGACCCGGCCTGTCCGGTGTGCAGCGTCAGCCAGCCGTCATGACCGGCGCCGCGACGGCGCGCACCAGCAGATTCCATTGCGCCGGCCAATTTTCCATCGGCTTGCGGACAAATCCGCTCTTCACGAATTGCTGCCAGCGGCCCTGAACCACTGCCAGAATCATATTGGCGGCGACGCCGGCGTCGACGCCTTCGGCCAGCCCGGCCTGGCTCGCCGCGATGCGCAGCGACTGGCGCAGACTGGCCTCCACTCGGTCCAGCAACTGATTGACCCGCGCCTGCAAGCGGACGTTTTCATTGACCAGCGCCTCGCCGGTCAGTACCCGGCACATGCCACGATTCTTCTCGACGAAGCCCAGCAACAGTTGGGCAATTGCCCACGCCTGATCCAGACCCGAAGCCTCATCGGACGAGATGCGGTTGATCAGCGAAAACAGCGTCGATTCGATGAACTCGATCAACCCCTCGTACATCTGCGCCTTGCTGGCAAAGTGACGATAGAGGGCCGCTTCCGATACCTCCACACGGGCCGCAAGCGCCGCCGTGGTGATCTTTTCCGCCTGCGGCGCCTCCAGCATTGCCGCCAGTATCTGGAGAATTTGCAGCTTGCGTTCGCCCGGCTTGCTCATGCCGCTGACTCCGCAACCGGATACGGCAACGGCCTGAATGCCAGTTGTGCGCCATCCGGACTCGCCAGGCGCACATTGCCGCCCTCAAAGCTGCTGATCTGCATCACCACCAGCAGATCGGAGCCGCCGCCCGGCGCCGGCGCGGCATTCGCCACCATCCCGGCGCTCTGGACGCCGAATTCGGGACTGAACACTGGCTCGCCGGCCTTTGCCTCAGTTTCGACATGGGCCAGATACATGCGTCGCTTTTGCTTGCCCAGATACTGGGTCCGGGCCACGATCTCCTGGCCGGGATAGCACCCCTTGGTGAAACTGATGCCATGCAGATCCGCCATATTGGCCATCTGCGGTACGAACTGATCTTGGGTCTCGGGCACCACGCTGGGAATGCCGCCATCAACCATCAGCCAATCCCACGCTCCGGAGCTGACCGGTCTGGCCTTGTCGGCCAGTTTCTCCCAGAGCGAAGGTGCTTTCTCCGGGGAGACGAAAATGTCAAAACGCTCGCTGCCCAATCGCACCGCAAAAGCGCTATCGGCTTGTGCAACGGCCATGATTCCCGCTGCAGGCAACAGACCCGACGTGGCGGCCAGCAAGGCTTCGGCACCCGGCCCTGACAGACCGAGCCGGACCCATTCCTCGCCCGCGTTGCGGGCCTTGACCTTGGCCCGCAGGATGAACATGGTCAGACGCTTCTGGACCGTCTCACGCACCGTTTCGGGCAGCATGACCAGCACGTCATCTCCACGCTTGAACACCAGGAGGTTCGCCAGCATCCGGCCCTTGGCCGAACAGTAGGCGGCAAACACGGCACGATCCGGCACAAGTCCGCGCAGATCGTTGGTGATCTGGCCGTGCAGGAAGGTCTGGGCTTCTTCGCCCGAGAAGCCGATCAGCCCCCAGTGAGAGAGGTCAGCAAGTACCAGATCATTCCTGGCCGCCATGAGCTCGCCAGGCAAGTCGCCGAAATCGCTTATGCGCCCGTCAGAAAAGCGGGCGCCGCAACTCTGCAGGAAATCAGTCCAGTGGGTGGTCATGGTCAAATCAATCAGATGGAGAAACAGTCATTAAGTTAATGGTCACTTCGCGAATCGGCAAGAAGGGCCGGGGGCAGCCATTCTCGCGACATGGGCTGTGACACGCTGCAACAGGAGGTTATCATCAGACACGCCATTCCGGAGTCCTCAAATGAAAAGACTTGTCCTCGTTGTCGCCTTTATTTTTTCATGTCCGGTCTGGGCCGATGCCCAGGTGGACGATCGATCGGTCGCCGCCGAGCACGTCGAGGCCGCGCAGCTGCAGGCTGACATGGCCTGGCGGGAACTGGACAAGGCCAGGCACCAGGCAACCCAGGCCCGGCAAGATGTCAGCGATGCCGAAAGCGCGGACCGTCAGGCCCAACAACATGCACAGGAAACCGCCAAGAATCTGCAGGAAGCCCGTGATCGGCTAAGCGCGGCGGAAGAAAAGCTGAAGCAGGCCGAAACCACCCAGCAGAATGCCGCCCGGAATCTCGACCAGCTTTGGGGCAGCAAAGCCAAGCCCAGGTAAGTCTTACAGCAGGCTGACCTGAGGCAGCCGCTCGACCACCACGGTGTGCAAGCGGCGGCTGTCGGCGCGCGTAACGCGGAAGCGATAGCCGTCGATCACCACGTTTTCGCCCCGCTTGGGCATGTGGCCGAAGGCGTGGGTTACCAGACCGCCAACCGTGTCGAATTCCCCGTCAGAGAATTTCGTGCCCAGGATGGCGTTCAAGTCCTCGATCTCGGTCTGCGCCTTGACCCGCCAGGTGTCGCGCTTTTCCAGGAGGATGTTGTCCTCGTCCTCGTCGTAATCGTATTCGTCCTCGATGTCGCCGACGATCTGTTCCAGCACGTCCTCGATAGTGACCAGGCCGGCCGAGCCGCCGTATTCGTCGACCACGATGGCGATGTGGTTGCGCGAGGATCGAAACTCCCGCAGCAGCACGTTGAGCCGCTTCGACTCCGGCACGAACACCGCAGGACGGAGGATATCCCGCAGGTTGACTTCCTCGTCATTGCACAGGCGCAGCAGATCCTTGGCGAGGAGAATGCCGACCACGTTGTCGCGGTCGCCATCGACGGCGGGAAAACGGGAGTGCGCGGTTTCGATGATGAAAGGCAGCAGTTTCTCGGGGCTGTCGTTGATGTCCACCACATCCATCTGGGCACGGGGAATCATGATCTCGCGCACCTGCATCTCGGACACCTGCATGACCCCTTCGATCATGGACAGGGCATCGGCATCGAGCAGGTTGTTGTCGTAGGCGGCGTGGAGCAGCTCCAGCAGCTCCTCGCGGTTGTCCGGCTCGGGGGAGAGCCAGGCGGTCAAACGTTCTATCAGACTAGGTCGTGGACTACTGTCGTCACTCATGATTCAAGGTATGGATCGGGATATCCCAGTCGCATCATAACAAAACTTTCCAACGCTTCCATGACAGTGGCCTCGGCCTCGTCTTCATGGTCGTAGCCTTGCAGGTGCAGCATGCCGTGGACGACCAGGTGCGCGTAATGCGCTTCGAGCGACTTGCCCTGCTCTTTGGCTTCCTGGGCCACGACCGGCGCGCACAGCACGATGTCGCCGCTCATCGGGTCGCCGCCGTACTCGAAGGTCAGCACGTTGGTGGCGTAGTCCTTCTCGCGGTAATCGCGATTGAGCTGGCGGCCTTCCTCGACGCCGACGATGCGCAGGGTTGCCACGGCATCATGGGCCAGCGCGGCCCTGGCCCATCGGCGCAGCTGAGCCCGGCCCGGCAATGCTGCTTTATCGACTACATACTGGATCGCCAGTTCCAGCGCAGGGGCGTCAGTCGTCATTCAAGAGCCTTCTGCCGCGCGTCGTAGGCGTCGATGATGCGGGCCACCAGCGGATGGCGCACCACGTCTTCATTCAGGAACTCGGTAAAGGCGATGCCCCGGACTTCCTTCAGCGCGGACCGGGCTTCGACCAGACCGCACTTCTGACCACGGGCCAAGTCGATCTGGGTGACATCGCCGGTCACCACGACCTTCGACCCGAAGCCGAGTCTGGTCAGGAACATCTTCATCTGTTCCGGCGTGGTGTTCTGGGCCTCATCCAGGATGATGAAGGCGTGGTTCAGGGTGCGGCCGCGCATGAAAGCGAGCGGCGCCACTTCGATCACGCCCTTCTCGAACTGCCGGGTCGCCTTGTCGAAACCCATCAGATCATAGAGCGCGTCGTACAGCGGGCGTAGGTAAGGATCGACCTTCTGCACCAGATCGCCGGGCAGGAAACCGAGCCGTTCGCCTGCCTCGACCGCCGGCCGGACCAGCACGATGCGCTTGACCAGATCGCGCTCCAGCGCGTCCACCGCGCTGGCGACGGCGAGATAGGTCTTGCCGGTGCCGGCCGGACCGATACCGAAGGTGATGTCGTGTTCCTGGATCTGGCGGATGTACTGGTTCTGCCGCGCCGTGCGGCCGTGCAGACCGGTGCGCCGGGTCATCAGCACCGGCATGTCGCTCTCGGCGTCTGTGGCCGCAGCGGGCTTGTGCGCCACCTCCACCAGGGCCAGCTGGATGTCATCGATGTCCAGCGGCTTGCGTGCCCTCTGGTAGAAATCCTTGAGTAGCTTGGCGGCCTGCTCGACCAGCCGATCCGGACCGGTGATGTTGAATACCTCGCCCCGGCGGGCGATGTTCACATTGAGCGCCATCTCCATCTGGCGCAGATTTTCATCCAGTGCACCGCATAGATTGGCCAGCCGATGGTTGTCGGCCTCGGGGAAAGTTACTTGCATGCGTGTTGGTGGAAGCCTCAGTGCTCTGAGGTTAGCACTTCGCCGCGCAAACTGTTTGGCAGCGCGCGGGTAATCGTCACATCGACGAAATGGCCGATCAGGCGAGCGGGGCCGGCAAAGTTCACGACCCGGTTGTTTTCGGTGCGGCCCATCAATTCGTTCTCGTCCTTCTTGGACGGCTTTTCCACCAGGACGCGCTGCACGGTGCCGACCATGGCCTCGCTGTAGGCCTTGACCTGCTTGTCGAGCTGGGCCTGCAGGCGATAAAGACGTTGCAGCTTGGCCTCCTGCGGCATGTCGTCGGCCAGGCTGGCAGCCGGCGTACCGGGCCGCGGACTGTAGACGAAGCTGAAGGAATGATCGAAGTTGATCTCTTCCAGAAGCCGCATCGTGGCCTCGAAGTCCTCATCCGTTTCGCCGGGAAAGCCGACGATGAAATCCGTGGCCAGCGCAATGCCGGGCCGGGCCTCGCGCACCTTGCGGATGATGCTCTTGTATTCCAGCACCGTGTAGCCGCGCTTCATTGCAGCCAGGATGCGATCCGAACCGGCCTGAACAGGCAGATGCAGGTGCGACACCAGTTTGGGCACCTTGGCGTAAACGTCGATCAACCGCTGGGTGAACTCGCGCGGATGCGAAGTCGTGTAGCGGATGCGCTCGACGCCCGGCACCTCGGCGACCAGCTCGATCAGCAGGGCGAAGTCGGCGATCTCGCCGTCGTGCATGACACCGCGATAGGCGTTCACATTCTGGCCCAGCAGAGTGATTTCCTTCACGCCTTCCGAGGCCAAGTGCGCCACTTCTGCCAGCACATCGTCGAGCGGGCGGGACACTTCCTCGCCGCGGGTGAATGGCACCACGCAATAGGTGCAGTATTTGCTGCAGCCTTCCATGATCGAGACGAAGGCCGTCGCGCCCTCAACCCGGGCCGGCGGGATATGGTCGAATTTCTCGATCTCGGGAAATTCGATGTCGACCTGCGGCCGGCCGGTCTGCTTGTTCTTCTCGATCATGGCCGGCAGGCGGTGCAGGGTCTGCGGACCGAATACCAGATCGACATAGGGCGCGCGCTGCACAATGGCCGCGCCTTCCTGGCTGGCCACGCAACCGCCGACGCCGATCACCAGATTCGGATTGCGCTGCTTCAGATGCTTGACCATGCCCAGGTCGGTGAACACCTTCTCCTGGGCCTTTTCCCGCACCGAGCAGGTATTGAACAGGATGACGTCCGCCTCTTCGGGATTATCGGTCGCCTCGTAAGGCTCCGCCGCACCCAGGACGTCAGCCATCTTCGCCGAGTCGTACTCGTTCATCTGGCAACCAAAGGTTTTGATGAAGACTTTGCGGGTCACGTTCAGGTATGGGGTACGGGAATATGGGGAAAGGTGGTGGTGATGGGCGGAGTCGAACCGCCGACCTGTGGGTTATGAATCCACCGCTCTAACCATCTGAGCTACATCACCACGCTTTTCTCGTTCGTCGCGACCATCCTTGCTGACAAGGATTCACGGCTAAAAACGAGCCGCGCATTATCCTTTCGCACCCGTCTTAATGTCAAGAATTACAAGGGGTTGGCCGGTAGCCACGGACGGGGCGCGCTATGCGTGACGGCCAGCCAGCAATCGCCCAGCGCCAGAACTCGTCCGGGTTGACGAGATCGGCCGGGGGCGTCAGACCCAGAAAACAGGCCGATGCCTTCAGTGCGGCAAGCGGTCTTTCATCATCGACAGGGGCCGCCAGTGTCTGCTTGGACAGCTTGTCACCATGTTCGTCCAGGACAACGGGCAGATGGGCGTAACGGATCGATGGCAGGCTCAGCGCCTGTTGCAGGACGATCTGGCGCGGCGTGGAGGTCAACAGGTCAGCCCCGCGAACGATGTGGGTGATGGCCTGATCGGCATCGTCCACCACCACGGCCAACTGGTAGGCATAGACGCCGTCGGCCCGTTGCAGGACGAAGTCGCCGCATTCCTGTACCGGATCGCAAGCCACGCGTCCCAGGACCGCATCGTCGAAGACGATCCGGCCCTCAGGCACTCTGAGCCGCAGGGCCGCAGAGCTGTTCGCCACAGCCTGGTCCCGGCAGGTGCCCCGGTAGACCGGACCATCGACACCCCGCCGCGCACCTTCCGACAGGGTCTTGCGACTGCAGGCGCACCGGTAGATCAGGCCAAGCCGGTGCAATTCCGACAGGGCCGCCCGGTAAGCCTCGCCACGCTGGCTCTGATACATGACCGGTCCCTCCCACTGGAAGCCGAGGGCCTCCAGCGTACGCAGAATCCGGTCCGCGGAGCCAGGCATCTCGCGGGGCGGATCGACGTCTTCCATGCGCACCAGCCATGCGCCGTCATGTGAGCGCGCATCCAGATAACTGGCCATGGCCGCCACCAGCGAGCCGAAGTGCAAAGGGCCGCTGGGTGTGGGCGCGAAGCGGCCGCGATAACCCTGTGGCGCCATGATCAGGCGGTGTCCTTTTCCTCGTGGAATTGAAGTGCATGCAGCCGACTGTAGATGCCGCCCTTGGTCAGCAGTTCGGCATGGCTACCGATCTCGACGATGCGGCCCTGGTCCAGGACAACGATGCGGTCGGCGCTTTCGATGGTGGACAGTCGATGGGCGATCACCAGCGTGGTGCGGCCCTGCATCAGGTTTTCCAGGGCGGCCTGGACCTGCCGCTCGGATTCGGTATCCAGGGCCGAGGTCGCCTCGTCCAGGATCAGGATGGGGGCGTTCTTGAGGATGGCTCGGGCGATGGCAATACGCTGGCGCTGGCCGCCGGAGAGTTTGACGCCGTTCTCGCCGATCAGGGTGTCGAGCCCTGCCGGCGATTCGCGGATGAAATCGAGCGCATGAGCGGCCTCGGCAGCGCGTTCGATCTCGGCCCGCGAGACCTTCTCCAATCGACCGTAGGCGATGTTGGCGGCGATGGTGTCGTTGAACAGCGTGGTTTCCTGCGAGACCAGCGCGATGTTGGCGCGCAGGCTGTCGAGCCGGATGTCGTTGAGGTCGACGCCGTCGAGCAGGATGCGGCCATGGCTGGGCATGTAAAACCGCGGAATCAGGTTGGCCAGGCTGGTCTTCCCGCCGCCGGAGCTACCCACCAGCGCGACCGTCTCACCGGCATGCACCTCCAGATCGATGCCGGCCAGAGCCGGACGCGGCTTGCCCGGATAGGCCAGATGCACGTCCTCGAAACGCAGTTCGCCGCGCGCCCGATCGAACACCGTCGTGCCGGTGTCAGGCTCGTCCTTCAGATCGAGCAGGGCGAAGACGGTTTCGGCCGCCGCGAGGCCACGCTGCAGGGAGCCGTTGATCGACGACAGCCGCTTCATCGGCGCGGAGAGCAGCATCATGGCCACGATGAACGAGACGAAGCCGCCCACGCTGGTCTGGTCGGTCGCGGCCTGCTGGGTGGCGATATACACGATGATGGCCATGGCGACCGCAGCCAGGAGCTGGGTAATCGGGTTATGCGCGTTGTCGGCAGCCGTCTGCTTCATGGAAAAATGCCGGGCATGCTGGATGACCGCCTCGAAGCGGTTGTGCTCGTACTGCCGGCCATCGAATACCTTGACGATCTTCTGGCCGGCAATGCTTTCGTCCAGGACCTGGGTGATGTCGCCCAGGTTCCGCTGCAGTTCCCGACTGGTATGGCGCAGGCGGCGACTGGCATAGCGGAACACCCACAAGGCCGGAGGCGCGATGGCGAAGGTCACCAGCGACAGTTTCCAGTTCAGGTAGAGCAGCCAGCCCAGCAGGCCTGCCACGGTCAGGACGTCACGCACCAGCGTGGTCAATACGTTGGTTGCTGCATCGGTCAGCTGGGTCACGTTATAGGCGGCATTGGCGACCAGCTGACCCTTGTTGGCATCGTCGAAAAATGGCACCGGCTGGGCCAGCAGCTTGTCGAACATCCTGCGCCGCAAGTCCATCACGACATGGTTGCCGACATAGGCCATGCTATAAATCGAGACAAAAGAAGTGATGCCGCGCACGACAAACAGCGCTACCAGCGCGAGGGGTATCCAGTGGATGATCACGGCATCCTTGGCCACGAAACTCCCGTCCAGCATCGGCTTCATCAGGGCTGGTAACACAGGCTCCGAGGCTGCCGTCAGCACCATGCACAGCACCGACAAGGCAAACATTCGCCAGTGCGGCCTGACGTAGCCGAGCAGGTTCAAATAGAGTGTTTTGGATTCCATGGGGGAGTAAGTGAACGTAAACGCCTGTTGACGCAACAAAATTTTGCCAATTATAGTGCTGGAATGCTGGAAGAACTGGACACTTTGGAAACCAAACTCACGCAACTGCTGGAACGCCACCAGTCGATGCGTGCTGAGAATGATCGTCTGCGTCAGCAGGTCGTCGCCATGGAAAACGCCAACAAGCTGTTGACCGAACGACTGGCCAATGTTCGTGGCCGGATGGAAAGCCTGTTCGACAAACTGCCCGAGTGATCACCATGCCATCTGCCAAGAACGTCAGCCTGGACGTCACCATCATGGGCCGCGAATTCCGCGTCTCCTGCCCCGAGAATGAAAAGCTCAGCCTCATGGAAGCCGCCGGCTACCTGGACCGAAAAATGCGCGAGATCCGCGACAGCGGCAAGGTGATCGGCGTCGAGCGCATTGCCATCATGGCTGCGCTCAACATTACTCACGACTATCTTAACGCCCAGCCGGCCGATCCCGACACAGACGAGATTCATACCCGGATCGACCGAATCGGCGGACTGCTTGATCAGGCGCTGGCTCAGCAAGATAATCTGTTCTGAGCCCTGCCGCGTTCGCGAGGCTGGCGTATTCTTTGAACCGATGCGCTTGTCGCATGGCAGCAGTCATCAACGGTGGGTGTGCGCGTGGCCTGGTCCATGTACCCGAAACCGATGTGCTGCAGCCGTCTTGAACCACTGGGTTCAGGATTTGCCTGCCGGACGGCGTACGCGGGGCTCTCTCCTTCCATGACAACCAAGACAGACATCCGCCGCCTGCTACGCCGCGCCCGCAACGCCGTGCCTGACGACGTGCGGGCACAGGCCGCGACCCGGGCCGTCCAGTTCGCCTTGCGCCAACACCTGTTACACAGGAAACGCCGGGCCGGTTTCTACATTCCGGCCAAGAGCGAGTTCAACTGCCTGCCGATGATTGACCGTGCCTTGCAGATGGGCATGACCTGCTACCTGCCCATGGTGCCGCCCTCGCGTCAGAAGAAACTCTGGTTTTCAAAGCTCGGCGATGGTCCGCATTGGGCGCTCAACCGCTATGGCATACCGGAATATGTCCGGCACAACGGCCG
>JARLJM010000076.1 GCA_031291185.1 Parasulfuritortus sp. | reverse complement strand
CTCTTCACCATTCCGCCTGAAGAAGTTGAAATCACCGCAATCCGTGCCCAGGGCGCCGGCGGCCAGAACGTCAACAAGGTCAGCAATGCCGTGCACCTGCGTTTCGACATCGTGGCTTCGTCGTTGCCGGAAGCGATCCGGGAGCGGCTCCTGAAACTGAGCGACCAGCGCATCAGCAAGGACGGGGTGGTGATCATCAAGGCGCAGGCCTTCCGCAGCCTGGAGAAGAACCGGGCCGAGGCATTGCGTCGGCTGGAGGAACTGATCGCCAGCGTCGCGGTGACGCCGAAGCTGCGCCGGCCGACCAGACCGACCCGGAGTTCCATCGCGAAGAGGTTGGATGGCAAGGCCCGGCGGGCGGCGGTGAAAACGGGGCGGGGTAAGGTGGACGAATAGACGGACAGCTCGATGGGGTCGCGTTTGCGGTCGCTCGGGTAAGGTGCCAGGTAGAAACAAGAAAACAGGGGGTGAATTGACGATGCGTGATGGGGATATCGACAGCGTTCTGGGCGAGCAGGTGCGAGAGGCGGTTGGCGCGCGAAGCGGGCTGATATCGAGCACGGTCGCGGCCAACCTGCTGGCGGCGGTACTGTTGTTCATCACGATGCATGGGCGGGTCGCGGCGGCCGAGTTGTATGGCTGGTTCGCGGTCCAGATCGGGTTTCAGATCACGCGGGCCGTGGTTGCCAGGCAGTATTGGCGCCAGCCCCCCGATTCCAGCGATTGTCTGCGCACGTGGTCCCGATTGTTGAGCGGTCTGGCGATCATGAGTGGAACCCTTTGGGGCCTCGCTGGAATGTTGTTCTATCTGCCGAATTCGGGCACGCACCAGGCCCTGCTGGCCATCCTGCTCTGCGGTCTGGCGGCCGGTTCCATTCCTGCCAATGCCATGCTGCTGGGCGGCTTGCTCGGCTCCGTGACGGCGATTCTGGGCCTCTTTATCGTGCGCCTGATCTGGGAAGCGGACGAAAGCCATTGGCTGATGGCCGCGATGCTGTCCGTGTATTGGGTATTTGTCCTGAATTGGGGGCGGGGCCTTAATCGCGTGTTGGTCGATTCGCTCAACCGGCATTACGAAAAGCAGGAGCTGGTCGAGCAACTTGGCCAGCAGAAGGAGGCCGCGCTCAATGCGCAACGCGCCGCCGAGGCCGCCAATGTCGCCAAGTCGAAATTCCTGGCCGCCGCCAGTCATGACTTGCGCCAGCCCATGCATGCCCTGACGCTGCTTTCCGGGGCACTCCTGGAAGAGGAGCGGCCGGCCGAACTGAAGGCGCTGACCCGGCACATCGCTCGCTCGGTGGATGCGCTCGAAATGCTGTTCAATGCCTTGCTGGATATTTCCAGGCTTGATGCCGGGGTGACCAAGCCGGTGGCCAGGGACTTCGCTCTGGAAAGCCTGTTCGAGCGTCTCAGAAGCGACTTCTCGGTGATGGCCGAGAACAAGTTTCTGCGTTTCCATATCCGCAAAACGAAAGTGGTGGTCCATTCGGATGCGCAGTTGCTGGAGCAGATATTGCGCAATCTGCTGATGAATGCGGTGCGCTATACCGAGGCCGGGGGCATTGTCGTGGGCTGTCGCAAACGCGGCGACGGGTGGCGTATTGATGTGGTCGATACCGGCGTGGGCATCCCGTTGGCCGAACAAGACAAGGTGTTCGACGAGTTCTATCAGATTGGCAATCCGGAACGTGATCGTGAAAAAGGCTTGGGCCTTGGCCTGGCGATCGTGCGCCGCCTGTCCGGTCTGATGAACCTGCCGATCACCCTGCGCAGTCAGCCGGGACGGGGAACCGTTTTTTCGCTGCGCCTTCCGGCGGGTACCGGAGAGGAGGAAACCGTCAGCCGTGTTCCGGAGATTCCCGGGGTGTCATTTGACTCGCTGCGGGTGCTGATCGTCGATGACGAAGCCGATGTCCGCACCGCGCTGGCCTTGCTGCTGGTCGGCTGGGGTTGCGATGTGATGGATGTCAGGTCGTATGGTCAGGCCATGACCGAACTGGAGTCATCGGACTGGCGGCCTCAACTGGCGATCGTCGATCTGACCCTGAGCGGGAAGGAAAACGGCATTGCCCTGCTCGATTGGCTACGCAGCCACCTTGACGCTGACTTGCCCGGCATCATCATCACCGGCGATATCGCGGCGCATCGGTTGCTGGATGTCCAATCCAGCGGCTACACGCTCCTGCATAAACCCGCCTCGCCGGCGAAGCTGCGCGCGCTGATGCAGCACACGCTGGCCTGGTCTTGAACGTCAGTCCCGCCTGATCGGCTCGATGTGGGCCGTTTTCTCGCCATCGGTAATCCACACCTGGCCGTCCTGTACCGTGCATTGCAGGCGCATGGTGCGGCTGGCAAGCGCGGACAGGGCATCGCAGTCCTCGGGAGAAATGCTCAGCACGGTGAGTTTTTCCATGCGGCTCAGGGCGTTCTTGTTCTGTTCCCACCAGATGTCGCTGGTTCGCGCACTGTAGTTGATCAGCACGACTTTGTCGGACCGGTTGCAGGCCTTGCGCAGCCATTTCTCGTCCGGCAGGCCGACGTCGATCCAGAGTTTGATGGCGCCGGTCAGGTCCTTCTGCCAGAGGTCGGGCTCGTCGTCCACGC
Organism: Parasulfuritortus sp.; assembly: GCA_031291185.1. Taxonomy (GTDB): domain Bacteria; phylum Pseudomonadota; class Gammaproteobacteria; order Burkholderiales; family Thiobacillaceae; genus Parasulfuritortus. Next base: position 2,433 of record JARLJM010000076.1, on the reverse strand, counting down.
ACAGGCCCTTGGCAAAGGTCAGACCTTCGCAAGCGTAGAGCACGAAGGCGAACAGACGGACCATCATGCGTTCGTCGGTTTCGGAGGGATGACGGGCGAGGGTGAGCGTGTGGTCCGCGTAATAGTTGCGGTCCATGTCGGCGATCTGCAGTTCGGCTTTGTAGATGGTGGCTTTTAGTGCCATGGCGGTTCCTGTGTGTATTCGGTCCAGCCGAGTTGACGGATGCAGTCGGCGAAGTCGGCGCTGGGCGGTGCGGAGAGTACCACTGCCCGGCCGTCGTCGGGGTGGTTGAAGCTCAAGCGCACGGCTGCCAGCAGCAGGCGGTTGCAACCGAACAGCTCCTGGAACAGCCTGTTATGGCGGCCCTTGCCATGGGTGGCGTCGCCGATGATCGGGTGGGCGATGTGCTTCATGTGCCGGCGCAACTGGTGCCGGCGTCCGGTCAGCGGGGTCAGTTCCATGAGCGCGTAGCGGCTGGTCGGGTAGCGGTCGACACGGTGAGGTAATTCCACGGTCGCAAGACGGCGGTAGCGGGTGACGGCGGCTTGGGGCACATCGTTGCCGGAGCGATATCCATATTCGTCCGGCATGCGACCGAGGGGATGATCGATCTCGCCGGTTTCATCGGGGCAGCCACGCACGACGGCGAGGTAGTGTTTGGCGACTTCGCCGCGTTCGAATTGCCCGCCGAGCGCGCCGGCGGTTTCCGGATCGAGTGCAAACAGGAGCAGCCCCGAGGTGCCCTTGTCGAGCCGATGCACCGGCCACACGGCACGACCGATCTGGTCGCGCAGTTGCTGAACCGCGAAGCGGGTTTCATGGCGGTCCAGATCGGACCGGTGGACCAGCAGGCCGGCCGGCTTGTCGATGGCGACCAGCCGGTCGTCTCGGTAGACGACGGCGAGACTCAGCTTGGGGCGCCTTCTTCCTTGGCGATCTCGGCGTGGACCTGGACCATGTCGACTTCCCTGGCCTTGGTGATCAGGTCTTCGAAGCCACCTGCCGGCAGCGCGCCGGGCTGGGCGTAGATGATGACCTTCTCGCGGAAGATCATCAGCGTGGGGATGGAGCGGATCTGGAAATGGCCGGCAATGCCCTGTTCGACTTCGGTGTTGACCTTGGCGAAGGTGATGTCCGGGTGCTTTTCGGCGGCCGCCTCGAACACCGGCGCGAAGCCGCGGCACGGGCCGCACCAGGGCGCCCAGAAATCGACGATGACGAAGTCGTTGCCGATGATGGTTTGTTCGAAGTTTTCTTCGGTGAGGTCGATGACGGCCATGATGCGCTCCGGGGAGATGAAAGTTTTTTCGCACCTTACCACGGCCGGTGCGTTCCGGTCATTACCGGGCGGCGGGTCGGGACGACAGCCGCTCCAGATAGAGATAGATCACCGGCGTGATGTAGAGCGTGAGGAACTGGGACAGGATCAGCCCGCCGACCACCGCCAGGCCGAGCGGCTGGCGTGTTTCGCCGCCGGCGCCGAGACCGAGCGCGATGGGCAGGGTGCCGGCCAGCGCCGCCATCGTCGTCATCATGATCGGCCGGAACCGGATCAGGCAGGCCTGGTAGATTGCGTCGGCCGCGGCCATGCCCTCCTTGCGCTGCTTTTCCAGAGCGAAGTCGATCATCATGATCGCGTTCTTCTTGACGATGCCGATCAGCATGATGATGCCGACGAAGGCGTACAGCGTGAGATCGACCTTGAACAGGGTCAGGGTGAGCAGCGCACCCAGACCGGCGGAGGGCAGGCCGGACAGGATGGTGAGCGGATGGATGAAGCTCTCGTAGAGGATGCCCAGCACGATGTAGACCACCAGCACCGCCACGATCAGCAGGATGCCAAGTCCCTGTTGCGAGCTTTCGAAAGCCTGGGCCGTTCCTTGCAGGCTGGAGCTGACCGAGGCGGGCAGGCGCAATTCCTGTTCCAGGGCGCGGATACGGCCCACGGCATCGCCCAGCGAAACGCCGGGCAACAGATTGAAGGAGAGCGTCACGGAGGGAAGCTGGCCCTGGTGGTTCACGGTCAGCGCCTGGTTCTTGCGCGTCATGCGGGCGACGCTGTCGAGCGGGACCAGCGTGCCATTGCCGGAGCGCACATGCAGGCGCGAGAGCATGCCGGGATCGATCTGGAATTCCGGGGCCAGTTCGAGGATCACCTGATACTGGTCGCTGTCGCCGTAGATGGTCGATATCTGCCGGCTGCTGAAGGCGGATTGCAGGGCATCCTCGACCTGGCCGAAGGTCAGGCCCAGGGGGCCCAGCTTGTCACGGTCGATGTCCAGGGCAATGGTCGGACTCTTGTTGTTGAGGTTGCTGTTCACGTCGATGAAGCCGGGCAGCTGCTTGATGCGGTCGAGCAGGATGTCGTTCCAGCGATAGAGTTCGGCCAGGTCGATGTCCTGCAGCGTGTACTGGTATTGCGCGGTGGTGAG
>JARLJM010000075.1 GCA_031291185.1 Parasulfuritortus sp. | reverse complement strand
CGGGTGGCGTTGTCTCGTGCCACGGCCAGCGCTTCGGTGCTGAGGTCGACTGCCGTGACTTGCCAGTCCGGTCGTTCCAGCTTGAGGGTGATGGCGATGCAGCCGGTGCCGGTGCCGATGTCGAGCACGCGGGCGTTGGCTAGGGCGCGATTCAGGGCCGCCTCGACCAGGTGTTCGGTCTCCGGGCGCGGGATGAGGGTGGCTGGCGTGACCCGAAAAGGTCGGCCATAGAACTCGCGTTCTCCCAGGAGGTAGGCGACCGGTTCGCCGGCCAGTCGGCGAGCGAGCAGGCTGTCGAAGTTGGCGGCCCGGCTTGGGTCCGGGGTGTCGGTATCGTGGGCCAGCAGCCAGACGGTTTCGACGTCGAGCGCGCGGCAGGCTAGCACGCGGGCTTCGAGGCGGGCTTCGCGGACGGTGAGGTCGAGGTTTGCGGCTAGCCGCCGTTCGGCGTCGGCCAGGGTTTCGGCGACGGTCCGGCGTGCGGACACGGTTATCTGGACAACAGCGCGAGCAGGGTGCCGGAACCGATCAGCCAGACCGTGCCGATGCCCAGAGCCAGGGCCACGATCAGGGCCAGGGGGCCGCCGCCTTGCGCGGGCTGGGCGGCGTCATCGTCGACTTCGGCGTTTCCGGTGAGCATGGCGGGCACCAGGTTCTTCTTCTTGATCCGGACGTAATAGGCGATGGCGGTGACGTGCAGGACCAGGAAGGCGATGGTGAAATTGAAGATGAACTCGTGCAGGTTGGAGATGGTGTGGCTCAATGCCTTCCCGGCCAGCTCGTAGAGCGGGCCCTGGAATTTGTCCCGTGGGGCGCTGGAAAACAGGCCGGTGCCGGCCTGCAGCAGCAGCACGCCGAGCATCGCCAGCACCGACAGGGCGCCGAGCGGGTTGTGGCCGGCGCCAAGCCAGGCGCCGTCGAGATAATGCCTGATGGTCAATCTGCTGGGAATGAAGCTGGAGAAACGGGCATAGGTCGAGCCGACCACGCCCCAGGCCAGGCGGAACACCAGCAGGCCTAGGATGGCGATGCCGAAGCGGCCATGCCATGGGAACAGTTCGCCACGCAGTTCGCCGGTGATGATGGCGCCAGCCACAGCCAGTACCAGCAGCCAGTGGAAGACTCGGGTGGGCAGATCCCAGACCCGGATGACTCGCTTATTCATGTATTGCCCTCTCGAAGTGGTTTTATTCGGTGTCGCCGGCCAGCGCGGCCAGCTGTTCGGCCTGATGCTCGGCGGTCAGTCCGGCGATCAGTTCTCCCAGGTCTCCGTCCATTATGGCGTCGATCTTGTACAGGGTCAGATTGATGCGATGATCGGTGATGCGGCCCTGAGGGAAGTTGTAGGTGCGGATGCGGTCGGAACGGTCGCCGGTGCCGACCAGCGATTTCCGGGTGCTGGCTTCCTTGGCATGGGCTTCGCGTTCCTGCATGTCCTTCAGTCGTGCGGCCAGGACCTGCATGGCCTGGGCCTTGTTCTGGTGCTGCGAACGGCCGTCCTGGCATTCCACCACCAGCCCGCTGGGCAGGTGGGTGAGGCGCACCGCCGAGTCAGTCTTGTTGATGTGCTGCCCCCCCGCGCCGGAGGCACGGAAGGTGTCGATGCGCAGGTCGGCGGGGTTGATGTTGATCTCCTCCAGTTCGTCGGCCTCTGGCATGACGGCGACGGTGCAGGCCGAGGTGTGGATACGGCCTTGCGATTCGGTTTCCGGCACGCGCTGGACCCGGTGGCCGCCCGATTCGAACTTGAGCTTCGAATAGGCGCCCTGGCCGATGATGCGGCAGATGATTTCCTTGTAGCCGCCGACTTCCCCCGGGCTTTCCGACATGATTTCCAGTTTCCAGCGCTGGCGTTCGGCGTAGCGGGCATACATCCGGAACAGCGCGCCGGCGAACAGCGCGGATTCGTTGCCGCCGGTTCCGGCGCGGATTTCCAGGAACAGGTTGCGCTCGTCGTTCGGGTCGCGCGGCAACAGCAGGACTTGCAGTTCGGCTTCAAGTTCGGCTTGGCGGGCTTTGCCGTCTTCAAGTTCGGCCTCGGCCAGTTCCTTCATTTCCGGGTCAGTCAGCATCTCGCGCGCGGAGGCGAGATCGGCCTCGGTCTGGCGATAGGCGCGATAGCGCTGCACCACCGGTTCGATCTCGGCGTGTTCCCGGTTGAGCTTGCGGTACTGGTCCATGTCGGCCGTGGCCTCGGCGCTGGCCAGGAAGCGGTTCAGTTCTTCAAGGCGCTGGTCGAGTTGGTCGAGTTTGCTGAGCAGGGTCGGTTGCATGGGCAGGGAAGGAGGAGAAGGCATAAGCGCCTCTCCTCTCCACGGCTAATCGTTATGGAGGTTGTACAGCCGGGCGATCAGCTGCTGCAGTTCGTCGCGGTCGTCGCCCTCGGCCTGGTTGAGCGCGTGGCTGGGGTCGTGCAGCAGCTTGTTCATCAGACCCTGGCTCATGGCTTCCAGGACGGCCTGCGGGTCGTCGCCCTTGGCCAGCCGCCGGTGGGCCTTTTCCATCTCGGTCCGGCGCAGGCGCTCGGCATGGTCGCGCAGGGCGCGCAGGGTGGGCACTGCCTTGCGGGTGTCGAGCCAGTGCATGAACTCGTGGACGCTGGCGCTGACGATGGCCTCGGCCTGCTCCACCTTGCTGCTTCGGGCGTCGTGGCCGGCCTGGACCACCTGGCCGAGGTCGTCGACGGTATAGAGGAAGACATCGTTGAGTGCGCCGACTTCGGCCTCGACATCGCGCGGCACGGCCAGGTCGACCATGAACATGGGACGGTGCTTGCGGGCCTTCAGGGCGCGTTCGACCAGGCCCAGGCCGACGATGGGCAGCGGGCTGGCGGTCGAGGTGACCACGATGTCGAATTCATGCAGGACTTCAGGCAGGCTGGTCAGCGCGGCCGCATCGCCGCCGAATTTGGCGGCCACTTCGCGGGCCCGTTCGACCGTGCGGTTGACCACCATGATCCGGCGCGGCTTGCGGGCGGCGAAGTGGGTGGCGACCAGGTCGATCATCTCGCCGGCGCCGATGAACAGCACCGATTGTTCGCTGATCGAGGCAAAGATGCGTTCGGCCAGGGTGACCGCCGCAGCCGACATCGACACGGTGCTGGCGCCGATCTCGGTGGCGGTGCGGACTTCCTTGGCGACCGAAAAGGTGCGCTGGAATAATTTATTCAGCAGCAGTCCGAGCGTGCCGGCTTCCTGCGCCGACTCGGCGGCCTGTTTCATCTGGCCCAGGATCTGGGTCTCGCCCAGGACCATGGAATCGAGGCCCGAAGCGACCCGGAAGGCGTGCTTGACCGCCTGGTCCTGAGGCAGCAGATAGAGGTAGGGACGGACGTCCTGAGGCTTCAGGCTGTGGAAGTCGGCCATCCATTCCACCACCCCCTCGGGCTCGGCCGTATTGCAGTAAAGCTCGGTGCGGTTGCAGGTGGACAGGATGGCGACTTCGCGCGCCACGCCGTGATCGGTCACGGCGCTCAGGGCGCGCGGCAGGATGTCGGCAGGAAAGGCCATGCGCTCACGGATCGCAACCGGGGCGGTATGGTGGTTGACGCCGCAGGCGAACAGAACCTGTTTCATGGTCCTTACGCGCGGCGCCGGGGTCGAACTGGGCAATGGATGGGGAGCAGCATCCGCTTGAAATCACTAGACTAATCGGGCACGCATTGTACCGCGAAGGCGGGGCGGGGCGTAGGCCGCTCTCAGTTGATGAGGCGGTAGCCTTCGCCCGGGACCGAAAGCGCGGGGTCGAACTTGTCGACCTGCGTCTTTTTCGGCGGTGGCGTGGGGCCGGCCGGGGTTGGCGGCGCTGCAGGTGCCGGTGGCGGTGGAGCGGGCATGTCGATATCGCCCGGAGTCAGTTTGCGCGTGGATTTGAGCGGTAAGGGGTCGGTATCCGTCGCGTCATCGGTCACTTCGCGGGCATGTCGATGCAGCGGCCTGAAATCGTAGTGGAAGGTCGTCGATGCTGGTGCGGGCGGATTTGGCCCCGTCGTGGTCTGGGGTGCGGCGGGGGGCACCGGTATGTTGTCGGCCTCGAAGTCGGCGAGGTCTTCCTTCCAGCCGAGGGAACGGCTTTCGCCCGCCGCCACCAGGGGTTGCAGGATCGGCGCCATGGCCTTGAGGACCTGGACCGGCAGGGCGCTGGTGAACTTGTAGTTGCCTGCCGCCTCGCCGGGGACGTAGGCAGTGATGACGCCGTAGAAATGACGGCCGATGAAGAACACGAAGGTGGCGACCCGGTTGACGACGCGCGATTCCAGTATGGCGCCGTTGGACGCAAAGGTGTCGAAACGGTTGTCGCCGGTGCCGGTCTTGCCGCCGATGACCAGCTTGCCGCGCTGGGTGACGAAGGCGCCGTTGATTCGGGTAGCGGTGCCCCCGGTGACCACGTTGACCAGGGCCTCGCGGACCACCTGGGCTATTTCAGGCGCGAACAGCTGCTTGGGCACCGAGTCGGTGTGGGCGAAGACGGTGTGATAGGGCGTGCCGGCGGCGAAATCGAGCCGCCTGAAGGTGGCGGAGGACTGCTTGATGCCATCATTGAGGACGATGCCCATCAGGTCGGCCAGTGCGGCCGGTCGGTCGGCCGAGGAGCCGATGGCGGTGGCATAGGACGGGACCAGGCTGGAGAAGGGGTAGCCGAGCCGCTGCCAGCGCCGGAAGATTTCCTGGAAGGCCTCTATTTCGAGCAGCGACTGGATGCGGATGTCCTGGGCGTTCTTGCGGCTGGTCTTGAACAGCCAGTCATAGCCGTCGATCCGTGCCTGGGTGCTGGCCTGGACCAGTTCGTCCCAGTGTGCCTGGGGGTGCTGGCGCAGGTAGGTCACCAGCCAGAGCTCCAGCGGGTGGGTCTGGGCGACGTAGGCCCGGTCCGCCAGGTTGAACTTGCCGGGTGCGTAGGCGGCGTACAGCTCGGCGAAGTCGTTGTCGCTGTAGCTGTCCGGCGTGTCCAGACGCGATTTCATCAGCCGGGTGAAGGTGGCCAGATCGGCGTCGGGCTCCAGATAGCGGAGTACGGCGGCCAGTCGCCTGGGGTAGGGCGTCATGTGGCTGAAGAACAGCTCGGTGACCTGGTCAGGGTTGAGGCCGCGGTACTTCTTGTAGAACTGGAGCAGGAAGGTCTTGCCTTCCTTGTCGGCAAACTTGAGCAGATAGGTCTGTCGGCGCGGGTCCTCGGCATCTTCCAGAATATGGGCGGCGGTGCCGGGGGCGCGATACATGAAGTGATGCACGATGTCCCGCATCAGTCGGATGAAGGGCAGGTTGACCGAGAGGCGAGCGGCTTCCCACAGGTCCATGACCTCGCCGTCTTCCCATTTTTCGAAGTTGACGAAGTGATGCAGGCCGCCGCCGGTGAAGAAGCCTTCCGCGGTACTGGCCGAATAGCGCCGGTCCATGGCGGCGCGCAGCATGTTGCTCAGGTCCCGGTCGGGCGTGGCGCGCAGGTAGTCCAGCGCCCATTGGGTCAGGACGTCCTTGGGTGGAACCTGGACCTGATCCAGCGCTTTCCGGTCGAGCTTTCCGTACTGGTCGTGCAGTTCGGTAATGATTTCGAGATAAGTGACCAGGGTTCGCAGCTTAGCCGACGATCCCATGCCCAGCTTGGCACCCTGGTTGATGTCGAAGGGCTGGTTCAGGCTGTCGGCCTGAACCCGCAGGGCGGAGCCGTCGGCCGTGCGCTCGTACAGGGTGAAGCTGTAGATGATCTTGCTCAGGTCGTCTCCCGGACTGAGCAGGCGGTGGGCATAGAGGCCGGCGGACTGGGCAGCTGCGGGGTCTTTCAGGGTCGCCAGGAACTGGGTCACGTCCTGCTGGGTGGCTGCATGCAGCGAGGTGGTCACGGTCAGGTCGAGCCGGTCCAGGTCATAAAGTCGATCGACCCCGAGTATCGCGGACAGTTCGTTGCGCGCGGCGGAGACGGCCTTTTGCTTGGTGAAGCTGGTGTCGCCGAGCGGTATCCGCGTATCCCGGAATTCGATGTGTTGCTTGCGGGCGAGGTCCCGGAAGGCGGGCGTGATGATTCCGGCCTGGGCCAGCAGCCCGAGGTGGACATTGGCCTGCTGATCCAGCTGGTTGCGGCCGGTGATCAGATACCAGGATGGTTTGCGCTGGGAGATCAGCAAGGCGAGCACGTGCTTGTAAGCGCGGGCAGCCTCGGCAGTCGGTCTGGGCTTGGCCAGCAGTTGATTGACCCGGTCGAAGTCCAGTCCGAACCAGGCGGACAGGCCGTCGGCCAGTCCGTCGACCTCGCCGAAACCGGGTGCGGCTGAGAGCGGCACGGTGTTCAGGTAGTCCAGCACGATGCGGCGACGGGTGACGCGGGTGTTGGGGCCATCCAGATAGGCACGGACCGAGGCCGAGGCCATCTGGCGCAGTTTGTCGCCAGGGGTCAGGGTCAGCCCGCCGTTGGCATGGCGGTATTTTTCCAGCTGGGTGGCCAGCGTCGACCCACCCGGCACATGATGGCCTGGCTGTACGACCTGGACCATCTTTTCCAGGACCGCCTCGCCGAGGCGGTCCCACTCCACCGCCGGGTTGCGTTGCGGGTGGTTGGGGTCGAGCAGTTCGCGGTTCTCGATGAACAGGAGGGTATTGGCGACCATGGGCGGGACCGCGGCGAAATCAGGATAGGTGCGTCGTGGCTGGCGGAACCGGTAATAGGGTGCGCCGGAGCAGTCTTCCAGGGTCAATCCGGCGGTGTCCTTTTCCCGGTAGGGCAGGAACAGGCCGAATTTGTCCAGGTTGGCCATTTCCGGCGAAATGCGCGCCTGGCGGACGACCGCGAAATTGGCCTTTGCCAGGTTTTTCGTGAAATCCGGTAGCAGGCTGTAGCCAAAGCGGATGTCGTGCGGGCCGAACTTCGGAAAGCGGATGCGATCGCTGGGGCCGTTCCCATCGTGATAGTTCAGTCGTTTGGCATAGTCGGCCAGAAACATGGCCTGGAGCGGCGAGGCGATAAGCTCATAGGCCGCAATCAGCGCCGCACCGAGAAAGGCCAGGCCGAACACCAGCCAGTAAGCATTGCGACGTGTCATTACAGGATCAGTCCTGGAGCCAGTCGCGTGGTTTCAGGAAGTCCGTGTAGAGCCGGGCCTCCTCGGTGCCCGGCTCGGGCTGCCAGTCGTAGCGCCACTTCACGATGGGCGGCATGGACATGAGGATGGACTCGGTACGCCCGCCGGATTGCAGGCCGAACAGCGTGCCCCGGTCCCAGACCAGGTTGAACTCGACGTAGCGCCCCCGGCGATAGGCCTGAAAGTCCCGTTCACGCTCGCCATAAGGCAGGTTCGTGCGCCGCTCCAGAATGGGGACATAGGCCGACAGGAAATGGTCGCCCACACTTTCGACCAGATTGAAACAATGCTCGAAGCCACGGTCGTTCAGGTCGTCGAAGAAAATGCCGCCAATGCCGCGCGGCTCATTGCGGTGCTTGAGGAAGAAATAGTCGTCGCACCACTTCTTGAAGCGGGGATAGTAGTCGTCGCCGAACGGCAGCAGCGAACGGCGACAGACGTCATGGAAGTGTTCGGCGTCCTCCTCGAAACCGTAGTAAGGCGTCATGTCCATCCCGCCGCCAAACCACCAGACCGGGGCCTCGCCGTCTTTCTCGGCGACGAAGAAACGCACGTTCATGTGCGTCGTCGGGGCATAAGGGTTGCGCGGATGCATCACCAGCGAGACGCCCATCGCCTCCCAGTGCCGGCCGGCCAGTTCGGGCCGGTGTGCAGTGGCGGAGGGTGGCAGCTTGTCGCCCGTGACATGGGAGAAGTTGACTCCACCCCGTTCCAGTACGTTGCCGTCCTCGATCAGCCGGGTGAGGCCGCCGCCACCCTGCGGCCGCAGCCATTCGTCGCGACGGAAGCTTGCGCCATCGACCTGTTCCAGCCGTTCGACAATCAGTTCCTGAAGTTCAAGCAGGAATTCCTTGACCCTGTTGGTATCCATTTTTTCATCGTGTTTCGTTTGTCGCATTCTATCGCAGCTGGCACGGGATTCGCCTTGAATGTGGCGGTTCAGTCCGGTTCGGGTGACAAATTGTCGCGCGGCAATTTGCCCTATTCCGGGGTGCCGAGGCACACGCTAAAGTTCGCTCCGCTTCCATACGGTCTCCCCCGTATGTTTCTGCACCTCCCGCGGGAATGGGGGGTGCAGTTTTTTTACAAAACCGGACTGCGACAATTTGTCACATTTCTGGCCGCTCACTCTGTCATTACCATTCGACTCGCTTCCAACGAGGGTGAATTTACAGGTTTGCCTCACGTTTTAACCCCCGCGAGGGGGTTTTTTATTGGCGCGACAAGGGGATAAATAAAGTGAGCAGGAAATTCGTGATGCGGCGGTCTGTTGCTTTGATTCTGGTCGCCATGGCCGGAACGGCGTGGGGTCAGGATGGGGTATACAACCTGGGTGACGTGGTGGTGACCGCGCCAAGCCAGGCTTCCCGGTTCCCTGGAGCGTCAATTGGCGAGGATGTGCTTGCACCTCTGCGATCATCAACCAGCGACACGGCCAGCCTGCTGCGCGACATCCCTGGCGTCAGCCTCTATGGCGCCGGCGGGGTTTCCAGCCTGCCGGTGATTCACGGTCTGGCAGACGACCGCCTGCGTGTCCAGGTGGATGGCATGGACCTTATTGCGGCCTGTCCCAACCACATGAATCCGGCCCTGTCCTATATCGATCCGACAGGCGTCGGCGACATAAAAGTCTATTCCGGCATCACGCCGGTCAGTGTTGGCGGCGACAGCATCGGCGGCAGCATTGTCGTGGAATCAGCCAAACCCCAATTCGCCCAGTCCGGCACGGGTAGGCTGACCACAGGCGAGCTTGGCGCCTTTTACCGCAGCAATGGCGATGCGATCGGTGCCAATGCCAGGGTGACGCTCGCCAGCGAGAAACTGAGCGTGACCTATACCGGCTCGACCGCACAGTCCGACAACTACGTGGCAGGAGAAAATTTCAAGGCCGCTACGGCTACCGGCCGCCCGGGACATGCGCTGCCGCTCGATGAAGTCGGATCGACTGCCTACAAGTCGACCAACCAGGCGCTCGATATCGCGTTACGCAGCGACAACCACCTGTTCGACCTGAAATACACGCATCAGAACATTCCCTTCGAGAACTTCCCGAACCAGCGCATGGACATGACCGGAAACGACAGCGATCAGGTCGATCTGGGCTACACCGGTCAATATCGGTGGGGTGTCTTGAAGGCGCGCGCCTACCACGAGGAAACTCGCCACCAGATGGACTTTGGCGATGACAAGCGGTACTGGTACGGGAGCGCGTCCGGGTCGGGAGTTGACGGCAGCCCGTGCTCGCCGATCGGGTCGACCTGCGCGGCGGGCATGCCGATGGATACCGAGGGCAAAACCACGGGCGCTTCGGTCAAGGGCGACATTCTGTTGTCCGAGCGCGATACCTTGCGGGTAGGCGGCGAATACCAGTCCTATCGTCTGGACGATTGGTGGGCACCCTCCGGTGCCGGCATGTGGCCGGGCACCTTCTGGAACATCAATGATGGCCAGCGCGACCGCTATGCCCTGTTCGGTGAGTGGGAGGCGCGCTTCACTCCGCAGTGGACCAGCCTGCTGGGGCTGCGTCATGAGACGGTGGAGATGGATACCGGCAACGTGCGCGGCTACAACACCGCCTCCGGCGCCATGGGTAACCAGTATGCCGACATGAACGCATTCAACGCCAAGGGGCACGGCAAGACCGACCAGAACTGGGATCTGACCGCACTGGCGCGCTATACGCCAAATGCAAACGGGACATACGAATTCGGCTATGCCCAGAAGACCCGTTCGCCCAACCTGTATGAACGCTACACCTGGTCGACCTGGTCGATGGCTGCGGTGATGAACAACTTCGTCGGCGACGGCAACGGGTATGTCGGCAACCTCAACCTGAAACCGGAAGTGGCGCATACGTTGAGCGCAACCGCCGACTGGCATGACGCCGCCAGGGAACAATGGGGCCTGAAGGTCACGCCGTACTACACTTATATCCAGGATTACATCGATGCCCAGTGTCTGCCCGGCACGACGTGTACGGCGAACAAGTTCAACGTACTCCAATACGTCAACCAGTCCGCCCAGCTTTACGGCATGGATGTATCCGGCAATTACCTGCTGGCGAGTACGCCCGGCTACGGTAATTTCACCGCCACCGGCGTATTGAGTTACGTCAAGGGCGAGAACCGGACCACTGGCGACAACCTCTACAACATCATGCCGCTGAACGCGAAGCTGGCCGTGGCGCAACGGCTGGGCAACTGGACCAATACCGTCGAGGCCCAGTTCGTAGCCGGCAAACACGATGTCTCGAAAGTCAGAAACGAGATTCAGACCGGGGGTTACAGCCTGTTCAATCTGCGCAGCAGCTATGAATGGAAGCAGGCTCGTCTGGATGTCGGTATAGAAAACCTGTTCGACAAGGCCTATTCGCTACCGCTCGGCGGCGCTTATGCCGGCCAGGGCAAAACCATGTCGATCAACGGTATCCCCTGGGGTGTCGCCGTGCCTGGCATGGGGCGCACGTTCTACACCAGCCTGAATTACAAGTTCTGATCGATCGCTGGCTGACCCGTTCCGCAACGGACCGGATCAGCCTGCCCGGTTGTCGATGCGCTGGATGGACCAGTCGAAGGCAGCGCGGCAGGTCACTTCGCCTTCCCTGTTGAGCAGTTCCACTTCGATGGTGAGCGAGGCGTGTCCCTTCTTGTCCATCTGTTCCCTGAACTGGCCAGCAAGCTCGTCCGCAATGGCCGGGTGGGCAGTCAGGGTGCCGGTTGCCGGTTTGCGGAATTTTGCGCGGGCCTCGCGCACGATGGGGGCGACCTTGCCCACCCATTCCGGAAACAGATGAACCAGCAGATCGCCGCTGGCTGTTTCGGCCAGGGCGATCTGGGCGCTGGCATGGACGGTGCCGAGGTGGTTGTGGACGACTGCCGAGAATGGCAGTTCCAGCTGCCCCGTTGCATTCCTGCGCAGGCCTATGAGTCTGGCGAATGGAACGGCCGTGGCATCCATGTCGGTTTTGTCAGGCGCGCAGCAAGTCGCCGCTGGCCGGGTCGATGATGGTGGACGGCCGCCGGCGTGCACCGATACGTCCGTCCAGCACCCAGACATCCTTGCCGAACTGCGCACGGCATTCGGCCGCTGTGCGCAACATGCGCAGGCCGGAACGATTGGCACTGGTCGACACCAGGGCCATACCGAGCGCATGGCACAGGCGTGCGGCCTCGGCATGGGCGGTGACCCGGACGGCAAGCTTGCGGTGCCGGCCGGTCAGCCAGCGCGGACAATGCGGCGCGGCGGAGAGCAGCAGGGTGGTCGGCCCGGGCCAGTATTGTGGCCAGGCGGTGGGTGGTCCGGCCAGGAAGGACGAGAACTGTGTCGGCGTGCTGCCGATCAGGATCAGTCCCTTGGCCTTCGGGCGGCCCTTGAGGCGGAGGATGGTGGCTGCGGCCCGTGCATTGCACGGGTCGCAGCCGAGGCCGTAGCAGGATTCGGTGGGGTAGGCGATGACGCCGCCTGCGGCGAGGTGGCGGCGCAGTGCGGCAATATCGGGTAGCGGGGTCACCGTTTGACCCTGACCGATCAGGGTTTCTTGCGCTGAATGGCCCGCCAGCCGATGTCGCGGCGCATCTGGCGGCCGGTGAAATCGATCTGTTCGGCCACTTCGTAGGCACGACTCTGGGCGATCTTCACGGTGTCGCCCAGCGCGGTTACGCAAAGCACCCGGCCGCCGCTGGTGATGACCTGATCGTCCTTGATGCTTGTGCCTGCGTGGAAGACATGGAAGTCATCGCCCTTGAGTCCCAGTCCGGTGATGGCATCGCCCTTGCGGGGCGAGTCCGGATAACCGCCGGCGGCGAGCACCACGCCAAGCGCAACCCGGCGATCCCATTCGGCCTCGACCTGGTCCAGCCGGCCGTCGATGGCGGCCTCAACCAGCACGGTAAAGTCGCTCTTCAGGCGCAGCATGATGGGCTGGGTTTCCGGATCGCCGAAGCGGCAGTTGAATTCCAGTACGCCGATCTTGCCTTCCGGCGTGATCATCACGCCGGCGTAGAGGAAGCCGGTGTACGGCGTGCCTTCCTGCTTCATTCCCTGAACCACCGGACGGATCACCTCGCGCACGATGCGGGCATGCAGTTCCGGCGTGACCACGGGTGCCGGCGAATAGGCGCCCATGCCGCCGGTGTTGGGACCCTGGTCGCGGTCCAGCAGACGCTTGTGGTCCTGGCTGGTGGCCATCGGCAGGATGTGCGTTCCGTCGACCATGACGATGAAACTGGCCTCTTCGCCCTGCAGGCATTCCTCGATCACCACCCTCGCACCGGCTTCGCCGAAGGCATTGCCAGCCAGCATCATGTCGACGGCGGCGTGGGCTTCTTCCTTGCTGGTCGCGACCACGACACCCTTGCCGGCGGCCAGGCCGTCGGCCTTGATCACGATCGGCGCACCTTCCTGGTCGATGTAGGCATGCGCCGTGCCTGCCTCGGTGAAGGTCTGGTATTTCGCGGTGGGAATGTGGTGCCGAACCATGAAGGCCTTGGCGAAATCCTTGGACGATTCGAGTTGCGCGGCCGCCTGGACCGGGCCGAATATCTTCAGCCCGGCCGCGCGGAAGGCATCGACGATACCAGCCGCCAGGGGCGCTTCCGGGCCGACCACGGTGAAGGCGATGCCTTCCTTCTTCGCGAATTCGATCAGATCCGGGATGGCCGTCAGATTGACGTTTTCCAGACCGTCCTCGCGCGCCGTGCCGCCATTGCCCGGGGCGACGTAGATCTTCTGGATGCGCGGGCTCTGCGCCAGCTTCCAGGCCAGGGCGTGCTCGCGGCCGCCGGAACCGATGACAAGCAGCTTCATGATCTCAGTGCCTGAAGTGCCGCATGCCGGTGAAGACCATGGCCATGCCGTGTTCGTCGGCGGCGGCGATGACTTCCTCGTCGCGCATCGAGCCGCCCGGCTGGATCACGGCGACGATGCCGGCCTGGGCGGCGTTGTCGATGCCGTCGCGGAACGGGAAGAAGGCGTCCGAGGCCATCACCGAACCGGGCACCACCAGGCCGGCGTGCTCGGCCTTGATGGCGGCGATCCGGGCCGAGTTGACCCGGCTCATCTGGCCGGCGCCGACGCCGATGGTCATGTTGTCCCTGGCGTAGACGATGGCGTTCGACTTCACATACTTGGCAACGCGCCAGGCGAACAGCAGGTCGCGCATCTCGGCCTCGGTGGGCGCACGCTTGGTGACCACCTTGATTTCATTGGTCAGGGCCAGATCGGCATCCTGCACCAGCAAGCCGCCATTGACGCGCTTGAAGTCCAGGCGCTGGCCCGGCTCGGCCGGCCACTGCCCGCATTCGAGCAGGCGGACGTTCTTCTTGGCGGCGCAGATGTCGATCGCGGCCTGCGACACCTTCGGAGCGATGATCACTTCGACGAACTGGCGGTCGACGATGGCTTGCGCGGTGGCACCGTCCAGCTCGCCGTTGAAGGCGATGATGCCGCCGAAGGCTGACTCGGGGTCGGTCTTGTAGGCGCGGTCGTAGGCTTCCAGCAGGTTGGCGCCGTAGGCGACGCCGCACGGGTTGGCGTGCTTGACGATGACGCAGGCCGGGGCCGTGTCGAACTGCTTGATGCATTCCAGCGCGGCATCGGCGTCGCCGATGTTGTTGTACGAAAGTTCCTTGCCCTGCAGTTGTCTGGCGGTGGCGATGCTGGCCTCCTTGGCGCCGGCCTCGACATAGAAGGCGGCGTTCTGGTGCGGGTTCTCGCCGTAGCGCATGCCCTGCTGCTTGTTGAACTGCAGGTTGATGGTGCGCGGGAACCCGGATTCTTCGACCAGCTTGCCGAAATGGTTGGCGATGGCGCCGTCATAGGCGGCGGTGTGCTCGAAGGCCTTGATGGCGAGCGAGAAGCGGGTCTTGTCGGTGACCGTGCCACTGTTGGCCTTCATCTCGTCGACCACCTTGGCGTAGTCGGCCGGGTCGGTGACGATGGTGACGAAGGCGTGGTTCTTGGCCGAGGAGCGGACCATGGCCGGGCCGCCGATGTCGATGTTCTCGATGGCGTCTTCCAGTGTGCAGCCGGGCTTGGATACCGTGGTGACGAAGGGGTACAGGTTGACGCAGACCAGGTCGATGTTGCCGATGCCATGGGCGGACATGGCGGCGATGTGCTCGGGCAGGTCGCGTCGGCCGAGGATGCCGCCGTGGATCTTGGGATGCAGCGTTTTTACTCTTCCGTCGAGCATCTCCGGGAAGCCGGTGTAGTCGGCGACTTCGATGACCGGAATGCCTGCGTCGCGGATAGCTTTGGCGGTGCCGCCGGTGGACAGCAGTTCGACGCCCTGTGCGCTGAGCGCGCGGGCGAAGTCGAGAAGACCGGTCTTGTCGGAAACGGAGAGTAGGGCGCGTTTGATCATTTTGAGAGCCAGGGAATGTAAATGGAATTCGGGTCGGTTATTTGATGCCGTGCTGCAGCATCTTCTTGCGCAGGGTGTTGCGGTTGATGCCCAGAATCTCGGCGGCGCGGCTCTGGTTGTTGCCGGCCTTGTCGAGCACGATGCGGAGGACCGGTTTCTCGACGCACAGAATCACCATGTCATAAACATTGGCCGCGAGCTCGCCGTCCAGATCCTTGAAATACTGGTTCAATACTTTTTTGACGCAAACGGTCAGTTCGCTTTCGTCTACCATGGTCATTCTTGTTTTCCCCTTGTATGTATGCATTCGCGGCCAGCCCTGAATTGTTTTGGCTGGGTCAGGCCGCCTCCCGTGCCAGATCTGCTTCGTTCAGATACACCAGTTTCCTGCTGCGTTCTGCTGCGTGCAGAAAAAAGGTGTTGGCCGCTTCCAGTTGTTCGCGCGTGGTTTCCAGTTGGTTCATGGCATGCCGGAACCCGGCCGAATCGGCCAGGCCCTTGGTGTACCAGGAGATATGCTTGCGGGCCATGCGGACGCCAGTGTATTCCCCGTAGAAACTATAGAGATCAGCCAAATGTTCCAGCAGGATCTGGTGGATTTCAGCCACGTCCGGCGTCGGCAGGTGTTCTCCGGTGGCCAGATAGTGCGCGATCTCGCGGAACAGCCAGGGCCGGCCCATTGCGGCGCGGCCGATCATGATGGCGTCGGCGCCGGTGTGCTCCAGCACGAATTTCGCCTTTTCCGGCGTGGTGATGTCGCCATTGGCGATGATCGGGATGCGGGCCTCGGCCTTCACCGCCCTGACCGTGTCGTACTCGGCCGAGCCGGTATAGCCACAGGCGCGGGTGCGGCCATGCAGGGCCAGGGCCTGGATGCCGGATTCCTGCGCGATTTTCAAGACGGCCAGGGTGTTCTTGCTCGCCTTGTCCCAGCCGGTGCGCGTCTTCAGGGTGACCGGGACTTCCGGTACGGCCTTGACCACGGCCTCCAGAATGCGGCCGACCAGGGGCTCGTTCTGGAGCAGGGCCGAGCCGGCCATCACGTTGCATACCTTTTTGGCCGGGCAGCCCATGTTGATGTCGATGATCTGCGCGCCGTTGTCGACGTTGTGCCGGGCTGCGAGGGCCATCATTGCGGGATCGGCACCGGCGATCTGGACGCTGATCGGGGCCACTTCGCCTTCGTGGTTGGCGCGCCGTCTGGTCTTTTCCGAGCCGTAGAGCAGCGAATTCGAGGTCACCATCTCCGAGACCGCCATGCCCGCGCCCATGCGCTTGCAGAGCTGACGGAACGGACGATCGGTAACGCCCGCCATGGGCGCGACGATCAGATTGTTCCGGAGAATATGAGGCCCGATGCGCATACGGCTCTTGTGGTTTGGGGAGGGGGCGAATTCTACCCCCAAGGGAGTCGATACGAAAGATAATTTGCTGAAAATTTGTGCACATTTTGGGTGCGTAACCAGCAAACGATGGCGCGATCCGGCTGGATTGGGCATCATCCGCCGGCCATGAAAAAAACCGACCTGCGCACATTCATTTCGACCTGGGCTTTCCCCGCGTTGCTGGGCGGTGCCACGGTCTTCGGCTTCGCGCCGTTCTATCTCTTTCCCATCCCGATACTGGCGCTCGCCCTGTTTTACCGAGGCCTGAACGGCCGGTCGCCGCGTGACGGGTTTCTGCGCGGCTTTGCCTTCGGCCTGGGCTGGTTCCTGGCTAGCGTGTCCTGGGTCTACATCAGCATGCACGATGTAGGCGAAATGAGTCTTCCGCTGGCTGGACTGGCGACCTTCCTGTTCGCATCGGTGCTCGCCGTCTTTCCCGCGCTGGCCTGCGGGCTGGCGGTGCGCAGGCCGATGGCTGGAGGCGTGCATGCCCTGTTCTGGTTTCCGGCGTTGTGGGCACTGGCCGAGTGGCTGCGAGGCTGGGTGTTCACCGGCTTGCCATGGCAGGCGCTGGGTTACTCCCAGGTGCCCTACGGGCCGCTGTCCGGCTACGCACCCATCCTGGGTATCTACGGCGTGTCCTGGCTGGCGGCCATGACTGCGGTGGGCATCGCCCGCTGGCGGGTCTGGCCTATGGCGCTGGTGGTGGCGATCTGGGCCGCGGGTCTGGGCTTGCAGAAAGTGGAGTGGACCCGACCGGTCGGCAAGCCGCTCAGCGTCAGCCTGCTCCAGGGCAACATTCCGCAGGACCTGAAGTTTCGCCCGGAGGCGTTGGCCGCGACCCTGAGTCTCTATGCGAAGCTGGTCGCGGATAGCGAGTCGCGGCTGACCGTGCTGCCGGAGACGGCGTTGCCGTTGTTTCGCGCCGAACTGGCGCCGGACTATCTGCAGCACTTGAAGGATCATGCCGTGGCGCAGGGCGGCGATCTGCTTTTCGGCGTGCCGGATCAGGATGCGGATGGCCGCTATTACAACAGCGTGGTGTCGACCGGCGTGTCGCCCACTCAAACCTACCGCAAGGTGCATCTGGTGCCGTTCGGCGAATTTGTTCCGTTTGGCTTCAGATGGCTGGTCGATGCCATGAAGGTGCCGCTGTCGGACTTCAGCCGGGGCAAGCCGGATCAGCCGCCGCTGAACGTGGCTGGCCAGCGGGTGGCGATGAATGTCTGCTACGAGGACGTGTTCGGCGAAGAACTGATCGATGCCCTGCCGCAGGCGACGCTGATGGCCAACGTCAGCAACGATGCCTGGTTCGGCGACTCCTTCGCGCCCTGGCAGCATCTGCAGATCGCCCAGATGCGGGCGCTGGAAACCGGGCGCTGGTGGCTCAAGGACAACAACACCGGCATTACCGCCGTGCTGAATGAAAAGGGCGTGGTGGTTGCCCGCCTGGCCCCGTTCACCACCGGCATCCTCAACAGCGAGGCATGGGGCATGACCGGGGCGACACCCTACGTCCGCTGGGGCAATCGCGCGTTCCTGGTGCTGGCCGCAGTCAGTCTGCTGGCCGCGTTCGGGTTGGGCCGTCGGGCGAGGTAAAATCGGTCCATTCGCCTAACAGGTAGTCCATGATGTCCGAACCCATCCTGAATCCTCCCCTGCGTTTGACCCATCTTTCCCACGGCGGCGGCTGCGGCTGCAAGATCGCCCCCGCGGTTCTGGAGCAGATCCTCGCCGACTCGCCGTTCGCCAAGGGGATTTTTCCCGACCTGATGGTCGGCACCGAGTCGAGCGACGACGCGGCGGTGTGGCAGCTGAACGATGAACAGGCCATCGTCGCCACCACCGACTTCTTCATGCCCATCGTCGACGACCCCTTCGTGTTCGGCAAGATCGCTGCCACCAACGCCATCT
>JARLJM010000074.1 GCA_031291185.1 Parasulfuritortus sp. | reverse complement strand
TTGGCCAGCGCACGCAGCAGACGGCGCATGATCTTGCCGGAGCGGGTCTTGGGCAGGTTGTCGCCGAAGCGTATCTCGTCAGGCTTGGCGATGGGACCGATCTCGTGCCCGACCCAGTCGCGCAGTTGCTTGACGATTTCCTTGGCCTCGTCGCCAGTCGGCCGGGCCCGTTTCAGTACCACATAGGCGACAACCGACTCGCCCTTGACGTCGTGCGGACGGCCGACCACCGCAGCCTCGGCGACCATCGGGTTGGCAACCAGGGCGGATTCGATCTCCATGGTGCCGAGCCGATGGCCGGAGACATTCAGCACGTCGTCGATGCGGCCCATGATGGTGAAGTAGCCGGTGTGCGGATCGCGCACCGAGCCGTCACCGGCCAGGTAGAGCTTGCCGCCCAGGTCTTCCGGGAAATAGGACTTCTTGTAGCGCTCCGGATCGCCCCAGATGGTGCGGATCATCGATGGCCAGGGCTTCTTCACGACCAGCAGGCCGCCCTTGCCCCATTCCACATCATGGCCGGTCTCGTCGACGATGGCGGCCATGATGCCGGGCAGCGGCAGGGTGCAGGAGCCGGGCACGGTGGGCGTGACGCCAGGCAGCGGGGTGATCATGTGGCCGCCGGTCTCGGTCTGCCACCAGGTATCGACGATGGGGCAACGGGTGCCGCCGATCTCGGTGTGGTACCACATCCAGGCCTCGGGGTTGATCGGCTCGCCCACGGTGCCGAGCAGGCGCAGGCTGGACAGGTCGTACTTGTTCGGGTGCTGGTCTGGATTGGCGCCGGCCAGCTTGATCAGGGAGCGGATGGCGGTCGGCGCAGTGTAGAAGATGCTGACCTTGTGGTCCTGGATCATGCGCCAGAATCGGCCGGCATCCGGATAGGTGGGCACGCCCTCGAACACGACTTCGGTGGCACCGCAAGCGAGCGGGCCGTAGGTGACGTAGGTATGGCCGGTGATCCAGCCAATGTCGGCAGTACACCAGAAGACATCCGACGGCTTGATGTCGAAGGTCCACTTCATGGTCAGGATGGAGTGCAGCAGATAGCCGCCGGTGGAATGCTGGACGCCCTTGGGCTTGCCGGTTGAGCCTGAGGTGTAGAGCAGGAACAGCGGATGTTCGGCGTCGACCCACTCGGGTTCGCAGACATCCGACTGGCCGGCCACCACGTCGTGCCACCACAGGTCGCGACCTTCGACCCAATTGGTCGCGCCGCCGGTGCGCTGGTAGACGATGACGTTCCTGATGGTGTCGCAACCGCCCAGGGTCAGGGCCTCGTCGACGGCAGGCTTGAGCGGGATGTTGCGGCCGCCGCGACTCTGTTCGTCGGCAGTGATGACCATGACCGCGCCGGCATCCTCGATCCGGTCGCGCAATGAGTGTGCGGAAAAGCCGCCGAACACCACGGAGTGGGTGGCGCCGATCCGGGCACAGGCCTGCATGGCGACCACACCTTCGATCGACATGGGCAGGTAGATGACCACGCGGTCACCCTTTTTCACGCCCCGGTTCTTGAGCGCATTGGCAAACCGGCTAACCCGGCCGAGCAGTTCCCGGTAGCTGACCCTGGTGACCTCGCCGCCGTCGGCCTCGAAAATGATGGCGGTCTTGTCGCCCAGGCCCGCCTCGACATTCTTGTCCAGGCAGTTGTAGCTGGCGTTCAGCTTGCCGTCGGAGAACCATTTGTAAAACGGCGCGTTGCTCTCGTCCAGAGTTTTGGTAAAGGGCTGCTTCCAGACCAGATTGTCACGGGCCAGTTCGGCCCAGAAACCTTCGTAGTCGGCTTCAGCCTTGGCGCACATCGCCTTGTAGGCGTCCATGCCCGAGATGGCAGCCTGGGCAACAAAGGCATCGGAAGGTGGAAATACACGGGTCTCGTGAAGGACGGATTCGATCGAGTTCGACATCAAAAAATCTCCAAAAAGCCAGATGGCCAAGCGTGAAAACCGGTTTCTTCCTCCCCAGGAAGACCCAAGGAACCGCAGAAAGGAAGGAAATTAGGACAAAATCATATTATTTTCAAATTCCCTGACATAGCCCTGACGTCATGATCGAATTTCAGCCCGACCTGCACATCGCCCGCGCCGCCGATTACAGCCGCTATCTGACGGCTCGGCTGGCCGCCAGTCCCGCGCTTCGCGACTGGTTGACCGAGGCCGGCCACACGTCTTTTTCGCGTCAGGCCATGCAGGATGTTCTGACTGTAACGCCGATCGACAGCGAAGACAGCCTTAAACAGCAGTTGCGGCACCTGCGCCAGCGGGTCATGGCCCTGCTCATCGTGCGCGACCTCAACGGACTGGCCGACCTGACCGAAGTCACCCGCACCTGCACCGACCTGGCCGAGGTCGCCTTCGGCTTCGCCTGCGACTGGCATCACCGGGACCTGGCCGCCATCCACGGCGAACCACTGGACAGCCAGGGGCGCCCGCAGAAACTGATCGTGGTCGGCATGGGCAAGCTGGGTGGCCGCGAGTTGAATGTTTCATCCGACGTCGACCCCATCTTCGTCTATCCCGAGGACGGCGAGACGACCGGACCACGCAAGCTGTCCAGCCACGAATTTTTCGTCCGGCTCGGCCGCCGCCTGGTCAGCGCCATCGGCGAGACCACCTACGACGGCTTCGTGTTTCGGGTCGACATGCGCCTGCGGCCCTATGGCGACGAAGGCCCGCTGGTGTCCAGCTTCGCCATGCTGGAGGACTATTTCTACACCCAGGCCAGGGAATGGGAGCGCTACGCCTGGATCAAGGGTCGACCACTGACCGGCGAGCGGCACGACGAGCTGGAGGCCCTGCGCAAGCCCTTCGTGTTCCGCAAATACCTCGATTTCGGAGCCTTCGCCGCCATGCGCGACCTGCACGCCCAGATCCGTCGCGAAGTAGCGAAGAAGGACAAGACCGACAACGTGAAGCTCGGCCCCGGCGGCATCCGCGAAATCGAGTTCATCGCCCAGGTGTTCCAGCTGATCCGTGGGGGCAAGACGCCTGCGCTGCAAATCCGGCCCACACTCGCCATCCTGCACCAACTTGCGGCCATGGACCTGTTGCCGGAAGCCGTCGCCACCGAACTGGAAGCGGCCTACGTTTTCCTGCGCAACATCGAGCATCGCTTGCAATACCGCAATGACGCCCAGACCCAGCAGCTACCTCACGAACCGGAAGAGCGCCTGTTGCTCGCCCAAACCATGGACTACGCCGATTGGGAAGGCTTCGAGGCCCATCTCAATGGCATCAGGCGCAAGGTCTCGGGCCAGTTCGAGCAGGTCTTCGGTGCGCCGCAGGAAGACCAGTCCAGCCACCCGCTGGCCGGGCTGCTCAACCTCCCGCCCGAAGCGGCCCGTACCCATCTCGACGACCTCGGCTACGACGACAGCGCCGCCATGCTGGAACGGCTGTCGGCCATGCGTAACGGCAGCCGTTATGCCGGGCTGCCGGCGGTCAACAAGACCGCGCTGGACGGGCTGCTGCCGCCCCTGATCGAGGTCGCTGCCCGCCAGCCCAACCCGGACGACACCCTGACCCGCATCCTGACCCTGCTCGAGACCATCAGCCGTCGTGCCCCCTACCTGCTGCTGTTGCGGGAATATCCCCAGACGCTCACCCAGGTCGCCCGCATCGTCAGTGCCAGTCCGTGGGCCGCGCAATACCTGACCAGCCAGCCACACCTGCTCGACGAACTGCTCGACCCGCGCGCCCTGATGACGGTACCCGACTGGTCACTGGCGCGGGACGAACTGAAGGCCCGGCTGACCGCCTTCTACGGCGACCTCGAACGCCAGATGGACGAGCTGCGCCATTTCAAGCAGAGCGAAACCTTCCGTCTGCTGGCCCAGGACCTGGCCGGAATGTGGACAGTGGAACGGCTTTCAGACCAGCTCGCCGCCCTGGCCGACCTGCTGCTTGGCCAGACCATGGAACTGGTCTGGGCCGACCTCAAGGGCAGGCACCGCGGCCGCCCGGCCTTCGCCGTGATCGCCTACGGCAAGCTGGGCGGCAAGGAACTCGGCTACGCCTCGGATCTGGACATCGTGTTCCTCTATGACGACCCGCACCCGGACGTCCAGGACCTCTACGCACGTCTGGGCAAACGCATGAACACCTGGATGAGCACCATGACCGGCGCCGGCATCCTGTACGAGACCGACCTCCGTCTGCGTCCGGACGGCGCCTCCGGGCTGCTGGTGAGTTCGATTGAGGCCTTCGACGACTACCAGCATCACCACGCCTGGACCTGGGAACACCAGGCTATCACCCGTGCCCGTTTCTCCTGCGGCGATGCTGCTGTCGGCGAGAAGTTCGACGCCATCCGCGACGCCATCCTGCGCCTGCCGCGCGACCGCGTGAAGCTGCGTGCCGAGGTCCTGGAGATGCGTCAGAAGATGCACGACGGCCACCTCAATACGACCGCTCAATTCGATCTGAAGCACGATACCGGGGGACTGGTGGACGTGGAGTTCGCCGTGCAATACCTGATCCTGGCCCATAGCGCGGAGCATCCGGCACTGACCGCCAATCGTGGCAACATCGCCCTGCTCGACATCGCCGGCAAACTCGGCCTGATTCCACTCGACGTCGCGACCGGCGCGGCAGATGCCTACAGGGAGCTGCGGCGGCGCCAGCATCAGGTCAAATTGCAAGGCGCAGATCATGCCCGGCTACCGGCAGCGGAACTCGAAACCGAAATCACCGCCGTCAAATCGCTCTGGCAGACCGTATTCGGCGAAGCCGGCGATGCGCCATGAATCATGGGAGTCAGGGTAACCATCCGTGAGGCCACAAGGGCCTACCCATCCCTTCAAACTGGCGGCATCCAAGCGTAGACTGACCCAAATACTCAAAATCGGGAGGCAAGAAGACGTGGCTCGTCTTCCGCGCATTGATCTGCCTGGCACACCGCAGCATGTCATCCAGCGCGGCAATAACCGCCAAGTGTGCTTTGTGGCGGAGCAGGATTTCGCCGCCTACGCACATTGGCTGCGACAGTTCGCCGGGAAGTATCGCGTTGAAATCCACGCATGGGTGTTCATGACCAACCATGTCCATCTGCTGGCCACACCACACACCCCTGATGGCCTTTCCAGAATGATGCAGAGCCTGGGGCGGCAATATGTTCGCTACTTCAATCATTCGTACCGACGCTCCGGAACATTGTGGGAAGGGCGATTCAAGTCATCTATCGTCAATGCCGAGTCGTATTTGCTGCATTGCCAACGCTATATCGAACTCAATCCCGTTCGGGCCGGCATGGCAAGCGATCCCGCTGAATACCCCTGGTCGAGTTATCAGGTGAATGCTCTAGGCAAGGAGAGCGCGCTATGCAAGCCCCACGAGGTCTTTCTCCGCCTGGGCAGCACGCCGTCGGAGCAGCGGGGGGCCTATCGGGAATTGTTCAAGGCCCATGTCGATGGGCCGATGCTGAAAGAAATCCGCGACGCCGTGAACTCGGGAATGGCGCTCGGCAATGATCGATTTCGTCGGGAGATCGAACGCTTGACCGGACGGCGTGTGACGCCGGGGCGGCCCTGACGGAAAAAAGGAAACAGCTTGGAAGAGACTGGAAATCGGGATGAATTGTTACTCTGACCCCAATTATTCGCTCTGACCCCGATTGTTTAATTATTGAAGGTCATGGTCATGATTTGACTCTCTTTAGGCAAAGGTGACGTGAACTGTTTTGACATGTTCGGTACTAAAAAATCGACCATGCGCACGAATAGCATTAACCACCGATTCGAGAATTTTTTCTTTCTGTGAATGGAGGTTGTCCGGAATTGCCAAATTGTTTATTTTCCAAAAGAGCGTATCCCAAAATTTTCCAGTTCCTGATCCAGTAATTTCTGCCTCAAATCTAATAACTTGCCCATCCCAATGCAGTGCGAATACATCAGGCCTATCACCATCTGGCCCTCCACCACCCAATGGAATTAGAAAAACATTACGCTCCTTATCGATGGTCCATTTCCAAGGCCGATGAGGATCGCTAAATGGCCATGCCTTGAACTTCGTCCAGTCAATTTTTTGCTTGTCTTCGTCACTAATAAGTTCATTTACAAACGCCATGATTCATCTCCCTTCGATTCGTTGAATGGTGAAATCGGTAATTCTCGATATTCGTTGCCTTGGGCCTTCACGAACAATTGGGGTCAGAACAATTGAGAACAATTGGGGTCAGAGTAACAATTCTTGATCAAGAACCAGGGAGAAATGGATGCTGAAAATCAAATTAGCCCCTTTTATTCTGCGGCCGATACATCCACTCCTGCGGTAAGTTCATGCGCTGGCACGCAGGTGAATTGTTACTCTGACCCCAATTATTAATGCCTACCGCGAACTGCGCCGCCAGCAGCACGCGGCAAAACTGCAAGGAACAGAACACGCCCGGCTGCCAGCCGAAGAACTGGCCATGGCCACCTCGGCGGTCAAGGCGCTCTGGCAGAACATATTCGGATAACCAAAGCGGTGCAATGCGCTACGCTTATTGCACCCTACACGCTAGAATTACCGCTTTACTATTTCACCGATTTTAAGGAGTTGGGACCATGTCCATGGCCGACCGCGACGGCGTTATCTGGTACGACGGCAAACTGGTGCCCTGGCGCGAAGCCACCACCCACGTGCTCACCCACACCCTGCA
>JARLJM010000073.1 GCA_031291185.1 Parasulfuritortus sp. | reverse complement strand
CCCGGACCGAGGTGTCGACCACCCTTGGGAGCATTTTCGTAAACGACTCGCCACATTAAGATATCCCTGCATTGAAGGACACATGCCGGCAACGTTGCCAGCCGCAATTTAATTATAGAGACCTTTATACTGCCCGGATGTGCGGACGATTTGCGTTAAACAGACCTCAAGCCAGGCTGGTTGACTGATTCAGCCTCGATGAAGTCGTGGACTTTGATCCACGCTACGACATCCCGCCTGGAACGGATATTCCGACTATCCGGCAGTCCACGAAGGCAAACGGTGCTGCACCTGCTCCGCTGGCCATGGGCGGATTCCGGGAAAGCAGGAAACGCCTGCCGATAAGATTGCCGCCATGGTCAGGCCATACGATGCTGACCTAATGCAGGCGCGGCCGACCAATAGTCTGGGCAGCAAGACTGTGGACGACGGCACCCGATTGATTCAGCCTATCGAGTTGAACCCATTCTCTACCCAATAAACTCTGTTGGAGCAGGCAAGATGCAAATAGACCCCTCAGCGCATTCGAAAGCGGATAACTACAAATTACTCACGAATTTGGTGGTGCCTCGCCCCATAGCGTGGGTGACCAGTCAGGGACCAAGCGGCCCTATCAATCTGGCACCATTCAGTTTCTTCAATGCCATCGGCTCCGACCCCTTGTATCTCATTATCAGCATTGGCTTGAATGACGCCGGCGAACCCAAGGACACGGCCAGAAACATCCTGACCAGCGGCGAGTTCGTGGTGAATCTGGTGACTGAAGATTTGTTCGAGGCCATGAATATTTCGGCAGCCGACTTTCCACCCGAAGTGAGCGAACTCGAAGCAGCCCATTTGCATCCGGCACCCTCGGTCCTTATCAAAACGCCCAGAGTGGCCGAGGCCCAGGCCAGCCTCGAATGTCGGTTGCACAGTTCCCAATCCCTCGGAGCAAATACCCTGATTATTGGCGAGGTGGTGATGTTTCATGTTTCTGACCATCTGCTTGGCCCGCGATTACATGTCAATGATTTTGCGCCGATCGGGCGGCTTGGCTCACCTTCGGTGTATTGCCGGACGACGGACCGATTTGATGTCCCACGGGTTAGCTATGCTCAATGGAAACACGACAGCGAATAACGAAGTGGCCGTAACTAGCGTTAATCAATGCCTTGTGCTTTGCGTACCGGCCTGCCTGTTCCCAAGGTAGCTTCCTTCCGGCATAGTGATTCTCGCCTGGCAAGGCTGTTCGCTGGCCATGTCCACGCGTCTGCCATATTCTCTTCCATCCCCTCGCAGACGGATGTGCGTCTCGGTGCCGGATCTGTTTTTTCTGGCTTGACATAGGGTATGGGATTGGAAAAACAGTCATTAACCGTTTGTGGATCATTGGCCCAACATGAACTTTCAGTTATCCCAATTTTTTATCCGCTGGGGCGCCACGTCGCTTGCCTTATGGGTGACGAGCTATGTGTTCAGCGGAATTGAATTCCAAACCCTGTCTTCATTGGTCGTTGCCGCCTTCCTGCTCGGCTTGGCCAATGCCTTGGTCAAACCTGTCCTGGTCATCCTTACTTTGCCCCTGACCGTGCTGACTCTTGGGCTATTTCTGCTGGTCATTAACGCGATCATTTTGATGCTGATTTCAGCACTCGTTCATGGCTTCCATGTCGGTGGATTCTGGACGGCGTTCTTTGCCAGCATATTTATTTCCATGGTCAGTCTGGTCATCGAAGGACTTTTAGTTCAAAGCAACAAACCGTTGTGAGCAATCATGCCTGAAGATTGTGTTGGCAGTTGCAGGTCGAGTGGACATTCAAATTAGGAATGGAATTTCGGCCCCTCGACCGACTCAGGCTGTAGAGTCTGTATAACTGGGCTATTTGGATATAACTGTTATCTGGCGATAGTGCCAAGGGCGCCGTATACTTCGCGGCCTTTTGCCGCCTCTGTCTGAACCGGTCCGGCGCCAGAACCATCGACTCGACATGCCACGCAAACCTCACCCGCCCCGCTCCTCACGTGGCCTTGCTTGCGATTCCATCCTCGCCATCGATTTTGGCACCTCCAATTCCACGGTTGGCTATCCGACGCCGTCCGGCCCGGTGCTGGTCGCGTTGGAAGAGGATCACGTCACGATTCCCAGCGCGATCTTCTTCAATACCGAGGACGAGTGCGTGCAGTTCGGCCGCAGCGCCATCGACGCCTACACGCAGCACTACGAAGGCCGTCTGCTGCGGGCCTTGAAGAGCGTATTGGGAAGTTCGCTGATCGAGGAAACGACACCCGTCGGCAACCATAGGATCGCCTTCAAGGACATCATCGGGCTGTTTCTGCGTCACCTGAAAGCCAAGGCCGAAGCGCAGGTCGGCAAGAGCATCACTGCCGTGATGCTCGGCCGTCCGGTCCACTTCGTGGACGACGACGAGGCCCGCGACCAGACGGCCCAGAACCAGCTCGAAGCCATAGCCAGAAGTTGTGGATTCAAGCAGGTCGACTTCCAGTACGAACCGATCGCGGCGGCGCTCGACTATGAAGCCCGGGTCGACGCCGAGGAACTGGCGCTGATCGCCGATCTCGGCGGCGGAACGGCCGACATCTCCATCGTCCGCGTGTCGCCGGCGCATCACTTGAAGGTGGATCGCAAGGCCGACGTGCTGGCCAATGCCGGCATCCACATCGGCGGCACGGACTACGACAAGAGGCTGAGCCTCAATCAGGTCATGCCGCACCTCGGCTACAAGACGCACCAGCGCCTGCACCCGGCCCGCGAGCTACCGTCCCCGGTGTATTTCGATCTCGCCACCTGGCACCGCATCGTCCTGCTCAACGATAACAGCACGGCGACGCTGCTGAAGGAGATACACCATCTCGCTGACCAGCCAGCGCTGGTGCACCGCTTGGCGCGCGTCATCCGCGAACAGACCGGCCATAAACTGGCGGGCGATGTCGAAACCGCCAAGATCGCACTGTCGGATATGGAACGCGCCACGCTGGCCCTGCCCTACATCGACGACGATCTCGCCATCGAATTCTCCCAGGCCGCCTTCGAACAAGCGACCCGAAGCGAAACGCAAAAGATCGCCGCCAGCATTCACGAATGCCTGAACCAGGCCGGCGTCCCGCCCTCGTCCATCACCACGCTGTTCCTCACCGGCGGCACTTCGGCGATCCCCTCGGTGCGTGCTGCCTGCCAGGCGGCCGTGCCAAATGCCAGGCTTGTCGAAGGTGATCGCTTCGGCAGTGTCGGCATCGGCCTGACAATTCACGCCGGGCTGCGCGCCAATAGCTGACCGACACCGGGGCTTGGATTAATCCGGCACATGGCATGAGGCGAGAGATCAAGGACCTGCCGGTCACCCCCGCAATATTCGATTTCCGCGCCTGTCAGCTTGATTATGAATTTCTACAGCATTAGCAATGCGACACCATATGGTTCGACTACTGCCATTACATTGGGCAAATTCGATGTGAACAGCTGGTCAATTCAATTAGCCGCGATTCCGCATTTGGCTTCTTGAGATGTACCATCTTGCTGCGAACAGGAATCGATGATCAGGAGGTAACGTGACGCTCACCAAGGGGTTGGCACAAGAAGCACTGGGCACATTCGAATCAGCCGTCATGGGCATTGCCGGAACTGCACCCGCTTTTAGCGTCGCAGTCACTACGGCTGCCATCGTAGCCTCCGTAGGCGTGTTATCCGTCGGCAGTATTTTTTACTGCGGCCTCATCATGTTCGGCATCATGCTGGCATTCATTCATCTCAGCAAAATCACTCCGCACGCCGGGGCCTCCTATGCCTGGGTTGGACACGTATTCGGCAAGACTTGGGGGTTCTTCGCAGGTTGGGGGCTTCTAGTGGCCTCGATCTTCTTTATGGTATCAGCGACGATTCCCGCTGCGACCTCGACCTTGGTCCTTTTGGCACCCGATCATGTGGAAAACACCAACTGGGTCACCGGCACAGCAGCCATATGGCTCACCTTGGTGACCATCGTTGTCACCAAGGGCATCAAGCACGCCAGTTATACGCAGGTGATACTCACCGGTATTGAAACCATCGTGGTTTTAACACTGATCATCAGCGCTTTCGCAAAGTATGGCGGACATCCGGCCCACGCGCCGTCGATTATCTGGTTCTCGCCTTTCTCATTCACTCCCCAGTTGTTCGCCACTGGCGCTCTGACGGCAATATTCTTTTACTGGGGTTGGGATGTGACCATGAACCTCAGCGAAGAAACCAAGTCGGGGGAAAAGGCCAAACTCCATCCCGCCAGCAAAGGGGCATTCTGGGCTATGGTTAATTTGATTCTGTTCTTCGTCATCATGATGACCGTGGTTCTGATAGTCCTGAGCGACAAGGAAATCGCGGATGCCAATACCAACGTACTCTATGCGATTGCCAACAAGCTGTTCCCCAAGCCTTGGAACTACTTGGCCGTGTTATCGACCATTCTGAGCACTGTCGGCACCATTGAAACCCAGATTCTTCAATTCAGCCGCAGCATGTTTGCGATGGCTCGGGACAACATGCTTCATCAGCGCTATGCAGCAATCCACCCCGAGTGGAAGACGCCATGGCTGGCTACCGTAGTCATTTGGCTGCTGGGTGTGTTGCTACTCTTCTCTTCATCGTACATGCCCTCGGTGGAAGCGATCCTTAACAGTTCCATCCTCGCCATCGGTTTCCAAATCTGCTTTTACATGAGCTTGGCTGGCTTTGCTTGCGCTTGGCATTACCGGGCCAAGCTAACCAGCGGACTCGGCAGTGCCGTTTCCTACGTGCTCTGGCCTCTGTTTGCAGCACTCTTCATGGTCTTCATTGCGCTATACAGTATCCCCACTTTCGATTTGGTCACGAATGTCATGGGCATCGGGGGGCTTTTGGTCGGATTTGCACCGCTTTTATTGAGTCATTGGCGGCGGCGCAGTGGTAGCTCAACGGTAGACTTCATAAGTTGACAGGAGCGCGATCTGAAAAGGGTTTGGCTAAGCTCTGAAGTCAATTCTCGCCACTGTCAAATGTTGCGGCACTAATCCACAGTGTTCGACCAAGATGGTCGGGAGATGCCAACTTCCAGAATCTAACAGGGTGTTGCTCAGGCAGATCCCAGGCCAGATGACACCTCAAAGGCAACAGGTTTTGAAAAAGGGCGAAACCTGCCTCTAAATTGCTGCCGTAAAAGCGTATTGGCTCGGCACGCGTCCAGTACGACACTGGACTACTATAGTAAGGTACTCGGACATTTGTCCCGCCGATACCAAACTGAAAATAGTCCAAGCCTGCACAACACGTTCACTGAGAAGGAGATAACCATGAGATTCGCACAAATTCCCCACCTTATTGCCATCCTTACTGTCACGCTGCTTGGGGCCAATCCACT
>JARLJM010000072.1 GCA_031291185.1 Parasulfuritortus sp. | reverse complement strand
GTCATGCCCAGCGTCACCTGGATCGGGACGATTCCGCTGTCGTCGAGCTTGTAGACGTTCCCGATCAGTGACCCAGCAGGGGCTGAGGAATGTGAGCCGGACTTCAGTGCTGCAATGTTTGCTGGTTTGAACCGCAGTGCCGCGTTCGGCACCTTCAGCGCGTCTTTCTTTTCGGCCGTCCGGATGTTGACGTACGCGGTCATGCCCGGCAGCAGATCGCCCGGGTTGCGTGCATCGATGACCACCGTGTAGGTCACCACGTTCTGGACTGTGGTCGGGTTCAGGCGGACCTGGCTTACCGTGCCGTTGTAGGTCTTGCCCGGGAAGGCGTCGACCGTGAAGCCGACGCTCTGGCCGGTCTGGATGCCACCGATGTCGGCCTCGGCCACGCTGGCGTAGATGCGCATCTTCGACAGGTCCTGGGCGATCTTGAACAATTCCGGGGTCTGGAAGCTGGCCGCCACGGTCTGGCCCTCGTCGACCTCGCGCGCCACGACGACCCCGGAAATGGGCGAACGGATGATCGAGTAGCCCAGATTGGTCTGGTCCTTGCGCGCCGCTGCCTGGGCTTGCCTGAGTGAGGCCGCGGCGGAGGCCTCAGTCTGCACGGCCTGGTCCAGATCCTGTTTTGAAACGTAGGTCTTGTCGAACAGTGCTCGGGTACGCGCGGCGTTGGCGTGAGCTAGATCGAGCGCAGATTGGGCGCTGGCCACGCTGGCCCGGCTCTGGTCGGCCTGGGCGTTGAGCAGGGACGGGTCGAGGGTCATCAGCACGTCGCCGGCCTTGACCTTGCTGTTGAAGTCGACGTTGATGTGTTTGACGATACCCGACACCTGGGTGCCGACACTGACCAGCGTGATCGGGTTGAGCGTGCCGTTGGCGGAGACCTGCTGGACGATGTCGCCACGCTGGGCCGTCACGGTGACATAGCGTTCGGTCGGATCGAGTTTTTTGGGCTTCAAGTAGAGGTAGCTCAGGCCGCCGATCAGGGCCAGCGCAACGATGACGACGGTGGTTTTCTGGTAAGGAATCGCCACGTTATTGGGCTCCTATGGATGGCAGGGGGGCTGAGGTCAGGCGGCCCAACGCCTGGGCCAGGGTGAATTTGCTCAGCAGGTAATCATGCTCCGCGCTGGCCTGCTGTTGCCGGGCTGTGGCCGCGCTGGCCTGGGCCGACAACACATCGATCATGGTGCCAACACCCGCCTTGAAGCGGCCCAGCATGAGTTGCTCGTTGGCCTCGCCGGAGACCACCGCGTCGTGGGCGGAGGTCAGTGCCTCGGTATTGGTCTGATAATTCTGATAGGCCGTCCAGACGCCGAGCCGGACCTGGTTGGCGAGGTCAGCTTCCTGCGCGCGGGCGCCTTCAAGGCTGGCCTCGGCCGCACGGATACGGTAGGTGTCCTTGTAACCGGTGAAGATCGGGGCCGAAAGGGTCAGTCCGATGGTTTGCGAATTGGTCGGTGGATAGCCGAGCGTCCCGTCCTGCCGGCTGGCTGATGCGCCGAGAGAAAGCGTGGGACGCCCCTGCGCCCTGGCCGAATCGACAGTGGCCTGTGCCGCCTTGACCTGTTCCTGTGCCGCGCGCAAGTCCTGTCTGGATGCGATGGCGTCATCCATCAATTGTTTGACGGCCATGGTTTGCCGTGGCAAGCCTTCGATATGCCAGGATGCCAGATCGAAGGGCGTGTCCGGGGCCATGCCCATCAGGTTGGCGAGCGTCGCGTGGCTGGTCAGCCGCGTGCCTTCAGCTTTGACCCGTGCCAGCTGGGCTTGTGAGTGGGCGGTCTCGGCCTGTAGTTTGGTTGCCAGTATCGTTTGGCCAACAGAGAGCTGGGCCTCGGCCGCCTTGAGCGATTCCAGTGTGGAAGCTTCAGAAATTCGTGCAGCCTTCAAGGACTCCTGCGCCAGCAAGGCATCCAGATAGGCTTGTGCAACCGAGTAGGCCAGCTGATTGAGATCATTGTCCTGGGTGGCCATGGCCGCTTGCAACTGGGATTCGGCCAGCCTGGCGGCCGAATCGCGACCGCCGAAGTCATACAGCAGGTAGGACGCTGACAGACTGAGTGACTGCGGCGTACTGTCACTGGACAGGCTGCTGGTTTGGCTCCAGTTCTTGTTGACCTGGTATTGGGCGCTCAATTGGGGCCAGTAGGCCGCCTCGGCCTCGCGCAGTTGAGCCTGCTGGTTGCCGACCGTTGCCCACCATTGCCGG
>JARLJM010000071.1 GCA_031291185.1 Parasulfuritortus sp. | reverse complement strand
GGACCAACTCTCCGACCTCAGCGAGGCCCTCGAAAATATCCAGGAAGCGATCGCCAAACTGACGGATTTACAACCCGAGAGCCTTCGATGGGGCGACTGAAATCCTATGTCGCGTTACGTACCTTTGCCGGGATTAACCCAACTTCGGAGTGATGCTCTGAATATAGCTCCGAACATAGCTCAGAAGAATCTTCCGAATGATCCACTGAATGATGGCGGACAATTATTGAGCTGGAGATGGTTTAGGTCTCTCCAGGCCGCACCTTGCGGTAGCCCGATCTCGTTAAAAACCGGGCAGCGGCGGTCCCGGTCAATTCATCCGTCCGGCGCCACAGATCAAGCAGCTCGTCTTGCTCGGCGCGAGGCATGGCTTCCCACTCGACAGCAAACGCCGCGTCCTCCTCGGCCTTGGCGGCATCCTGGTCGGCTTTCCACGCCGCGAGTTCGGCTTTGCGCTCGGCTGTCGGATTACCGCGTCCACCGGGGCGGACCTCGCTGACGGCTTTGGCCAGGTTGGTCGCCGTCCAGGGGTTGCCGGTGCGGTACATAATCCCGACCTCATTCAAAGCCGACGCCACCGCCGCCCAGTTGAACCGCTCCTCACGGTGCAGCTTCGTCAGCCGGTCGGCATGGTCCCGCAGCCACGGCGTGATCTGGCTCCCCGGACGCCAGACCTCACGGAGCCGGGAAGCCAATGCCGATATCTCGGCCGGGGTGAAGGTCGCGGGCTTGGGCATGAGCGGAGGATATGGCAAAAGCCAAATGCCCGAAACTTAATTCAGTGGATAGTTCCGTGGCATGTTTCCTAGTTCGGTTGAAAGGCCGTTTCCCCGCCCCGGCCAAATTCAGAATCCCGGAATGCGCGCAGGCCGCCAAAGGATGGCCGCCCTCGCGGCCGCCGCGCAGCGGCGCGGAGCCACGCGCAACCCAAAGGGCGAGCACGGCGAGCATCCTTGCACGGACGAGCACATGAAGGGACGATGGATGCTTGGGAGTATGACCGACGTGTCTTGGAGGACCAAGCGTTATCGGACGAACATCCAATAAAAGAGAAAACCTCCCATTGCGTACATGAAGAAACCTACCAGCCGCAGTTTAAAAATCGAATATGGGCCAGAATAATATTGCCCGACAAAGCCCGTATAATTTCTAGAGCCTTTGCTTGTATCAAGGCGTTTTTGAAACCACCTTGGAAAAAGGACCCCCACTGAACCCATCAAGAACATACCTATAATGAATAGGATGCCATTTATCGTACCATTCTGCATCTTGCCCCCTTACCATTGCCCTAACGGGGGCGTCGCAACTGTAGAGTTTAACGAAACGCCAGCGCCACCATACAAACCAACTCCAACACCGACTTTTGGCAAGTTTACCGTCATACCACCTGGGCCGTCCTGGCTTAGGTTATAGCCCGGCGAGGATAAATCAGACCTTCCACTAACCGATAGACCGCCGCCAGGCCCAGCCCCCGCATCGCCTTCTGCATATAGATTGACTGAATTTGTCGGTCCAACAGAATAAAGTGAGGCATGATCAGAAAACGAGAGGCTCCCACCTACCCCGGCATAGGCCCCTACACCAATCATCGGGTTCTCTGAAGCCGATCCAAACAACTGAAGTTCGTCAAGATGGCCATCGTTAGGCCAATTCACACCCGCTGAAAGCGAAACCGAATCACCAAAAAAATATGCCAGCGTACCACTTATTGAAGCAGAGATCCGAGTGTAATTATTTGCCAACTGATTAAAGAGATACCTAAGTTTCCCCGGCGCGGATTGCCGTAGCGGGAGCCGATTTTCCCTGACATCTCAGCCGTTTAAGTCTGCCAACCTCTCAGGCGCCAGGGCGCCGCTGCAAAATTTTTCTCAGGAGCGCAGTTTTGCCCGGAGACGCGATAGTTGCAAGAGGCGGGTTTACGGTCGGGCTGCGGCGGGTGTAGCGCGACCGGGAGAGCGGCTAAGAGGGGATGGTGGTTGGTGCCGGTGCCTCAGCGCCCGGCCGGTGCGCGCGCTCAGATTTCGGCGGATTTCTGCCGGTTTAGCCTGGCGGGGTGGGTGGCGTCGTGGATTTCCTTGAGCTTGGCGATGCTGACCTGGGCGTAGATCTGGGTGGTGGTCAGCTTTTCGTGGCCGAGCATGACCTGGATGAACCTGATATCGGCGCCGTTTTCCAGCATGTGAGTGGCGCAGGCATGGCGGAACAGATGGCAGGCGCCGGGTTGGTGGATGCCGGCGGCTTGCAGATGCCGTTTTACGAGATCGCCGAGTCGGCCGGGCTCGAACGCAGCCCCGTCATCATCGAGGAACAAAGTCTGGTCGTCATGGCCGATGGCCAGCAGCGGCCGCACATCGTCGCGGTATTTATTCACCCAGGCGCAGGCCCGCGCCCCGATCGGCAACAGCCGGTCTTTCGCGCCCTTGCCCAGCCGGACCATCAGCGCGCCGCGCTCGGTATCAACCTCATGCAGCTTTAACCCCACCACCTCCATGCGGCGGATGCCGGTGGAGTACAGGGTTTCCAGAATCGCCCGCGCCCTGATGCCCTCATGCGTGGCCGGGTCAGCCTGGCTCAGCACCGATTCGATTTCCGCGATGGTGAGCAGCCCTTTCGGCAGGGTTTTGGGCTTGCGGGGCAGGTCCAGATCGGCGGCCGGATTGTAGAGCAGATGGTTCTGCCGGGTCAGATATTTGAACCAGGCTTGCAGCGGCAGCAGCATGTTGAGCTGCGAACTTACGCCCAAAGGCTGGCCGTTATGCTTGCGGTGGTGATAGATCGCGCGCTGGTAGCGTTCCAGAATTGGCCGCGTGATGTCCTGCGGCCGGGTCAGCCCGCGCTCATTGCACCACTGAATGAACCGGCCGATGGCAAAGCGCTGATGCGTGATGGTGCGCGCCGAGTAGCCGGTCACCGCCTCCCATTCATGGAACGCGGCTTGATACGCCATCAGCAGATTTTGGGCGGGCGGGGATGGTGGCGGTGTTTTGGCTTTGGCTTTTGAGGGGCGGGCCGATGGCTTGCGCGGCATCGGCTCACGCCGAGGCGGCTAAGGGAAGTATGACGGTTTGCTGGTATGACCCGGCATGGCCGTTCACCCGTAGAAGGTGCGATTCCGGCTCTGGCTCCGGGGATTCCTCAAAACCCTTTTCTGCTCCTGGCTTTGCGGGTGATTTGGCCACCCGCGAAGGGGCCGCGTTGGCCCCGCGATGACCCCGCGATGGCCCCGCGTTCTGGGGCGATTCACCCCGCGAGGTTGATGTCGTAAGGGCAGAACAAAGCGAGTCCAGCGCACCCACCTCGATCAGCCCCGGCAGATGCGGCGCACCGGCCGCGATGTCGCCATCAAACAGCAGCTCATACTCAAAACTCTGGCCCCGGCTGCCGCGATGGGTCAGCAAAAACTCCAGGGCTGCCAAGCGGTCCAGATGCAAGCGGCATTGCGTGTCGGCCAGGCCCGCGCGCCTGCGGATGTCAGCCCGGCTGAACCGTACATCGCTGGGG
>JARLJM010000070.1 GCA_031291185.1 Parasulfuritortus sp. | reverse complement strand
GCCGATCAGCACCACGCGCCCTTCAAGATTGGCGGACGGCGCCGTGCCCTTGATCACATCGGCTGCCGAGACGTACTGGAATGCACCGGGCGGCCGATAGGGCACCAGCGCCATGGCCTGGCTGTCGAGCGGGATGGTCAGGTTGTCCAGCGCCAGCGCGGCCGGTGTATAGCCGTGCGGCGGCAGGATGCGGGGCGCGCTGCTGCCCATGGCGTGGCGGGTGGCGAGCAATGCCAGCGAGCCGTAACACTTGCCCTGATACTCGATCAGCACCGGCATGCGCCGGGCGACGCCGTCGAAATCGGCCTGCATGTTGAAGAAGGCGGCGTCGGTCGCCTTGCTTTGCAGGCCGGGCAGATTGGCGTTGTAGCCGGTGGCCTGCAGCGGCGCGATGCCGTATTTGTGCAGTTCAGCGCAATCGAGCGCAGGTGCCGGCAACTGGCCGGCGCTTTCGGTCTGCTCGGCAAAACTGAAGTAATAACCCAGGATCGACGGCCCGGTCGCCAGCGCGTCGGCCAGGCGGGCATCGTAGTTGAGACGCGAACGCAAGCGGGCCAGGATCGCGGCGAAGTCGGCTTCGCCCTTCAGATCGCCCGCCGCCAGTTTTTCCAGCACCGGCAGTCCCGAACTCTGATCCGGTTCGGAAAAGACGATGTCGTAGCCGACCGAGGCCACACCGTATTGCTGGAACAGGTTGGCGGTCAGCTTGGCCACGGTCTCGCGCGGCCAGGGCCAGCGGCCGATCTCGCGCAGGCTCTTGTCGTCGATGTCGACGATCACCACCCGGTCGTCCATCGTCCTGGGCATGAAGGTCTGCAGCTTGAGGTCGTAGATCACCGCTTCGAGATGGTCGAGCGCGGTCAGCCGGTACAGGCCGCCGGCATAGCCGATCAGCAACGACAGCAGCGCCAGACTGGCGATGAACTGGTACAGGAAACGGCGGCCACGCAGATTCATGGCCGGCCTGGCAAAGCGGGGAAACATCCGGCCTGGCTCCGTCGAAAGGTCTTGCAGCGATTGTATCCCGGTATCCGGCGCCCTTGGCTGACAATCAAATTGCCGGCGCATGGCGCTATCATGTCGCCATGACCAGCGACTCCCCGACCGACTTTTTCACCCGTTTCGGCGCCAGCCTTCTCGTCTGGCTGAAAAGCTGGCGAGCGGTATCTCGGTTCACCGCGGTCGCCATCGTTGAAGCGCTCTCGCCCAGCACCTACAACAGCGCGACCCGCTCGGTAGTGCTCAAGCAGATCTATTTCACCGCCTGGCAGATACTGCCCCGCTTCACCCTGTTCTCGGCCCTGCTGTCCTACGTCCTGATCCAGATCGTGGTCGATACGGCACGCAACTTCGGTCTGGCCGACTACGCCCTGGAAGGCGTGATCCGGCTGCTGGTCCTGGAGGTGCTGCCGCTGATGACCGCGCTGTTTGTCGCCCTCCGCTCCGGCGCCGCGACCGGCACCGAAGTGGTCCTGATGAACATCCACAACGAGATCCGGGCCATGGAAGAGTCGGGCATCGACCCGCTCCGCTTCGAACTCATCCCGAGGGTCATCGGCGGCGTCATCTCGGTCCTGGCCCTGACCGCTGTGACCAGTGCGCTGGCCCTGCTGTTCGCCTACTTCGTGGTCTACGGCCTGCAATACTGGAATCTGCCGGATTTCGCCCGGGTCATGGCCCACATCTTCGACCTGCCCGCCCTGGCCATCCTGTGGGCCAAGGTGCTGGCCTTCGGCCTGGCCGTCACGGTCATCCCCATCACCGAGGCGCTGGCCGCACCGCAGAAGCTGTTCTTCGCGCCCATCGCCGTGCTGCGCGGCATGGTCCGGCTGTTTTTTGTCCTAATGCTGATCGAGGTGCTGTCATTAGCCCTAAAGTACATCTGAAATGGGTGCCGGATGACGCCGGCCGGATCGCCCTGCTCGAGGAACACGCCTCCGCCGCCCTGATTTCGGACAGCCTGCCCTTGCGGGCCAACCTGTCCGTTCTGGAAAACGTGGCCATCGTCCTCCAGTACCGGCAGAACCTGCATTACGACCGCGCCGCCGACCTGGCCTGGACCCTGCTGGGCCGATTCGATCAGACCGGCTGCGCCTTCAAGCGCGACCCCGATCTCGACAGCAACGAGCGCTTCATCGCCAGGCTGGCGCGCGCATTGATCCTGCCCCAACCTATAATCCTCATCGAACGGCCGGGCCTGCTCCTGCCGGACTGCCATTACCCATCCTTCCTCGAAGCCACCCTGGCCGCCGTGGAAGATTTGTATGAACAATGCTGGATCGTGGACTACCCATGGAACGAGCCCCTGTACGCGCCCCGCTGATCAAGAACCTGGAATTCAAGGTTGGCCTGCTGTTGGCCCTGACGCTGGCCCTCGCTGTCGCCTTCATCGCCTATACCCTCTATTCGCGAGGCGTGTTCGAGCGCACCCAGCGGCTGGTGCTGGTCGCCGACAATGCCGAAGGGGTCAGCATCGGCATGCCGATCAGCTTCTCGGGCTTTCCCGTCGGCCAGGTCGAGCGCATGTCGCTGACCGATGAAGGCAAGGTGCGAATCGAGATGTCGATCCCGGTCAAGGACGCCAAATGGCTGCGCAACAGCAGCGTCTTCACCCTGGAAAAATCGCTGGTCGGCTCGGCCAAGATACGGGCCATCACCACCAACCTGAAAGACACGATCCTGGCCGATAACGCCGAGCGGCCGCTCTACACGGGCGATGCCGCGCAGGAGATTCCCGAACTGATCATCAAGGTCCGCGACGTGGTGACCAACCTGCAGAATCTGACCGACAAGCAGTCCAGTCTCAACCAGAGCATGGCCAACCTGCAAACCGTCACCGGGCGCATGGCGGGCCAGTACGGTGTCATGGGCGGCATCCTGGGCGCGGAAGAGAACTCGCGCAAGGTGGTCGACGCCATCGACCGGGCCAACACCCTGCTGGCCTCATTGAATGGCGTCTCGCTCAAGGTGGACAGCGTCCTGACCAAGACCGATCAGCGGCTCTACGGCCAGGGCGGCGTCATGGACGAAACCCAGAAGGCCGTGGTCCAGATCAACTCCATACTGACCGACGCGCGGGAAAGCCTGAAAAAGGCCGACGCCATCCTCAAGAACACCCAGGGCATCACGTCCGACATCAAGGGCGCGACCACCGACCTCGGCACCCTGCGGGCCCAGGTCGACGACAGCCTGACCCGGGTCAACGGCATGATCAACGAGCTCAACCGGAAATGGCCCTTCTCCCATGACGCGGAGGTGAAGCTGCCATGAAGCCGACCACACGGAACCGCCTGCTGGCCCTGCTCGTCCTGGCGACGTTGTCCGCCTGCGGCAGCAACCCTCCGCCACCGGACTGGAAGCTGAACGCCCAGAGCGCGCTGGAGAATTTCGAAAAGGCCTACCTGACAGGCAATACCGCCCTGGCCGATCTCAGTTTTTCCCGTGCGCGCGCCGAAGCCGCTCGCACCGGCCAGGTCGAATCCGTCGCCCGGATCGAACTGGCCCGTTGCGCCACCCGTGCCGCCGCCCTGGAGTTCGACGATTGCCCTGCCTATGCTGCCCTGAAAGAGGGTGCCAGCCCTGAAGAAAAAAGCTATGCCGCTTTCATCACCGGCAACTGGCAATCCGTCGACAGCACGTCACTGCCCGGCCAATATGCCCCGCTGCTGAAATCCGGCGTGACTGCCGACCCGGGCCAGATCAAGGACCCGCTCTCCCGCCTCATCGCGGCCGGTGTGCTGTTCCGGCAGAATCGCATCAATCCGGCAGGAATCACCACCGCCATCGACACCGCTTCGGAGCAGGGCTGGCGCCGGCCATTGCTGGCCTGGCTGGGGGTTGAATTGAAGCGGGCCGAAGCTGCAGGCGACCCGATCGCCATCGCCCGCCTGCAGCAGCGCATCAGCCTGGTCGAGTCGTCCATCGGGCATTAAGTGCAGTAAGGGTCTCATAGGAAAATCAACGTTGCGATGCAACGCGAGGCCTCTATAATTTCGCACGCCTCTATATTAGATAATGCTAATGAATACCCTGATCGAAGCCCTTTACGCCCCCTGGCCGTGGTACGTCGCCGGTCCGCTGATCGGTCTGATGGTGCCGCTGATGCTGTTCATCGGCAACCGCTCCTTCGGCATCTCCAACAACCTGCGCCACCTGTGCGCCATCACCCAGCCGCGCCAGGTCGAGGTCGACTTCTTCAAGTACGACTGGAAGGAACACACCTGGAGTCTGGTCTTCGTCATCGGCACCGCCCTTGGCGGTTTCCTGGCCGGCGTAGTGTTCGCCAATCCACATCCGGTCGCGCTATCGGCCGCCGCTCTGGCCATGATCCATTCCTGGGGCTTCGCCGCCCCCAGTGGCAACCTCGTGCCGGTCGAACTGTTCACGCCCAGCGTACGTAACCTGACCTTCCTGTTCGCCGCCGGCGTGCTGGTCGGCTTCGGCACCCGCTACGCTGGCGGCTGCACCTCGGGCCACGCCATCACCGGCCTGTCCACCCTGCAACTCGCCTCGGTCTATGCCGTTATCGGAATCTTCACCGGCGGTCTGATCTCTTCCTGGCTACTCGCTCCCCAGTTACTGCAATGAAACGCTACCTGCCCTACCTTCTCGCCGGCACCCTGTTCGGCTTCGTCCTGGTCAAATCGGAAGCGGCATCCTGGTATCGCATCCAGGAGATGTTCCATTTCCAGAGCTTCCACATGTTCGGCATCCTGTTTTCCGCCATCGCCACCGGACTGG
Organism: Parasulfuritortus sp.; assembly: GCA_031291185.1. Taxonomy (GTDB): domain Bacteria; phylum Pseudomonadota; class Gammaproteobacteria; order Burkholderiales; family Thiobacillaceae; genus Parasulfuritortus. The sequence goes on along the minus strand of JARLJM010000070.1, from coordinate 11,003 downwards.
TCAGCACCCAGGCGATCAGGTTATTCGGCCGGCGCCACGTATCGCTGGACGGCCAGTCGATCGACATTCCGGAAAAGCCGCCGGGCCGCAAGAACTACATCTATGGCGGTCTGACCTTCGGCATCGGCTGGGGCCTGATCGGCCTCTGCCCCGGCCCGGTCTTCGCCCTGGTCGGTACCGGCTCGATCGGCGCGCTGGCGGTACTGGCCGGCGCCCTGCATGGCACCTGGCTTTACGGTGCCCTGAAAGAAAAGGTCCCACATTAGTAAATCAGCAAGTGCTTTTTGACAGTTTCGCACGATCCGGACTAACCTTGCCGCCGGCTTACTGCCTGCATTTTGACTGTGAGGAGACAACCAAATGCGTAACTTAGTGATTGCACTGGCCGCCCTGACCGGCGCCGTTTCGGCTCAAGCCGCCCCCCTGATGTCGGCCGAATGGGCTAAGGAAGCCTGCGCTTACTGGAACAGCGATGGCCCGCTGACCACCGATCTATTCGAAAAGTGGAACGCCCACGACAAGGATCATTCCGGTTACAAGGTTATTCACATGTACCGTTCCGATTGTGGCGGCCCGGCCAAGAAGGTCGAACTGACCATTTCGATCAAGGATGGCAAGACCATGTGCACCTACGGCGGCGCTGTCCAGCACAGCACCCTGCGTAGCGTCGACTACCAAATGGGCGCGACCACCAAGCGCTGGATGGAATGGGGCAAGGGGCAGCCCAACGACATCGGTATGTTCGATATGGCCAAGCTGGATTTCGACAAAGGCTCGATGACCGAAGCCATGCAGACCATGCAACCGTTCAAGGACTTCATGGTGATTGCCGGCCGCGTCGCAGGCACCACCGCCGAGTGCAAATAACGCTTCGCTAGCGTGACAAAAAAGCCCGCTTGCGCGGGCTTTTTTGTCACTGTCCACCGTACTCAGTGCAGCTGCGGCACTCCCTGCTCAGCCGGAAATCCGCTTTTGATCTCGTCGGGCGTCGCTTGCCTGATCGACAGGATTTCAGCCACGCACTTGGCCGAGCGTCCAGCCAGGGCATGATTGGCATCCAGGGTGATCTTGCCATCGCCGAGCGAAATCACCCGGAAGGTCAGCACGTCGCCGTTCTCGTTCTGCAACTCGGCCTCGGCGCCAATGTGGCGGATTTGCGGCGGCACATTGTCAATGTCTTCTTCGATAACCAGATCAGGGTCACGCTCGCCGAAGGCGTCCGGGCTCAGGTAGGACTCCACCCTGTCGCCAACCTTGTGGCCGTCCAGGCTCTGCTCGATCTCCTCGAAAAGACCGCTCCGGGCACCATGCACGTAGCCAATGGGCATGTCCTGCTGACCGCGCACCAGCCCACTGTCATCCAGCACGGTGTAGCGGATGTAGACCACCTTGTGCTTGGTTACGATGTCTTCGCTCATGGCAAACTCCAGTAAATAAAACGATTAGCCCACGACCTGGTAATACAGGTTCTGGGGATGATTGGCCTGGGCAAAGAAGAACCAGCGCTCGAACAGCAGACCGACATACTGTACCGCGAAGGCGACGACATAGACGACCGGATTGCCCAGGGTCAGGCCCAGCCAGAGCAGCAGCACAGGCACCGGAAAAACCAGCACCAGAAAAATCCACTTCACCGATTTCAGGAAGGCCAGGCTCTTGCCGTGAAAGTAATCGCGGGTGTTGTAGGAGCCGCCCATGAAGCCCATGGACCGCTGCTGGACCTTGCTGTGCCGCACACCGATGGCGGTCTGTATGCTGGCAATCCGCTTGATCCGCGCATTGCGCAGCAGCGAGGCGGCACGACTGGCGAAGGCCGCCACGGTCAGGGTAATGGCCCAGCCGGCATAGAACTCGACCACGCCCGGCGCCATGAAGGCGGCATAGGCGGCGGCGAAGGCGAAGCCGGAGGCCGAGCCCATCAGGAAGAAGTTGACTACGGTCAGCGGCGACGCCCATTCCTGCAGGAACTTTATCGCGCCGTAGATCATGCTGGTACAGAGGAACAACCCCAAGGTCGCAGCCGCACCCAGGGTACCGACGATCAGTGGTATCTGACCATGCAGACCCCAGCCGAACAGGTCGGCATCGAGACCCAGCCAGTTGACAGCGGCGTACACGAACACCAGTCCCATCACCAGCGGCAAGGCGATGACCTCGCGCGACAGCCATGACGTGCGCCACTGTGTGGCCGCCCGCCAGGCCCGTTCCGGGTGGCCCAGGTGGAAGAACGAGGCCACCAGCCCGCCGACCAGGAAGGTCAGTGCAATCGCTCCGCCCAGGGCGTAATAGCTGCCGGGCTGCGGCGGCAGGACGTTGACGATGGAATAGGTCTGACTGGAGAACAGGGCCAGGAACAGCCCCTGGCCGACGCCGATCAGGGTGGTGAGAAAGATCACGGAAAATGCGGGATTCATGAATGCTCCGGTTACATCAGCCAGTCGTCCAGGGTGATATCCGTACTCTTTTCCTTGCGGATATCTTCCTTGCGCAGCGGGTTGTCGGCACGGACCAGTTCGTCCTCGTGGATGCGGATCTTGGTCTTGCGCCGGGGCAGATAGTGGTTGGCCGGCTTGGTGCCCCACTCGGGCATGAGCTGGTAGCCGCCGCCTTCCCGAATCGCAATTGAGACCTCGGACTCGGGATCGTGCACGTCGCCGAACAGCCGGGCGCTGGTCGGACACGAGATCACGCAGGCCGGCTTGCGCCGGTCTTCCGGGATCGACTGGTCGTAGATGCGGTCGACGCAGAGGGTGCACTTCTTCATCACCTTCTGCTTCTCGTCGAACTCGCGCGCACCGTAAGGACAGGCCCAGGAGCAGTACTTGCAGCCGATGCACTTGTCGTAGTTGACCAGCACGATGCCGTCCTCGGCCCGCTTGTACGACGCCCCGGTCGGACAGACCGGCACGCAGGGCGCATCCTCGCAATGCAGGCAGGACTTCGGGAAGTGCAGGGTCTCGGTGCAGGGAAACTCACCCACTTCATAGGTCTGCACCCGGTTGAAGAAGGTGCCGGTAGGGTCCTTGCCATACGGATTGTCGTCGAACAGCGGACCCGCCTCACCCGAGGTGTTCCACTGCTTGCAGCTGGTCACGCAGGCATGGCAGCCGACGCAGACGTTGAGGTCGATGACGAGCGCCAGTTGGGTCATTTGCCACCTCGCGTGAATTTGCCAGCGACGTAGTTCAGCCACGGCCGGCGCAGGCCGGTGCCGGGTGCCGGCTTCATGGTCTCGAACTGGGGTGAGGTCTCGTGCGGCTCGTCCGCACCGGCCTTGTAGATGCGGACCCGAACGTCGTACCAGGCCGCCTGGCCGGTAACCGGATCGGAATTGGAGACGTGCGCGCCGGCCGGATTGGGCGGAAGTTCCTCGCTGATGACGTGGTTGAGCAGGAAGCCCAGTTTCGACTCGTTGGCCTCCGGGGCCAGGTTCCACGCGCCCGAGGCCTTGCCGACCGCATTCCAGGTCCAGACCGTGCCCGGCTCGACCGCTTCCGACAGGCGCGCCATGCAGCGCACCTTGCCCCATTGCGACTCGACCCAGATCCAATCGTCGTCGACGATGCCCTGTGCGGACGCCGTCTTCGGGTTCACGTACAGATGGTTGTAGGTATGGATCTGGCGCAGCCAGGCGTTCTGCGAATCCCAGGAGTGGTACATGGCCATGGGCCGCTGGGTTACCGCGCTGAGCGGGTACTTGTGCTTGTCGGTGAGGCTGGCTTCGAGCGGTTCGAAGTAGAACGGCAGCGGATCGAAATAGGTCTCGACCCGCTTCCTGAGATGCTCCGGCGGCTGCCGGCCCTGGCCCTTGCCCTGGGCGGCCAGGCGGAATTTCTGCAGCACCTCGGAATAGATGTGGATGTTGATCGGCTCGGCGTGCCGGGTCATGCCGTGGGCCTGCGCCCATTGCAGGTAGCCCTGGTTCCAGTTGCGCATGTACTGGTAGGACTTGGGCAGGTGGTACTGGAACACGCAGTTGTTCTTCTCGTACATCTGCCACTGGTTCGGATTCGGCTCGCCCTTCATCGACTTCTCGCCGCCCTTGCCGCGCCAACCGGCCAGGAAGCCCATACCGGAGTTGGGTGCGGTCTCGAAGTTGACGATGAAATCGGGATAGTCGCGGTACTTGCGCTGGCCCGCCTTGTCGACGAAGGCCGGCAGCCTGAGGCGCGTACCCAGCTCGATCAACACTTCCTGGAACGGCTTGCATTCGCCGGTCGGCGGCACCACCGGGATCCGGACCGAATCGACCGGGCCGTCGAATTCGGAGATCGGCCGGTCGAGCATGGACATGACGTCATGCCGCTCCAGATAGGTGGTGTCCGGCAGCACCAGGTCGGCGAAGGCCACCATCTCGGACTGGAAGGCGTCGCAGACGGCGATGAACGGGATCTTGTAGCTGCCGTCCTCTTCCTTGTCGTTGAGCATCTTGCGCACCTGCTCGGCGTTCATGGTCGAGTTCCACGCCATGTTGGCCATGAAGATGAGCAGGGTGTCGATCTTGTACGGATCGCCGCGCCAGGCGTTGGTGATGACGTTGTGCATCAGGCCGTGCACCGACAGCGGATATTCCCAGGAGAAGGCCTTGTCGATGCGCACCGGCTTGCCCTCGTCGTCGACGAACAGGTCATCCGGATCGGCCGGCCAGCCCAGCGGCATGCCGTTCAGCGGGGTGTCGGGCTGCACGTCGTCCGGGCTCTTCGGCGTCTTCGGGCAGGGCGGAATCGGCCGCGGGAACGGCGCCTTGTGGCGGAAGCCGCCCGGCCGGTCGATCGTACCCAGCAGGGACATCAGGATGCCCAAGGTGCGGATGGTGTGGAAGCCGTTGGAGTGCGCCGCCAGACCGCGCATGGCGTGGAAGGCGACCGGGTTGCCGGTGACGGTCTGGTGCTCGTTCTCCCAGACATCGGTCCAGGCGATGGGCAGTTCGATCTTCTGGTCGCGCGCGGTGACGCCCATCTCATGGGCCAGGCGCTTGATGGTCTCCACGGGAATACCGGTGATGCCGGCGGCCCATTCCGGGGTGTACTCGGCGACCCTGTCCTTCAACAACTCGAACGCGGTCTTGACCCGGGTGCCATCGGGCAGGGTGAACTCGCCCAGCAACCGGGGATCGACACCCAGGGTCATGGTCGACACTGGACGGTCCATCTCGCGATCCCACCACAGCTTGTTCTGCGGGTCGAAACAGCCTTCTTCCGGCGGCACCTCGAAGCGCACGAACATGCCGTACTCGGGGCTGCGCGGATCCTGGTTGACCAGTTCGGCAGCGTTGGAATATTTGACCAGGAAATCGCGGTCGTAGAGGCCCTGCTTGATGATCTCGTGGACCAGGGCCAGCAGCAGCGCGCCGTCGGTGCCCGGCTTGATCGGAATCCACTCGTCGGCGATGGCGGAATAACCGGTCCGCACCGGATTGACCGAGATGAACCGACCGCCGTTGCGCTTGAACTTGGACAGGGCCATCTTCATCGGGTTGGAGTGGTGATCCTCCGCCGTGCCCAGCATCACGAACAGCTTGGCGCGGTCCAGGTCGGGCCCGCCGAATTCCCAGAACGAGCCGCCGATGGTGTAGATCAGGCCGGCCGCCATGTTGACCGAGCAGAAACCGCCGTGGGCCGCGTAGTTGGGCGTGCCGAACTGGCGGGCGAACAGGCCGGTCAGGGCCTGCATCTGGTCACGGCCGGTGAACAGGGCGAACTTCTTGGGGTCGGTCGAGCGAATCTTGGCCAGCCGCTCTTCCAGGATGGCAAAGGTCTCTTCCCAGGAGATTTCCTCGAACTCGCCGGTGCCCCGGTCGGCACCCTGCTTGCGGCGCAATGGCTTGGTCAGCCTGCCGGGCGAGTACTGCTTCATGATGCCGCTGGAGCCCTTGGCGCAGAGCACACCCTGGTTCAGCGGGTGGTCTGCATTGCCCTCGATGAAGCGCACTTCGCCGTTCTTTAAATGGACTTTGATGCCGCAACGGCAGGCGCACATGTAGCAGGTGGTGGTGCGGACTTCTTCATGCAGGGCGGTCGAATCCGCCGTGTCAGGGGTATGGGGCATATGGGCTTATTCCGGCCGGAGACTCGGTTCAAGGCGCAGCCGAACCGCACGGCATGCATTACAAAACGCTGATTTTCTCATGAACGCCAAGGGGGTTCTAGCTGCCCGAAAGGAGGAGCCTTACAGGAAATCAGCTCCCCCGGCGCATCACTCCGCCAGATTCGACGGGACCGCCGCCACGACACAGCGAGACGCACAGCGCTCCCGGTACGGGCAGGCCCAGCAGACGATAGAGTCGGGTCAGCTTGGCCCGGTAGAGCTTGTCGAAGGCCTGAACGCTGTCGCCCGGGTTGTAATCGCCGAACCACCAGAACCAGTCCGAGCTTTCGCAGGAGCGAAGCTGCAACTCCGCCTCCCGCTCGACCTCCTTGGGCAGGGTGCCGGCGGCCATGCGCTGGTCGTAGGCCGTCTTGGCCGCGCACAGCAGATCCCAGGCCCGGTTCTTGGCCGGGTCACCCATCCAGGTGGTGAAATCGCCGTAGACCCAGCTGCCGGCAGTCATCATCGGCAGCTCAGCTACGTTACCGGGGAACAGATCGAGGTATTCCGAGAAGGTCGTCACCCGGATCGACGGGTGCTCGGCCAAGGCGTGATACAGCTCGGACAGGAAATACCAGCCGTTGTAGGGGTAGTACTCCCAGGCGTTCTCACCGTCCAGGATCACCGTCACCACCGGATTCTCGTCGCTAGTGTTGCGACCGCGCTCATCCAGCGCATGGACGAAATGCCGCACTGCATCCTCGGCGAACCAGCCCTTGTATTCGAAGCCGATCAGGTCGGACAGATGATCATCGCGGAAGAAACAGGCCGTGCTCTGGCCTGGCAGGCGGCAGGGGCGATGCAACCAGGGGGCCGGGTGGGCCGCATCCAGGCCGGCCGACCGCAGACTGTGGCGCAACACGCCCTCCCCGCTCGCGACCCAGCGGACGCCAGCCTTGGAAAACAGTTCCAGCACCGGCGTGGAGACGCCGCCTTCGGCCGGCCAGAAGCCCTGCGGCTCCTTGTCGAAATGGGCGGCATGCGCCTGCCGTGCGGCCTGGATATGGGCCTGAAACCGCGTTTCGCCACCGGGATAGCCTTCGCTGACCGGCAGGAACGATCCGGGCCGGGCCTCGCGGGCCGCCTGAAAATCGAGCAGCAATGGACCGATGGGATGACTGTGCGGCGTCGACGACAACTCGATCTGACCCTTGGCCTCCATGGCCCGGAACCGCGGCACCAGATCGGAAATGATCTCGCCGATCAGGCGGAACAGTTCCTGGCGCTCTTCGAGGCTGAAGCCGCTTCCCTTCTTCATCAACTCAACCAGCCAACTGTGTTCGCGGCGCAGGGTCTCGCCGGTCCAGGCCAGGTGATACCAGGTCACCAGATCGGCCAGGTATTGCCCGGACAGGTAATCGAGCGCCGGCTCGTCCTCTTCCTTCAGGCCCTGCCAGAGTCGCAGTAGCCGCTTATAACCGGGGAACGGATCGACCATGGTCGGAAAATTGAGCCTGAAACAGGCAGAAACCAGTTCGAGGCGGGCCTCGGCCCCCAGACCATCCAGATTCCGCTCAACCAGCGCAGCCAGCAGCGGATCGCGAATATTGCCACTGCTGAATTGGTCGACGTAGTCGTCCAGCTGCTCCAGCAAGGTCGGCACGAAATTCACCACCGCCTGCATGTCTGGACAGGCCTCGAGGTGGGCAGCCATGTCGGAATAATCCTTCAGGGCGTGGAGATAGGTCCAGGGGAGGAAATACTGGCCGTCTTCGGTACGGTAATCGGGCTGGTGGAAATGCCAGCACAGGACAAGATGGATCACGGGGCGTCGAGAGTTGGTCGAGATGGCGTTATTCTAACTTGCGCACTCTTTGCAAAGCCGTTACACATTGCCCTTTTTCGGAAACCGTACCGCCTTGAACCAGACCCTCACCCACAACTTCGTCCGCCCCTTCCTGTTCGAGGACCTCGACATCCGGGGCGCCATCGTCCATCTGCACGATGTCTGGCTGGCCCTCCAGAACGGTCGCGGCTACGCGCCCCCGGTCGCCCGCCTGCTGGGCGAGATGAGCGCGGTCACGGCACTGATCGCGGCCAACCTGAAGCAGCCGGGCCGGATGACCTTCCAGCTCAAGGGCGCCGGCCCGGTCGAACTGCTGGTGCTGGATTGCGACGAGCAATTAAGAATGCGCGGAATGGCCCGTTCGACCGGCGATGTGCCGGACAGCGCTGCACCCGATCTGCTCGGCCATGGCCAGCTGGCCCTGAGTCTGGACATCCCCGGCATGCAGGTGCCCTATCAGAGCCTGGTGCCGCTTGATGGCGACAGCATCGCCGAGATTTTCCAGCACTATCTGGAGCGCTCCGAACAGCAGCCGGCACGCCTGTTCTTGGCCGCCGATGGCGAGACCGCCGCCGGGCTGTTCCTGCAAAAGCTGCCCTTGGCTGATCAGCGCGACCCGGATGGCTGGAACCGCATCCAGGTCTTGGCCGAAACGGTGCGCCCCGAGGAACTGACCGGCCTCTCGGCGCTGAAGCTGATCGGCCGCCTGTTCCCGGAAGAGGATGTGCGCCTGTATGACCCGCGCTTGGTAAGCCATCACTGTCCCGAGGATTGGACCAAGGTCAGCGGCATGTTGCGCGCCATCGGCCGCGAGGAATGCGAAGCCATTCTCCGCGAGCGGGGCGAGATTCATATCCAGGACGAAATCTGCAATCGGGATTACCGCTTCGATGCCGCCATGGTGGCAGCATTGTTCAAGCAGACATAAGCTCACCGTCATTCCCGCCTGAGCGGGAATGGCAAAACATACAGTATGGCTTACGAACACCTCACCCCCGCCACCCTGGCCTTCTCCGAAAACGGCATTCCGTTTTCCGCAGACTATGGCGACATCTACCACTCCGACGGCGGCGGCCCCGGCCAGAGCCGCCATGTCTTCCTGGCCGGCAATCGCCTTCCGGAGCGCTGGAGGGACCGGGACAGCTTCGTCATCCTGGAAACCGGCTTCGGTACCGGCCTCAACTTCCTGGCCACTTGGCAAGCCTGGCTGAATGACCCGCAGGCCTGCCAACGTCTTCATTACCTGTCGGTCGAGAAACATCCCTTCCGGTCGGAAGACCTCGCTGTCATCCATGCCGCCTGGCCGGAGTTCGCCGATCTGGCCGGACAACTGCGCGCCGCCTGGCCGACCCTGACGCCCGGCTACCACCGCATCGAATTTGCCGGCGGCCACCTGATCCTGACCCTGCTGCTCGGCGACGCGGCGAGGATGCTGGACACGCTCCAGGCACAGGTCGACGCCGTCTATCTGGATGGCTTTGCGCCCGGAAAAAACCCGGATATCTGGTCGCCCGCCGTGCTTGGCCGCATCGGCCAACTGGCCGGCACCGGTGCCACCCTGGCCACCTGGAGCGTCTCGGCCCCGGTCAGGTCCGCCCTTCAGGCGGCCGGATTCACGCTGGAAATGACGCCAGGTTTCGCCAGCAAGCGGGACATGCTGACCGGCCGGCTCGACCAGGTCCGCCCCCGGCACAACCAGCCATCCAGCCGGAAAGCCATCGTCATCGGCGCCGGCGTTGCCGGCTGCACCTGCTGCGAGCGCCTCGCCAGCCGGGGCTGGGACATCACCCTGATCGACAGGCGCGAAGGCCCGGGCATGGAAGCTTCGGGCAATCTGGCTGGCCTTCTGATGCCGCTGATTTCCAAGGACGACAATATCGCCTCGCGCCTGTCCCGCACGGCGCTGCTCTACGGGCTTCGGCACTGGCAAAATCCTGCTGCCGCAGAGGCAGGCGCGCGGTTAGGCGGGAACGGGGTGTTCCAGATCGCCCGTAACCCGGAACAGGAAGAGGTGCAGCGAACCCTCATTGACAGACTCAAGCTGCCGCCCGAATTCATGACCTATCTCGACCGGCAACAGGCCGAAGCCCATCTCGGTCATGCCGTCCCGGCCGGCGGCTGGCTGTTCCGGCACGCAGGCTGGGCCAACCCGCCCAGCCTGTGCCAGGCCAGCCTGAAACTGGCCGGTGAACGGTTACGCACGCATTTCGGATGCTCCATAGCCAGCCTGATACGCACCGATGGCCAATGGCAGGCACTGGATGAATCCGGGCAGCTCATTGCCGAAGCCCCGGTCGTCGTCCTGGCCAGCGGCAGCGACGCGGTGAACATCGCCCAGGCGGCCCAGCTTCCCATTCAGCGCATCCGAGGCCAGGTGACGCTGATTCCGGACGGCCGCATCCCAAAACTGAGCGCTGGCCTGTGCCGGGAAGGCTACGCTGCTCCCGCCATGGATGGCCTGCATGCAGTCGGCGCTTCATACGACTTCGACGCTGATCCCGATCCGAGAGAGGAATCCACCCAAGGCAACCTGGACCGACTCGCCAATCTGTTACCCGGAATTGATATTGAACTGTCGTCATTCGCCAACCGGGTCGGTTTCCGGCCAGCGCCGATCGACCGGATGCCCATCATGGGCGCACTGCCGGATTGGACCAGAACGCCGCAAACCACGGATATTCAATTGCACGATTTGCCACGTCACGCCGGCCTATACGGCCTGCTCGGCTACTCCTCACGCGGCCTGGTCTGGGCCCAATTGCTGGCTGAGGCCCTGGTGTGTGAGTTGGAAGGTGAACCCATGCCGATGGAAACTGACCTGCTTACGGCCATTGATCCGGGACGATTCATGTTGCGAAACATACGCCGCGAGGGTGGTACCAAATAAAATGGGGGCACCCCTTTCGGGACACCCCCATCAATCCAGCTACCGAACTAATTAGAACTTGTGGCTATACATAATCTGCCAGTTGGTCTGGCTGTGGGTCACGGTGTAGCCAAATGTCGAATTGGTCTGAGTCACCTTCGGGGCATAAACATATGAGAAGTTAACCGCAGATGCAGGGCTAAAGTCATAGCCGAAGCCAGCCGTATAGTTGTTCTCGATGATGGCCGGGAACAGGTAATTCAT
>JARLJM010000069.1 GCA_031291185.1 Parasulfuritortus sp. | reverse complement strand
GGATTGGCCGCCGGATGTGCTGCGCGATGGTTATTCCATTGCCCATATAGGGGGGCGGTCGTGGCGATGTTTCGCGGCCCGGGATGCAGGCAAGGAGCACACCATCTGGACCGGCCTCGATCTGAGTGTGCGCGACGAACTGGCCCGCGATATCGCTTTCAATAACCTCAAGCCCTATGCCCTCGGCCTGCCCATTCTTGCCTTCCTGCTCATCGCGGCGATCCGGCGCGGGCTGGTTCCCCTGCGCCGGATGGACGCAGAACTTGGCAACCGGTCGCCTGAGCGTCTTGACCCGCTCTCCGAGAACGAGACGCCATCCGAACTGCTCCCTCTGATCCGGACCATGAACAACCTGTTCGGTCGCGTGAGTCGCACTTTGGATAATGAACGCCGCTTTACCAGCGATGCGGCGCACGAACTTCGAACCCCGCTGGCCGCATTGCGGATGCAGTTGCAGGTGGCGCAGCGCACACAGGACGAGGGCGAGAAACAGGCGGCTGTCGCAAAGGCACTGCGCGGGGCGGAGCGCATGACCCATCTGGTTGGCCAATTGCTGGCCCTGGCCCGGCTCGAAAGCGCTAACGCGACCGGCAGCGCCGATGTCTTTGACCTGTCGGCGCTGACCGAGGATGCCCTACGCGAACTGGCGCCTGCTGCCGCCGACAAGCCGTGCCGGCTGGAGCACGAAATCGCGCCGGAATTGATGATTCACGGAAACCCGGACCTGGTGGCCGTGCTGCTCCGCAACCTGCTGGACAACGCGCTGCGTTACAGCGCCACCGGCGGGCGGATCGAAGTCCGGTTGATGCACGTGGCGGGAAGCATCGTGCTGCGTGTCGCCGACGACGGGTCCGGCGTCGCTGTCGAGAATCGTGAAAAGCTGGGCTCCCGTTTCCAGCGGTTCTCGTCCCAGGCCGTGGAAGGCGTCGGTCTTGGCCTGTCCATCGTGCGTCGGGTGGCCGAACTGCATGGGGCCAGTGTTGCATTCAGTGATGGCCTGGACGGTCGCGGACTTTGTGTGGAAGTTCGCTTTCCCGATGCGGACTGACCTTCCAGGCATGAGCGTGCAATCAACGTGTCGGCCCTCGAATCACGTCAGGTGCCAGTCACTGTGCGATGCAGTGCACGCGTTCTGAGTGCCTTGCGAACAGCCCATTGACATGGGCAGTGTCAGGAAGCCTACGGTTGCAACAAGGAGAAGCGTTCCAATGACCACGCTGAACATTTGCCGGAAAAAATCCAGGTTTTGAGATTTCATGATGTTTCCTTCTGTTGATGAATGAGGGCTCCAATCTAGTGGGCGGGGATTAACTCAATCTTAAGAACGCTCATGGGTTCGCCCTTGCTGATTCCGATTACCATGTATGTTCAATTCACGCCAATGACCTGACATGACCGCAGTGTTTCCCGAAGGACTGAGCCAGGAAGTCGCGGCTGCCAGATTGGCGTCCGAGGGGCCTAACGAACTGGGTGCCGACCAGAGGCGTACCTTGTGGGCGATCGCTGCCGAGGTGGCGCGCGAGCCGATGTTCCTGCTGCTGCTGGGGGCCGGAACGATCTACCTCGCCACCGGTGACGCCCGCGAGGCCATGATCCTGCTCGGCTTCGTGGTCATCATCATGGTGGTCACGATTCTTCAGGAACGCCGGACCGAGACGGCTCTGGACGCCTTGCGCGACCTTTCCAGTCCGCGTGCGCTGGTGATCCGCGATGGTGTCCAGATCCGCATCGCCGGTCGAGAGGTGGTCCGCGACGATCTGCTGATCCTGGCCGAAGGGGATCGCGTGCCGGCCGACGGGCTGGTTCTGCAGGCCCATGAGCTCGCGGTCGACGAATCGATGCTGACTGGCGAATCGGAAGCCCTGGCGAAGTTTCCAGACGGCAGCAAGGTGTTTGCCGGCACCCTGGTGGTGCGTGGCCAGGGGGTGATGCGGGTCACGGCCATCGGCAGCAGGACCGAGCTTGGGCGGATCGGAAAATCACTCCAGGTCATTGCCATCGAGTCCTCGCCGCTACGCAACGAAATTGGATTGCTGACCCGCCGGCTTGCATTGATCGGCATCGGCTTGTGCCTTGCCCTGGCGGCGCTTTACTGGCTGTTGCGCGGCGGCTTGCTCGACGGACTGCTGGCCGGCATCGCCCTGGCCATGGGCATCCTGCCCCAGGAATTCCCGGTGATCATGATTGTCTTCCTGGCCATGGGCGCCCGGCGCATTGCCGGACAGCGGGTGCTGACCCGGCGCCTCAACGCCATCGAAACGCTGGGTGAAACCACCGTGCTCTGCGTCGACAAGACCGGCACGCTGACCCAGAACCGTATGGCGGTGGCTGCACTGTCGGTTGACGGCAACATTCTGGAGACGGGCCAGCTCGCGCCGGACACCTTGCCCGAGTCCTATCACGAGCTGATCGAGTACGCGGTGCTGGCCAGCGAGACCGACCCGCATGACCCGATGGAACTGGCATTCCATCGTTTTGCCCGCGAATACCTGGCCGACACGGAACACCTGCATCCGGACTGGTTGCTGGCCCAGGAGTACGAGCTTTCACCCGCGCTGCTCGCCATGTCCCATCTGTGGCGGGTCGCTTCGGACAAGCAGGATGTGGTCGCCACCAAAGGCGCGCCCGAAGCCATCGCCGATCTCTGCCACCTGCCGGAAGACGCGCGCCGACGGCTCGGCCAGCAGGCGGAGGCCATGGCCAATCGCGGCTTGCGGGTGCTGGGGGTGGCCAAGGCAAGGCACAGCGGGAAAGAAGGTTGGCCCGAGATCCAGCATGATTTCGATTTCGAATTCGTCGGCCTTGTCGGGCTGGCCGATCCACTGCGCGATGAGGTGCCGGGTGCGGTCGCCGAATGCCATCGAGCAGGGATTCGCGTCGTCATGATCACCGGTGACCATCCCCACACCGCCAGGGCGATCGCGTCCAGCGCGGGCATCGACGGCAGTGAGGTGCTGACCGGCCCCGAACTGGGCGCGATGGATCCCAAGTCGATGTCAGCGCGTATCGCATCGGTCAATGTCTTTGCCCGGGTGACGCCGCAGCAAAAGCTGGCCATAGTCGAGGCGTTGAAGGCCAATGGCGAAGTGGTGGCCATGACCGGCGATGGGGTGAACGACGCACCGGCCCTGAAGGCGGCGCACATCGGCATCGCCATGGGCAAGCGCGGCACGGACGTGGCCCGCGAGGCGGCTTCGCTGGTGCTGCTTGAAGATGACTTCTCCGCCATCGTCTCCGCCATCCGGCTGGGACGGCGCATCTTTGCCAACCTGCGCCAGGCAATGGTCTACACATTGGCGGTACATATCCCGATCATCGGCCTGTCGGTGCTGCCCTTGCTGTTCGGTCTGCCTTTGATCCTGGCGCCGATTCATATCGCCTTTCTCGAACTGGTCATCGATCCTTCCTGCTCCATCGTGTTCGAGGCCGAACCAGGCAGTCGGCACCTGATGGAGCAGCCACCGAGGTCGCCCGGCGAACATTTGATTGCATCCCGTCACCTTGTGCGCAGCCTGCTTCAGGGCGGACTGATCACGCTGGTTGCCGCCGGGTTTTACTTCTGGGTCCTTGCCGGGGGTGCCCAGGCCGATCTGGCCCGAACGCTGGCCTTCATCGTGCTGGTCACGGCCAATGCCGCGCTGATCCTCACCTTGAGATCGCCGCAGGCCGGATGGCGCGACCTGCTCGCCGGGATGTCGTCGGCAGGATTCATTGTTCTGACTGGAACGTTGCTGAGCCTGGTCCTCATCACCAACATTCCGGCCATTGCCGAAGCGTTTGCATTTTCGCCGCCCTCGATTAGGCAATGGCTGCTGGCCTTTGCCCTTGGAGCAAGCGTGCTGCTGGTGTTCATGGTGGAGATGCTGACCCGGCAAAAGGTCCGTTAAGTCCGTGTCAGGGCATAGCCGGCGCAAGACAGATAAGGCCGGAATCGAGGCTGCCGCCCGACATTGTGTTTTGTTCTGCTTACGGTTTAACCTGCAGCCATATCAATAACTCAAGGAGGCGCCTCATGGCGAAGCGATCCTATCCCCTGGCCAAGGTATACGGCCTGCTTGAGCCAGGACCTGTGGTCTTGCTGACCACAGCGGGCAAGACACGGCCGAATGTGATGACCCTGTCCTGGCTCACCATGGTCGAGTTCGAGCCGCCGCTGGTTGCCTGTGTGGTCAGCAATCGCGATTACAGTTTCGAGCTGCTCAGGAAGAGCGGTGAATGTGCGATCAACATCCCGACCGCGGAACTAGCGCAGAAGGTCGTTTCAATCGGCAACCACACGGGTCGGAACATGGACAAATTCCAGTCCCTTGGGCTGACGCAAAAACCGGCCTCGCTCGTCGGTGCGCCGCTGATTGCGGAGTGCTACGCCAGTCTCGAATGTCGTGTTTACGACACCCGGATGGTGGCCAAATACGGCCTGTTCATCCTGGAGGTGGTCAAGGCCTGGGTCGATACGGCGGTCAAGGATCCGAAGACCCTGCACCATCGCGGCAAGGGCGCGTTCATGGTGGCGGGCGAAACGATCAAGCTGCGCTCCAAGATGAAGTAGCTTATAGCCCGAACTCCGGCCCGATCAGCTTCAGCCACTCTTCCAGGCGCGATTCCAGCAGCATTTTCTGGTTGTCCAGGTCCTGCACCAGGCCGACGAACTCGCCGTCGCGTTCTGCCTTCGAGGCGGCGAAATCGTAGCCGTCAGTCGACCAGCCACCCACCACCCGCGCACCGCGCGCCACGACGAAGTCATACAGTGCGCCCAGCGCATCGCAGAAGTTGTCGCTGTATTTCTCCTGATCGCCCAGTCCGTACAGCGCCACGGTCTTGCCAGTGAAATCGACCGCAGCGAGTTCGGGCAGGAATTCGGCCCAGCTCGGATTCTGGCAATCGGCGTCCAGGCCGGGCAGGTCGCCATCGCCCAGGGTCGGCGTGCCGAGGATCAGATGCGAATGGCTGGCCAGCATCTCCGCTGTCGCCTTGTTGACATTGAGCGGGTCGGCCAGGTCTTCGTTGTCGGGAAAACGCTTCTTGATCATCTTGGCAATCTTGCGGGTGTTGCCGGTGTTGCTGCCGAAAAAGATGCCGATGCGGGCCATGGTCGTTCCTGTCGTGGTTGTGGTGTACAGCCTTGATAAGCAATCCACGCGCCATAGGCGGTCCGGTGAACCGCTACAATGACGTATCGAGACAAGGAGCGTGATCAGCCATGTGCGGCATAGCCGGTGAATTTCGCCTGGACGGCCAGAGGCCGGACCCAGCCATCATCCAGAAAATGACCGATACGCTGGCCCGGCGCGGGCCAGACGCGGAGGGGATCTATTTCGACGGCCCGGTCGGGCTTGGCCATCGCCGGCTAGCGATCATCGACCTCAGTCCGCGTTCCGCGCAGCCCATGGTGGATGAGGCGCTCGGGCTGGCGCTGGTGTTCAACGGCACCATCTACAACTACCCCGCCCTGCGCGCCGAACTGATCGGCAAGGGCCATGCGTTCCGGTCCGATGGCGACACCGAAGTGATCCTGCGCGCCTATGCCGAATGGGGCGAGGCCTGCGTCGAGCGACTGCACGGCATGTTCGCCTTCGCCATTTGGGACCGTCGCGCCGGCCGGCTGTTCCTGGCCCGCGACCGGCTCGGCATCAAGCCGCTCTACTACAACCTGACCGGTCGCTACCTTCGTTTCGCCTCAACGCCGCAGGCTCTGCTCGCGGCGGGTGGCGTGGACACCGCCATCGACCCGGTCGCGCTGCATCACCAGTTCACCCTGCACGCGGTCGTCCCGGCGCCGCATACCCTGCTCAGTGGCGTGCGCAAGGTGCCACCAGCCACGACCCTGAGTTTCGACTCATCGGGCCGGGTAACCGAGCGCCGCTACTGGAGCCTGCCCGCGCAACGCCCTGCGGAAAAGTTGGACGAGCGCGAATGGCAGGACGCCATCCACGCCTCGTTGCGCGCCGCCGTAGAAAAACGCATCAGCATCGCCGACGTGAAAGTAGGCGTGCTGCTCTCCGGCGGACTCGATTCCAGCCTGCTGGTCGGTCTCCTGGCCGAGCATGGCATCGGCGACCTGATGACCTTCTCGGTCGGTTTCGAGGACCAGCCGGAGGAACGCGGCCACGAATTCGAATATTCCGATGCGGTGGCTGCCCACTTCGGCACCCGCCATCACCAGTTTTCGATCCCGAACAGCCAGGTGCTGGCCCGCTTGCCCGAAGCGGTCGACGCCATGGCCGAGCCCATGGTCGGCCAGGATGCCGTGGCCTTTTATCTATTGGCCGAGCAGGTCTCGAAGACGGTCAAAGTGGTGCAGAGCGGACAGGGCGCGGACGAAGTGTTCGGCGGCTATTTCTGGTACGAGCGGATGCGCGCCGAGGCAGAAGGTTCTGCCGTCGACCGCTTCCGCAGACACTATTTCGACCGCGACCAGGACGAATACCTGGCCACGGTGATGCCCGCCTATCACGGCGCCGACCACACCGCCGCGCTGGTTGCCGACCGTCTGTCCGAGCCGTTCGCCGACGAGTTCATCGACCAGGTGCTGCGCATGGACACCACCATGCTGATCACCGACGACCCGGTGAAACGGGTCGACAACATGACCATGGCCTGGGGGCTGGAAGCGCGGGTGCCATTTCTCGACCACGAACTGGTCGAACTGGCGGCGCGGATGCCGCCGGACCTGAAGCTCGCCTCGGGCGGCAAGCACATCCTCAAGCAGATCGCGCGCGGACTGTTGCCGGACGCGGTGATCGACCGCAAGAAGGGCTATTTCCCGATGCCGGCGCTGAAATACGTGCGCGGAGACTTCCTCGATTTCATGCGTGACATTCTCGATTCGCGCGCCTGCCGCGAGCGCGGCCTGTTCCAGCGCAGCTATGTGGAACGGCTATTGGCCGAACCGGAGCGGCATCACACCCGCATCCAGGGCAGCAAGCTATGGCACCTGGCCTTGCTGGAGTTGTGGCTGCAACGTAACGTGGATCGGGATTGAGTTCCTTCACGCCCGGCCCCTGTCGCAAAACCGACAAGGCCGGCAACAGGTGGCAATCCGGACATCGGGTTGGGCTGATCAAATAATAATTTGTTATTTAGCATCATGTGGTTAGCCAACAAATTCAGGCTGGCACAAGGCTTGCGACATCTCCTGCACAGAGGTCCAACACAGGAGATACCGACATGATTACGCTGACCCCCAAGGCTCAATCCGCAGTAGAGAAATTCATCCAGGGCGCCGCCAGTCCCGTGGCCGGCCTGCGCATCGCCATCTCGGGTGGCGGCTGTTCCGGCTTCCAGTACGGCATGAGTCTGGAAGAGACCGCCGCCGAAGACGACGTGGTAGTCGATCTGGGCAAGGTCAAGCTGCTGGTCGATCCCTTTTCGGCACCGTTGCTCAACGGCGTGACGGTCGATTTCGTCGATAGCCTGCAGGGCTCCGGCTTCAAGTTCGAGAACCCCAACGCCAGCAGTTCGTGCGCGTGCGGTTCGTCATTCTCCGCTTAAAGGAATACGAAAATGTGGGACTACTCGGACAAGGTCAAGGAACACTTCTTCAGCCCGCGCAATTCCGGCGCGATGGATGACGCCAATGCAATCGGCGACGTCGGCTCGATCAACTGCGGCGATGCGCTGCGCCTGATGCTCAAGGTCGATCCGGAGACGGAAACCATACAGGACGCCCGCTTCCAGACCTTCGGCTGCGGCTCGGCCATCGCTTCGTCGTCTGCCCTGACCGAGATCATCAAGGGCATGAAGCTGGACGATGCACTCAAGGTCAGCAACCAGGATATCGCCGACTACCTCGACGGCCTGCCACCGGAAAAGATGCACTGCTCGGTGATGGGGCGCGAGGCGTTGCAGGCCGCGGTGGCCAACTATCGCGGCGAGGAGTGGAAGGACGACCACGAGGAAGGCGCGCTGATCTGCAAGTGCTTCGCCATCGACGCGGTGCTGATCGAGGAGACGGTGCGGGCCAACAATCTGTCCTGCGTCGAGGATGTGATCAACTACACCAAGGCCGGCGGCGGCTGCTCGTCCTGCCACGAAGGCATCGAGGAGATACTGGTCAAGGTGCTGGCCGAACGCGGCGAGACCTTCAACCCGCACGCGGTGGTGGCCAAGGCCGAGGAGGAGAAGCCGGGCAAGCTGAACAACCTGCAGCGGATCAAGCGCATCGAGATGATCCTCGATTCCATCCGTCCGCAACTGAAGCGCGACCACGGCGACATCGAGCTGGTGGATGTGGATGGCAAGACCATCTACGTCAACATGATCGGCGCCTGTGCAGGCTGCCAGATGGAGGCGCAGACCCTGCAGGGCATCCAGACCAAGCTGATGGAAGACCTGGGCGAGTTCGTCAAGGTGGTGCCGTCACGGGCCGGGTCCTACGCCCGCGCCGCCAGCCACGTCTAAGGAGAGGGTCATGGACGGCATCTATTTCGACAACAACGCCACCACCCGCGTCGACGATGAGGTGGTGGCGGCCATGCTGCCCTTCTTCACCGAGCAGTTCGGCAACCCATCCTCGATGCACAGCTTCGGCAACAAGGTCGGCCTGGCCATCAAGAAGGCCCGCATGCAGGTCCAGGAACTGCTCGGCGCCGAGCACGAATCCGAGATCATCTTCACCTCCTGCGGCACCGAATCCGACTCCACCGCCATCCTGTCGGCGCTGAAGGCCAACCCGGAGCGCAAGGAAATCATCACCACCACCATCGAACACCCGGCGGTGCTGGCGCTGTGCACGCATCTGGAGAAGGAAGGCTACAAGACCCATTTCCTCAAGGTCGACAATCGCGGCCGCCTGGACCTGGATGAGTACGCCAGGCTGCTGACCGACAAGGTGGCTGTGGTCTCCGTGATGTGGGCCAACAACGAAACCGGTTCGCTGTTCCCGGTCGAAAAGATGGCCGAAATGGCCAGCGCCGCCGGTATTCCGTTCCATACCGATGCCGTACAGGCCGTGGGCAAGGTGCCCATCGACCTGAAGAACTCCAAGATCGACATGCTTTCGCTATCCGGCCACAAGCTGCATGCGCCCAAGGGCGTCGGCGTGCTCTACCTGAAACGCGGCGTGCGTTTTCGTCCGTTGCTGCGTGGCGGTCACCAGGAACGCGGTCGCCGGGCCGGTACCGAAAACACCGCGTCCATCGTGGCACTGGGCATGGCCTGCGAACAGGCCATGCAGCACATGGAATTCGAGAACACCGAAGTAAAACGTCTTCGCGACAAGCTGGAGGCGGGGATACTGGCCAAGGTGCCGCGCGCCTTCGCCACCGGCGACGTGACCAACCGCCTGCCCAACACCAGCAACATCGCCTTCGAATTCATCGAGGGCGAGGCCATCCTGCTGCTGCTGAACAAGTTCGGCATCGCTGCGTCGTCGGGTTCGGCCTGTACCTCGGGTAGTCTGGAACCCAGCCACGTCATGCGCGCCATGGGCATCCCCTACACCGCGGCGCACGGCACCATCCGCTTCTCGCTGTCGCGCTACTCGACCGAAGCCGAGGTCGACCGGGTCATCCAGGTCGTGCCCGAGATCGTCGCCCAATTGCGCAAGCTGTCGCCGTACTGGGGCGAGAACGGCCCCGCGGAGGAACCGGAGAAGGCCTTCGCGCCGGTCTACGCCTGACCTTCTTTCAGCAGGGCACTTCGACTGGCCGGGCTGTTCATGCCCGGCCAGTCTGTGCGATATTCGCCTCGCTAGTCGAGGAGATACGATATGAAAGCGCAAACCACTCTGGCCCTTGCCGTGACCGCGGCAGTGGCCGGCACCGGGCTCGCCTGGGCCACCGATAGTCCCTTTGCCATGCAGGCGTTGAGCCAAGGCTACCTTGTCGCGGAAGCCGATCCGGCGACCAATGCCAAGGCTGCCGAGGCTAAATGCGGTTCGGCGCACGCCAAGGCGGTGGGCGGCAAATGCGGTGCGGCCACGAACAGAGATGCCACCCCGGCCGCGAAAACCAAGGCCAAGACCAGGAAAAAGACCACACCCAAAGCGGTCGAAGCAAAGTGCGGCGAAGCCAAATGCGGCGGCATGAAATAAGTCAGGGTTGAAACGGCGATGTCTGGCATGTCTCTGCATGGCGCCGGGCTGGGCCTGAGGCGGGAGCACCTGGCCGACCTGCGCGTCGCCATTCCGGATGCCATCGATTTCTTCGAACTGGCTCCGGAAAACTGGCTGGAGATGGGCGGCGCGTGGCGCAAGAATCTGCGTCATATCGCCGAGCACCGACCCATCGTCGCCCATGGCCTGTCGCTCAATCTGGGTGGACCGGCCCCGCTCGATGAAGTCTTCCTGAAGCGGGTGAAGCGATTCCTGGATGGGCATGGTGTCGGGCTCTATACCGAGCACCTGTCCTGGTGCGCCGACGGCGGCCAGCTGTACGACCTGCTGCCCATCCCGTTTACCCATGATGCCGTGCGTTATGTCGCCGACCGCATCCGCCGGACCCAGGCCATTTTGCAGCGCCGCATCGCCATCGAGAATGCCTCGTTCTATCTGGCCCCCGCCATTGCCGAGATGAGCGAAATCGAGTTCATCCGCGCCATACTGGGCGAGGCCGACTGCGACCTGCATCTGGATGTGAACAATGTCTACGTCAACAGCGTCAACTTCGCCTTCGACCCACGTGAATTCATCGATGCCATGCCCGGCGAGCGCATCGTCTACCTGCACATGGCCGGCCATTATCGCGAGGCCGACGACCTGATCATCGACAGCCACGGCGCGGACGTGATCGACCCGGTCTGGGCCTTGCTCGACCACGCCTATGCCCGCTTCGGCGTGCGGCCCACGCTGCTGGAACGGGACTTCAACATTCCGCCGCTGGCCCGGCTATTGCCTGAGATAGAGCGCATCCGCAGCTTGCAGCAACAGCACACAGCAGCACAGCGCCATGCCGCGCAAGCCTGAGCCACCAGCCTTCCAGACCTACCAGCGCGCCTTCGCGGCCCGCCTCCGCGACCCGCGCGAAATGCCCCGGCCGCCGGGGGCTTCGGCCAGGCGGATGAAGGTTTACGAGCGACTGCTCTACAACAATGTCGAAAGCTTTCTGCTGGCCTGCTACCCCATTACGCGCAAGCTGCTCGGTGTACCGGCCTGGCGCAAGACGGTCCGGCGTTTCCTGGCCGAGACTCGGCCTGCTTCCCCCTTGTTTCGCGACATCCCCAAGGCTTTTCTGGGCTGGATGCAGGCAGAAGGCCATGAATTGCCCTTTCTGGCCGAGTTCATGCACTACGAATGGCTGGAGCTGGTCGTGCTGACCAGCCCGGATGAAGTGGACGAGTCTTTCGACCCGGATGGCGATCTGCTCTCGGGCGTGCCGATGCTTGCTCCGGCCGCCCGGCTGGCGTGCTACGACTACCCTGTGCACCGCATCGGTCCGCGCTTCAAGCCGCTCGTGCCTGACGGCCAGCGCTGGTGCTACCTGCTCTACCGCGATGCGGACGATGCCGTGCGGTTCGTTGCGCTCAACCCGGTTGCCGCACGCCTGCTGGAGCGCTTGCAACAGGCTCGATGCAGCGGGCTGGAGGCCCTGACCGACATTGCCCACGAACTGGGCCGTGAGCCGGAATCGCTGCTTGAGGCCGGCCTCGTTCTGCTTGAAGGACTGCGTCGGGAGGGCGCGTTGCTGGGCACCCGAATGCCGCTGTGAGAAACCCGACAATCCCCCTGTCGCGTGCCGAATTGAACAGGAAGTAGAGCACTGGGTAATTCGTCAGTTTCATAATAATCAATGGGTTGTGCTGGCTACAGGGTATGGCACGAGGTTTGCCTCGTCTTGGTTCATACCGACTTCCAGGCCGACGACCATGAACCGCACCATCACCATCGACGACACCACGCTGCGTGACGGTGAGCAATCGGCCGGCGTCGCCTTCACGCTGGCGGAGAAGCTGGACATCGCCCGCAAGCTGGATGCGCTCGGTGTGCCGGAACTGGAAGTGGGTATTCCGGCCATGGGCGGCGGCGAATGCGATGGCATCCGTGCCGTTGCGGCGCTCGGCCTGAAGGCGAAGCTGGTGGTCTGGAGCCGGATGCACAGCGGCGACCTGGAGGCCTGCCGGAACATGAACGTGGCCATGGTCGACCTGTCCATTCCTGTGTCCGACATCCACATCGGCAAGAAACTGAAACGGGATCGGGACTGGATTCTGAAGACCATTACCGAGATGGTGCCGCGCGCCCTGGACATGGGCCTGGAGGTGATCGTCGGCGGTGAGGATGCCTCCCGCGCCGATCTCGAATTCCTGATGCGGGTGGTCGATGCGGCCGAAACCGCCGGGGCCCGGCGCTTCCGCTTTGCCGACACGCTGGGTGTGATGGAGCCGTTCGGCGTCCACGAAACGATCAAGACCCTGCGCGGCGTCTCCGGTCTGGAGATCGAGATGCACGCCCACGACGACCTGGGTCTGGCCACGGCCAATACCCTGGCCGCATGCCGGGCCGGTGCGACCCACGTCAACACCACGGTCAACGGGCTGGGCGAGCGGGCCGGCAATGCGCCGCTGGAGGAAGTGGCCCTGGGCCTGAAGAAACTCTACGGCCTGGATACGGGCGTCGATATGGCCAGCTTCCCGGCTCTGTCGGAAGCGGTCGCCAATGCCTCGGGCCGGCCGGTGCCCTGGCAGAAGAGTCTGGTCGGCGCGGGTGTGTTCACCCACGAGGCCGGCATCCACGTCGACGGCCTGCTCAAGGACCCGGATAACTATCAGGGTTTCGACCCGAGCGAGGTTGGACGCGCGCACAAGCTGGTGGTCGGCAAGCATTCCGGTTCCAAGGGCATCCTGGCTGCCTATGCCCGCATGGGCTTGACCCTGAGTCCGGCCGAGGCGCGCGACCTGATGCCGGACATCCGCGCCTTTGCCGAGAAGGCCAAGCGCTCGCCGGCAGACCAGGAACTGCTCTACATCTATCAGCGGCTGATCGGGCGCTCGGCCCCCAGCTCGGTTCACTAGCGTGGCTGACATGCATACGGCATCCGCCCCCTCTCTCCGCCATTCCCACGCAGGCGGGAATCCAGATGAGACCGCGCCAGGAAGCATAGAACTGGATTCCCGCCTGGGCGTGAATGACGAAAAAAAACCGGGTCTCTTCACGCTGCTCAAAGAGGATGTGAGCTGCGTCTTTCAGCGCGATCCGGCCGCCCGTTCACGGTTTGAAGTGATCACCACCTACCCCGGCGTCCACGCCATCCTGATGCAGCGCATTGCGCACCGCCTGTGGCGTGCCGGCCTGCACTATCCGGCCCGGCTGCTGTCCTGGTTCGCCCGGCTGGTGACCAACATCGACATCCACCCCGGGGCGACCATCGGTCGCCGCTTCTTTATCGACCACGGTGCCGGCGTGGTGATCGGCGAGACCGCCGAGATTGGCGACGACGTGACGCTGTATCACGGCGTCACCCTGGGCGGCACCACCTGGAACAAGGGCAAGCGGCATCCCACTTTAGGCGACGGCGTAGTGGTCGGTGCCGGGGCCAAGATACTCGGCCCGATCACGCTGGGCGATCAGGTGCGGGTCGGCGCCAACTCGGTGGTGGTCAAGGACGTGCCTTCCCACAAGACCGTGGTCGGTATCCCCGGCAAATTGGTCGCACGGCTCGACGCCATCGGCGAAAACACCCTGGGCATGAATCTCGACCATCACCTGATCCCCGATCCGGTCGGCAAGGCCATCGCCTGCCTGATGGAACGGATCGAAGTCCTCGAACGCACCCTGCAGGCGCGCGGCGAACCGGTCGACGGCCAGTGTTCCACCTGCGAGGCCGACGACTTGTGCGGTTCCACCTACAAGATGAAAAAGGCCTGACATGGATTTGCTGAATTTCGACCAGTCCTCGCTCTACTTCGATGAGCCCGTCTCGGATGAGATCCAGCGGCTGATCGCCGATGCAAGCCAGGCCTACGGCGCCGGCTTGGCCGAACCCCTGCTGCACAAGGCCTACTTCCTGGCACCCGAGTCCTTGCTGGTCCTTGTTGCGGTGTATCGCTACTACTTCTATCAGCACCGTCTGGAAGAAGCGCTGATGGTGGGCGAGCGGGCGCTGCGCATCGTCGGCCAGCGGCTTGGCCTGCCCGACGAGTGGTCGCGACTGAACCCCGCCCTGCTGGGCCAGGCGGTGATGAAGTCCATGGGTCTGCTGCGCTTCTACCTGCACGTGCTCAAGGCCACCGGTTACATCAACCTGCGCCTGGGCCGGATGGAGAAGGGCCGGGCGCAGATCGAGAAACTGATCGAACTGGACAGCCATGACCGGTTCGGCGGCAAGGCCCTGCTGGCGGTGATCGTGGAGGCCGTGGCCGCCCGACTCGAAGAAGCCGCCTGATTATCTTTTACCGGAGAACTGAAATGGACGAACTGACACTGGACGAAGCGATGGAAGAACTGGAATCCGCCGAGGACTTCCTCGGCTATTTCGGCATCGCCTATGAACCCGCCGTGGTGCATGTGAACCGCCTGCATATCCTGCAGCGCTTTCACAACTACATCGCCAAGGCTGGTCAACTGCCCGCCGATGAAGGCGCCCGGCGCTCGGCCTATACCGCGCTGCTGGCCAAGGCCTACGAGGATTTTGTGCAGTCCGATGCACTGACCGAAAAGGTATTCAAGGTGTTCCACATGCATGAACCGCAGACGACCTTCGTGCCGCTGACCTCGATCAGCGTAACCAAGGCAGCGCCGCCGGTACAGGAAGCCGGTGGTTGCGGCTGCGGCAACAAGGGGCCGTGCCACAGCGTCGAAGGCGCGCTGGCCTCCCTGTAAGCAAAGGACCAGACCTCATGCTGCCCCGATTCGATTATGGCGACCAGGTCCGGGTGACCCGCAACGTGCGCAACGACGGCACCTATCCGGGCCTGGTGATGGGTAATCTGCTGGTCCGGCGGGGCTCGGTCGGCTATGTGATGACGGTCGGCACCTTCCTGCAGGACCAGTTGATCTACACGGTCAATTTCCTCGACCAGAACCGGATCGTCGGCTGTCGCGACGAGGAGCTGATCGGCATCGACGAACCCTGGGTGCCGAGCCAGTTCGAAACACGGGAAAAGGTTCGCGCCACGCTTACCCTGGCGGTCGGCGGCGAAGTACTGGTGCCGGTTGGCACCGAGGGCGAGGTGATGCGGGTGATCCGGGACGACGAGTCCGGGATTCAATACCACGTCCATTTCCCCGGCCATGTCCTGCAGGTGCCGGAGCGCGTCCTGGCACCCCTGGTCGAGCATGACGATGATGCGCAGGCGGCCTGACATGGATACGGCCTATCTGGTGCTGAAGACCGCCAACAGCCTGTTCGGCAAGAGCACGACCGCGCTGTCGGACGACGAACTGGCCAAGGCCGAGCATCTCGCCGCGCGCCAGCTCGATCTGGAATCCAGGGTGCTGTCCAGTCCCGAAGCCTGCGACGTGGCCGTGCCCGAGGCGACCATTGCGGCGGCCCTGGACGAAGTGCGTGGCCGTTATGCCGATGACGATGCCTTTCAGAACGACCTGGCCGGCAATGGCCTCAGCGTCGCCCAGTACGCCGATGCGCTGGCCAGGGAGATGAAGGTCGACGCGATCCTGGAGAAGGTGGCCAGCCGCTCGGCCAGGATCGATGAAGTGGATATCGACCTGTATTACCAGTTCCATCCGGACGAGTTCATGCGCCCGGAGGTCCGGCGCGCCCGTCACATCCTGATCACCATCAACGAAGACCTGCCCGAGAACGGCCGCGAGGCCGCCCGAAAGCGTATAGACGACATCGCCGCGCGCCTGGCCAAAGACCCGAAGCGGTTCGAGGAACAGGCCCTGAAACATTCCGAATGCCCAACCGCAATGAACGGCGGGCTGCTTGGCGAGGTAGTGCGCGGCAAGCTCTATCCGGAACTGGAAGTGGTGTTGTTCGAGATGGGCCCGATGACCATCAGCCCGGTGATCGAGTCTGAACTGGGTTTTCATATACTGCGTTGCGACGAGGCTATGCCGGCCGGACCGGTGCCCCTGGCCCAGGTCCGCGCCAAGGTGCGCGAGATGCTGGAGACGCGCCGGCGCCGGATCTGCCAGAACGCCTGGATCAAGAGTCTGAAATAAGGGCTGGCCCGTACGGGCCATTTCCAGAATGGTCCTGGATCAGGCAGAATCAGACCTGCTTCAGGGATTGGTATTGCAATGCACATCACCGAAACGGCCCTGCCAGGGGTCCGTCTGATCGAACCCAAAGTCTTCGGCGACGAACGCGGTTTCTTCATGGAAACCTGGAACGCCGCGCGTTATGCCGACATCGGCCTGCCCGAACGCTTCGTACAGGACAACCTGTCCTATTCGCGCCGGGGCGTGCTGCGCGGCCTGCATTTCCAGAATCCGAGGGCTCAGGGCAAGCTGGTCTACGTGCTTGCAGGCGAAGTGTTCGACGTCGCGGTCGACATCCGGCTCGGCTCGCCCACCTTCGGCCAGACGGCCGTCGCCATCCTGTCCTCCGAAAACAAGCGCCAGTTCTACATCCCGCCCGGCTTTGCCCACGGCTTCTGCGTCACCAGCGAAACCGCGCTGTTCGCCTACAAATGCACCGAGTTATACGACCCGAAGGCCGAGGGCAGCATCCTGTGGAACGACCCCGCACTGGGCATCGACTGGCCGGTTGACGCGCCCGAACTCTCCGCCAAGGATGCCGCCGCGAAGACGCTGGCCGATTTCCCGCGCGAACGCCTGCCCGTGTATGAAGGCTGACCGGCGCATCCTGGTCCTGGGTGGCGACGGCCAGGTCGCCTGGGAACTGCGCCGTACGCTGGCCACACTGGGCGAAGTGATCGCCGTCGGCCGCCGCACCGAGCCGGCCCTCGACCTGATGCAGCCGGACAGCATCCTGCCGCTGGTCGAGCAGGTTCGCCCGGACTGGATCGTCAATGCTGCCGCCTACACCGCAGTGGACAAGGCCGAGCAGGAGCAGGAGTCCGCCGCCGCAGTCAACGCCATCGCGCCAGGATTGCTGGCCGAGGCCGCCGCACGGGTCGGCGCGCAACTGGTGCATTACTCGACCGATTACGTATTCGATGGCACCGCTGATCGGCCCTACAAGGAAGACGACGTGCCCAACCCGCAAGGCGTCTATGGCCGCACCAAACTGGACGGCGAAGAGGCCATCGCCAAGGCCGGCTGCGACTGGCTGATCCTGCGCACGGCGTGGGTCTACGGTACACGGGGCGGCAACTTCATGCGGACCATGCGCCGGCTGGCCCGCGAGCGGGAAGAATTGCGCGTGGTCGCCGACCAGCGCGGCGCACCGACCTGGTCGCGCCACATCGCCGAGGCCACGGCGCAGGTCCTGGCCCAACTGGGCGACGACCGCGCGGCCTGGCATCGCGGCTGCGGCATCTATCATCTGACTTCGGCCGGCGAGGCGACCTGGCACGACTTTGCCTCGGCCATCGTCGAGCACCAGCGCCGGCAGGAAACCGTCGCCTGCCAGCGCGTCACGGCCATCACCACCGCCGACTACCCGACGCCTGCCCGGCGCCCTGCCTGGTCGGTGCTCGACAACGACAAGCTGGCCCGTACTTTCGGCGTTCGCCTGCCCGACTGGCGGGTGGCGCTGGCCCAAGTGCAGGACGATCTGGACAACTACGCGAATCCCTGACCATGGCTAAAACATTGCTCATCACCGGCGGCGCCGGTTTCATCGGCTCTGCCGTCATCCGCCATCTGATCACGAACACCGATCACACGGTGGTCAACGTCGACTGCCTGACCTATGCCGGCAACCTCGATTCGGTCGCCAGCGTGTCCGGCGATCCGCGCTACACCTTCGAAAAAGTCGACATCCGTGATGCCGCCGAAGTGGGCCGCCTGTTTGCCCAATACCAGCCCGACGGCATCATGCACCTGGCCGCCGAGAGCCACGTCGACCGCTCCATCGACGGCCCGGCCGAGTTCATCCAGACCAACATCGTCGGTACCTACACCCTGCTCGAAGCCGCCCGCAATTACTGGAATGGCCTGAGCAGCGAGAAGAAGACGGCATTCCGTTTCCATCACATCTCGACCGACGAGGTCTACGGCAGTCTGGGCGACACCGGCCTGTTCACCGAGCAGACCTGCTACGAGCCCAACTCGCCGTACTCCGCAAGCAAGGCCTCGTCCGACCATCTGGTCCGCGCCTGGCACCACACCTATGGCCTGCCCGTCGTCACCACCAATTGCTCGAACAACTACGGCCCCTGCCACTTCCCCGAGAAGCTCATCCCGCTGATGATCCTCAACTGCCTGGACGGCAAGCCGTTGCCGGTCTACGGCAAGGGCAACCAGATCCGCGACTGGCTCTACGTCGAGGACCATGCCCGGGCGCTGGTGCTGGTCCTGCTGGAAGGGAAATCCGGCGAGACCTACAACATCGGCGGCCACAACGAACGGCAGAATCTGGAAGTGGTTCACACCCTGTGTGACCTGCTGGAAGAGATGCACCCCGAGAAACCGGCCGGCGTGAAGCAGTATCGCGACCTGATCACCTACGTCGCCGACCGGCCCGGCCACGACATCCGTTACGCCATCGACGCCAGCAAGATCCAGCGCGAACTGGGCTGGACGCCGGCAGAAACCTTCGAGACCGGGATGCGCAAGACCGTGCGCTGGTACCTCGACAACGAAGCCTGGTGGAAGCGGGTACGCGACGGCAGTTATCGGGGCGAACGTCTCGGCCTGGGCAAATAAAATAAGGGAGCACGAAATGAAAGGCATCATACTCGCCGGCGGTTCCGGTACCCGGCTCTACCCGCTGACCATGCATGTTTCCAAGCAGCTCTTGCCGGTCTACGACAAGCCGATGATCTACTACCCGTTGTCCACGCTCATGCTGTCCGGCATTCGTGAGATTCTGATCATCACCACGCCGCATGACGCACCGCTGTTCGAACGTCTGCTCGGCAACGGCAGCCAGTGGGGGCTGAAACTGTCCTACGTCCAGCAGCCCAAGCCGGAAGGTATCGCCCAGGCCTTCCTGCTCGACCGCGACTTCGTCGGCGACAATCCGTGCGCGTTGGTGTTGGGTGACAACCTGTTCTTCGGCCACGACTTCGCTACCCGCGCCCGCGAGGCCGCCACCATTACGGCCGGCGCCCGCGTCTTTGCCTACCGGGTGCGCGACCCCGAGCGTTACGGCGTGGTCGAGTTCGACCAGGACAACCGCGCCATCAGCATCGAGGAAAAGCCGGCCAGGCCGAAATCGCATCATGCCGTGACCGGCCTGTATTTCTACGACGGCCAGGTCGGCGAGATTGCCGCCAACCTCAAGCCCTCGGCGCGCGGCGAACTGGAGATCACCGACGTGAACATGGAATACCTGCGCCGCGGCCAGCTCACCGTGACCGACCTCGGCCGGGG
>JARLJM010000068.1 GCA_031291185.1 Parasulfuritortus sp. | reverse complement strand
GGTCAGACCCCGCCGCCTCGATGGACGGTCTCGTAATAGAGCTTTTCCAGTTCCAGCTTGTGCTTGGTTTCCTCGCTGGCGAGGTACTGGAACAGGTTGCGTATCGGCCCGTCCGGAGCGGTTTGCGCCAACTCGGTGTAGTGCTCCATGGCGGCGTGTTCGCGGCCCATGGCGTATTGCAGCACGGCCTGGTCGTCGGGTTGCTCGCCCAGGTCGGGCAGGTGCAGGCAATCGGAGAACTTGCTGTCGCTGGCCGGACGTTCGATCTCGGCCTTGATCTGCTCGCTGATGTCGGTGCGCTGGGCCAGCGTGCTGAACAGGTTGTAATGGGCCTGCTCCTCGGTTGCCAGTTCCTCGACCAGATAGCGGATGCGCTTGGTCACTTTTGGGATTAGCGCCGTATAGAAATCGCGCGCGGCGGCTTCGAAACCGGTGGCCACGTCGAGGATTTCGCGCACGGTGGTCTTGCTGCGCAGGCGTTCCATGTTCTGGGCGGTGCCTTCGTGGGTCATTTCTTCTGCTCCATGAGAACGGCGTCGATGCTGGTCGCGACGCGATGGCCATCGGCGACTGCATGGACGACATCGGGACCGTTGACCATGTCGCCGGCGGACCAGAGCCAGGCCTCCGAGGTGCGGCCGTCGGCGTCGACCTTGATCCGGCCCCGGTTCCATTCCAGCGCCTCGGTCAGCGTATCGCCGAGCAGCGAGGTGTCAGCGGACTGGCCGATGGCCTCGATCACCGTGTCGCAGGCGTGGATGGTTTCGCCGGCCTCATCGTAGCGCGGCGCGAAGCGTTTGTTTTCGTCGAAGATGGACAGCACCTTCCAGGTCTTGAGGCCGACCAGCTTGCCGGCGGCGTCGATCTCGCAGCCCTGCGGGCCGCACTGGTCGCGGATCACGATACCTTCTTCCAATGCTTCCTTGATCTCGTCCGGGTCGGCCATGAAATGCTGTTGCTCTTCGAGGGCGGTGACCACCACATTCACCTGACCGTATTGCTGCTTCTGCAGCCGGGCGAGCGAGCGGGCGATGTCCATGGCGACGTTGCCGCCGCCGATCACTACCGCGCAATGGGGCACGTCGAACGGCTCATTGGCGGTGATCTTGTTGAGCAGATCGACGGCGCGGAACACCTTTTCATGTTCGGAGTGAGGAATGCGGGTCTGGCGGCCCTGCTGCAGGCCCAGCGCCAGCAGGACGGCATCGTGCCCGGCGCGCAACTGGTCGAGCGTGATGTCCTGGCCGATGCGCACGTTGCAGCGGATGTCGACGCCGGCTGAGCGGATCACGTCGATGTCGCGGTCGATGCGGTCGTAGGGCAGGCGGTATTCGGGGATGCCCCAGCGGGTCATGCCGCCGGGTTCGGCCAGCGCTTCGAACACGGTCACGGCGTGGCCCTTCTTGGCCAAGTCGAAGGCGGCAGTGAGGCCAGCCGGACCACCACCGATGATGGCGACGCGCTTGCCGGTGGGGGTATCGACCTTGCCGGCCAGGGCGATCTGCTTGACCCGTTCGTGCGGTACGGCATCCATGGCGTAGCGCTTCAGCCAACGGATGGCAATCGGTTCGCCGCGATGGCCGATGGAACAGGCGTCCTCGCAGCGGCGGGTGCAGACCCGGCCGCAGATATGGGCGAAGGGGTTGGTCTGGTAGATCCAGGCAACCGCCTCTTCCAGCTTGCCTTCCCAGATGGCGCGGATGTATTCGGGCGCGTGCATGTGGGTCGGGCAAGCGTCGTGACACATGCCGCATTGCACGCAGCGCGAGGCTTCGAGCAGCGCCTGCTGGTCGTCGTAGCCGAGCAGCATCTCGGCGAAGTTGCCGATCCGCTGTTCTGGTTCCATCTCGGGCATTTTCTGGCGATCGAGATCGACCAGATCGGCATCGGCGGTCTTGGCCCAGCCTTTTTCGAAGTGCTGGCCATGCATGCCGCTGGAATCGGGCAGCACGAAATAGCTGTCCAGTTCAGCATCGACGCAGGTGTGGACGTATTCGCGCGACAGGGCCAACGAGCCGGTCGGGCAGATGTCGACGCACAGGCCGCACCAGCAGCAGCGGCCGTAGTCGATGGCCGGGCGCTCGTCGCGGATGCCCTTGACTGGATCGGCGATCAGGCCCGGGATGCGGACCATGGTGATGGCGGCGTTGTCGCACACCTTCTGGCAGGTGCTGCAACCGACGCATTTGGTCCAGTCGTTGACATGGAAGCCACGATAGTTGTCCGAGGCCGGGCGCGGTTCGATGGCCTCGGTGACCGCCGGCCGGCCGAAGAAGGCGAAGCTCTTCAGCGGATTCAGCAGGCTGCCGCGATCCTTGTAGTCGATATCGGACATCAGCGATCCACCTCCGGGGGACAGGCATCGAGCGAGAACATGATCTGCGCGACGTCTTCAATGCGGGCGCCGGTCACCAGGTTCTCCAGCACCTGGACCGCGTGCATGGCCGAGGGACCGCGGACGTGGACCCGATAAGGCTTGTCGCCGCCGTTCGAGACCACGTAATAGGCCAATTCGCCCTTGGACGATTCGACCCGGGTGTAGACGTCGCCGGCCGGTAGGTTCCAGGCCAGCGGATTGGGAATCGGGGCGCGGATCGGACCGCCGACCGAGGGTAGCTTCGCCACTACCTGGCGCAGGATGCGCAGGCTTTCCTTCAATTCGCTGCGCCGGACCAGGGCGCGGGCCCAGGCGTCGCCGGCCTGTTCGACCGGCACGTCGAATTCGATCTGGTCGTAGACCAGATAGGGATCGTCGCGGCGCACGTCGAAATCAAGGCCGGTGGCGCGCAGATTGGGTCCAGTGACGGCCCATTCCAGTGCCTGTTCCTGGTTCAGGACGCCGACGCCGGTAGCGCGATGCACGAACACCTTGTTGGTGAACAGCAGGTTGTCGTAGTCGGGCAGGCGCGATTCGATGTAGTCGAGCGTCTTGCTGACCCGGTCGAGATAGCCTGGCGGCAGGTCGCGGCGCACTCCGCCCGGGATGTTGAAGATGTGGTAGACCCGGCCGCCGGACAGTTCCTCGAACAGATCCAGGATCAGGTCGCGGTCGGCGATGCCCCAGAACATCGGCGTGTACATGCCGGTGGTCGCGGCGTGGCCGCCGAAGGTGAACAGGTGGGCGGCGATGCGCGACAATTCCAGTTGCATGACCCGGATCCACTGCGCCCGTTCCGGCACCTCGATGCCGCCCAGTTCCTCGATGGCCAGCGAATAGCAGACCTCCATCGGCACCGGGTCGGGCACGCAGATGCGCGGCACCAGGGCGATGTTCTGGATCCACAGCCGGCCTTCCATGAGCTTTTCGAAGCCGCGATGCAGGTAGCCGCCGTCAGCACGGGCCGAGGTGACCTCGTCGCCGTTGACCCGCACCTTGAGCGCGTAGTTGCCCTCGATGCCGGGGTGGTTGGGGCCGAAGAACAGTTCGAACTCGTTGCTCGGCGGGTGGTTCACGGACTGGTAATTTTCCGGCCTCATGATTGCTCATCCCATGGCTTGGGTTTGTCCCGGCGAACGTCTTCCGGGCGGGTGGTGATGCCGCCGCCCTTGGCCTCGATATCCTTCAGCCAGCCGGGCTGGTAATCCTGCCAGTCGAACTGGTTCATGACCCAGGCCTCGCCGTCGAATTCCTTGCGCATCGGCGGCGGTCCGTCCCATTCGGTGAGGATGAACTTGCCCATGTCCGGGCTGCCCTCGAAGAACAGGCCGAACATCTCGTGGATGTCGCGCTCGAAGAAGGCTGCAGGTCGATACAGGTCGTAGATCGACAGATAGATGCCGGGATCGCGCGGGATGCGGATGTGGGCCATGACCAGCACTTTGACCTCGTAGGACCACAGGTGGTAGACCAGCTCGAATTCGTTCTGCGCCGGCCAGTCGACGCAGCTGATCGCCGACAGGTGGACGAAGCCGGCCCGTCCCTTGAGCAATTCGATCAGCGCCGGCAGGGTCTCGGCCTGGAGGTCGACGCGCAACCGGCGCGGGCTTTTCCATTGGCTGCGCAGGCCGGAGATTTCCTGCAGCAGGAATTCCAGGCTAGCGGACAGGTTGCTGGTCGGAGACAGTTTCATCGCGGCTCATCCTTGCGCACGGGCAGGTCGGCCAGACCCAGCGTCATCTCGAACGGCTTGAGCGGGGTCTGATGCTGTTCGAGCAATGCGGTGTGCGGCCCCAGGGTTTCAGGCCCCATCAGGTCATAGTGACGGGCCTCGCCGATGATGTCGGTCGGCGTCTGCCAGTTCTCGCCGAACAGGCGTTGCTGGTTGCCCAGATAGTGGTCGTAGCGCCGGTAATAGTCGCGCCAGTTGTCGGACTCACCCTTCTTGATGTTTTCCATCAACTCGCGCAGGCCGTGGATGACCGCCTCGGGCCGCGGCATGCAGCCGGCGATGTACATGTCGACCGGCAGGTAGTCGTTGAGCTTCTTGGCGGTGGCGTAGCTCTGCCAGTACATGCCGCCATTGACCGTGCAGGAACAGATGCCGATCACGTACTTGGGCGAGTTCATCTGCTCGTAGGTCAGGATGATGCGCTTCAGGGTCTTGGTCGAGACATAGCCGGTGACCAGCAGGATGTCGGCCTGGCGCGGGGTGACCATGGGCTGGATGCCCAGGCGCTCCATATCGAAGCGCGAGGTCATGGCCGGCGGCAGCTCGATCGCGCCGCAGCCGGTGCAGTAGTGCAGCATGAACAGCGAGCGGGAACGGCAGAAGGCCATCAGTTCGTCGAACACGTTGGCCAGCAGGTTGCCGGTACCCCCGGAGGGCTTCTCGTGGCTGACCACGGGGATGTTTTTCAATGTGCTCATGGCGATTCCTTCATTCAGTGCATCACCAGCCAGACACCGGCCAGGCCGAGCAGCACCGGCCAGCGCCAGACGACCGCGAGTACGTCTTCAGTGCGGTAGCGCGGGAAGACGAAGGCCATGCTCATCGGGATGGCGATGATGGCGAACAGCTTGACGAGGAAAAACGGCCAGTTTTCGCCGCCGCCGAGGAACATCGTCACGTAGATGGCGCTGGCGGTGAACAGCTGGAAGCACTGCATGACGAACAGGCCGCCCAGGTACTTGCCGCCCATCTCGACCATCGGCCCGGTGGCGATCTCGGCCGGCGCGACGTAGATCTCGAACGGCTGCTTGCCCAGCATGGCATACATGGAGAACAGCGCGGCGATGGCCAGCACGGGCATCTTGGCCGCGCCCCAGGTCGCGATGCCTCCGGCTTGCTGGTGGGCGACGATGTCGATCAGGTTGTTGCTGCCGTAGAACCACGAAGCACCGAAGATGATGATGACGAAGGGCACGTCATAGGCCAGCATGGCGGTCAGGGCGCGGGCGATGCCGATCGAGCCATTGGGATTCGCGCACTGGCCGACGCCCAGCGCGAGGCCGAGCGACGGGATCATGATGACATAAGCAAGTGCGAGCAGGCCCGACTTGGCGGCGATGCCATTCATGCCCGGCACCGGCAGCATGGTCTCGGCGGCGATATAGCCACCCACCGCCATGATGATGCCGATGTCGTGGACCAGGCCATGTGAGTTCTGGGTCTTCTTGGCGTACAGCTTGACGATGTCGTACAGGGGCTGGAGCAGCGGCGGGCCGACCCGGCGCTGAATTTTCGCCGCGATCTTGCGCATCATCAGCACCATGAACAGGCCGATGGTGAAGGCGATCAGCGGCATGACCGCCAGTTCGGTGAGCAGTTCGATCATGTTCATCGCCAGATCATCCAGGCAAGGCCGAGCACGGTCGCGATCAGCAGGGTCAGGGCCGGCACCGCTTGCCGGTACCAGGCCTGCATGAGCGACGCCAGCAGGTCGTTGGCGGAGGCCAGGGCCGCTTCCATCTGGGTGAAGCTGCCGCGGTAGAGTGGCCCGATGCGGTGCATCAGGCCGGCATAGAAGTGGTCGCTGTACTGGTAGCGCACGTCGGCGGACAGGAAGTGCCCGCCGGCATAGTTGTCCAGTTGATGGATGCGCTTGGAGCGGCCGCCAGCGCCGTAGAACAGCAGCGCGCCGATGCCGAAGCCGGCGAACAGCACGCCGACGATCCAGAGCATGTCCAGACTGCCGCGCGGCGATTCGACGCCGCCCAGGGTATGGGCCATCACCGGCAGGCCGAGCGCGGCCTGGGCTTCGTTGACGTAATTGAGTGCAAGTCCGGGCGCAACGCCGGTGACGAAGGCGAGCGCGACCAGCGCCAGCATCGGTACCAGCATGCTCCAGGGTGCCTCGCGGATCTGCTCATGCTCCGCCCGCAGCTGGCCGAGGAAGGTGTTGTGGATCAGCTTGTAGACGCTGAGGATGGTGCCCAGCGTGCCGAGCACAGTCATCAGGAACAGCAAGGGCCGGCCTTCGATCATCAGCGAGCGGTAGATCAGCCACTTGGAGACGAAGCCGTTCATCGGCGGCAGGCCGGCCAGGCCGATGATGCCGAGCAACATGACCAGGAAGGTAAGCGGCATGCGGGTGACCAGGCCACCCATGGAATTGAGGTCGGCGGTGCCGGTGCGGTGCATCACCGCGAACACCGACAGCACCAGCGCGGCCTGATAGGTGGCGTGGTTGAACACGTGGAGCAGGCCGCCGGCAGAACCCGTCGCGTCGCCGATGACCAGGCCGAGCAGCATGTAGCCGCTCTGGCCGATGCCGTGCCAGGCCAGCAGATAGCGGGCGTCGTTCTGTTTCAGGGCGGTGAAGGTGGGCAGCACGATGGTCAGTGCGGCGACCCACTCAATCAGGTCGCGGGCGCTGAACAGGCCGTCGATGAAGGACAGGTCGGCCAGCCGGGTCAGGGTGATCAGCTTGACCAGCAGCAGGCCGAAACCAAACAGGCCCATGCGCGACGAGATGGCGCCCAGGAAGGCGGTGGCTGCCCCGGGCGCCTCGGCATAGGCCGGCGTCTGCCAGAGGTGCACCGGCAGCAGGCCCATCTTGATCGCGAAACCGGTGCCGAACAGGGCGAGCAGCAGGGCCAGTTTCCAGTTGGCCAGACCGGGTACCAGCATGACCAGCTGGCTCAGGTCGAGCGTGCCGGTCCAGGTCAGGCTCAGCACCAGTCCACCCAGTACCGCCATCGCCCCGGCCATGGCATAGGG
The DNA here is from genome assembly GCA_031291185.1 of Parasulfuritortus sp. Lineage (GTDB taxonomy): Bacteria > Pseudomonadota > Gammaproteobacteria > Burkholderiales > Thiobacillaceae > Parasulfuritortus. Next base: position 17,057 of record JARLJM010000068.1, on the reverse strand, counting down.
TACGTAGCGCATTGCCGCACGCAAGGCCCGTTCACCGCCCTGCGCCATGAGCAGGAAGCCGGCCCAGCTGGTCAGTTCCCAGCCGATGAAGAAAGCGATCAGGTCGCCGCTGGCCAGGAGCAGCAGCATGGCCAGCACGTTGCCGGCCAGGGCTCCGTGCAGCCAGCGCAGGTTCTTGCCTCCGGCGGCATAGCGTTCGCCCCACTCGCCGCCGGTATAGGCAACCGACGCGAGCGCGGCGCCGAGGGTGATCAGGGCGAAGAATCGACCGAAGCCATCCATCTGCCAGCCGACCGGATGGCCGAACATCTCGAAGCCGAAGCCGGCGGCCATGGGCAACGGCATGCTGGCCAGGATGACGATCTGGGCGGTGAGCACGATGCCGGCCAGCCACGGATAGGCCCGGTGGTTGCCGAAGGCGAAGCCGGCCAGCGTTGTCAGGCCGGACAGGATGAGCAGAAGATCGAGGCTGGTCATGGTGCGACTCCTGGCAGGACAGGCGGCAGCACGCGTGCGATGTAGGCGGCGGAGTCGGCCATCTGCACGGCCATCCGGTTCAGCGGCAGGGCGAGCAGCGGGGCGCTGAAGGCAACGGCCAGCAATACCGCGGCGAACACCCCGCTGCCGATGACGGCGGTGGCTGACTGCGTCTTTGGCGTAACAGTATGGTCGCGACCATAAAGCGCGCCGATCACCCGGAATAGGTAGACCGCCTCGACCACCGTGGTCAGCAGGATGATCGCGCCGGCCAGCCACCATAGGCCTTCCGGTTGCGCGGCCAAGCCGGACAGGAGCAGGTACTTGGCCCAGAACCCGGGCAGCGGCGGCACGCCGAGCATGGACAGGATGAACAGTACGAACAGGCCAGCCGAGACCGGCGAATTGCGCGCCGCGCCAGTGATCTGCGCCAGGCTGCCGCCCCAGCGGTCGGCGAGCAGGAACAGGGCCGGCTTGACCAGCAGATGATGCAGGGCGACGGCGAGACCGGCGGCGAGACCTGCCGGGCCCGGAATGGCGAAGGCGACGAAGGCCGCGCCGAGCTGGGCGATCGACGACCAGGCCAGCATGCGTTTGACGTCGCGCGCCCGGAAGGCGGCGAACTCGCCCGACAGGATGCCGAGCATGCCCAGCAGCAGCAGCGCGTCGCGCGCCTCGGGCAGCGGGAAGATCAGCACCAGCAGGCGGACCACGGCGAGCAGGGCGAGCTTGGACACCAGACCGGCGAGCAGGCCCGAGACGCGCGCCTCGGCGGTGGCGTAGACGTCCGGTGCCCAGGTGTTGACCAGGAACAGTTCGGCCTTGACGCCCAGTCCGAGCAGGATCATGAAGAAGGCGGCCAGACCAAGCGGGTTGTGCAGCTTTAGCGGGGCAAGCTGGGCCAGATGGGCCAGGTTGACCGTGCCGGTCTGGACATAGATCAGGGTGATGCCGAGCAGCGCCAGCAGGGAGCAGAGGCTGCCGATCACCACATAGCGGAAGGTGGCGATCTGGGCCGCCGCGGTGCGCGCCCCGGCCGCCAGGCCGAAGCTGGCCACGGCGGCCAGTTCGTAGAAAACGTAGACGTTGAACAGGTCACCCGACACCGCCAGGCCACCGCAGGCCCCGGCCAGGATCAGGGTCAGCGACTGCTTGCGGTCCAGGTTGCCGGCGTCAGAGCCGCTCCACGGCCACAGCACCAGGGTGACCAGGGCGACGGCGATCACGAACAGTGCGCTCACGCTGTCGGCATAGAAGGTGATGCCCAGCGGCGGCGCGAAGTCGCCTACCGCCAGCACCATGGGTTCGGTCTGCACTAAAGGCCACAGGTTCAGGCCGATGAAAGCCACGGCCAGCAGCGTCAGCGGACCGACCAGCCGGCGGGCGGCACCCGGCACCAGCGGCAGCAGGAAGGACGCCAGCAGGGGCAGGGCGGGGACCAGAGCGAGGACGGAGTGGTTCATGCCTTGCGCTCCGTCAGTAAGGTAGAACTGCTTGCCGGCGCATGCAGGCTGGCGGCCGATTCGGCGCCCGCCACGCGGTTGATGTCGGCTTCCATCCTGGCCCGCATGATGCCCATGTCGAGCGTGCCGTAACTGGCGCGGGCACGGATGGCGAGGGCCAGCGCCAAGGCCTGGACGCCGGCGCCGATGACGATGGAGGTCAGCACCATGGCCTGCGGGATCGAATCGACCATTGTGGTCAGCGCCCGGCCCGGTTCGATGATTGGCGCGATGGCGTCGTGGCGGAAGCCGATCAGCACCAGCAACAGGTTGCCGCCGGCCTCGGCGATGGACAGCGCCAGCACGATGCGGAACAGGTTGCGCGACAGGATCACGCCGCCGATGCCGATGGCGATCAGGCCCAGCGAGGCCGCAAGAAAGGTGTACAGGGTGAATTCGGTCATCAGTCGCCGCCCTCTTCGGTCAGGCTCAGCAGCAGGCTGGCCAGTTCTGCGCCGACCTTGAGGCCGACCGCGAGATAGAGGATGGGCAGGGTGCCGGCCGAAACCAGCGCGCCCATTTCGCCGGTGCCCAGCAGGGGCGCGAGAAAGGCGCGGTCATAAGCCAGTGCGGCCATGCCGGTGAGGATGAAGGCCGCGCCGGCCAGGCCCTCGATCCAGGCCATGGCCGCATGCGAGGGCATGTCGGTCGGTCGGGCAAGTACCGGCAGGACGAAGGCGGCGGCGAGCACCACGCCGCCCTGGAAGCCGCCGCCCGGAGTCAGATGGCCGTGCAGGATGATGTACAGGCCGACCACCAGCAGGAGCGGGAACAGCATGTCGTTGCCGGCGCGCAGGATGAACCCGCCGGGCTGAATCGCCGGCGGGCAATGTCGGCTGCCGCGGCTGCGACCCAGCACCAGGCCGATGGCGGTGGCTGCCGCGAACAGGATGGCCAGTTCGCCCATGGTGTCGATGCCGCGATAGCCGAGCACCACCGCGGTGACGATGTTGGCCGCGCCGACTTCGGCTGGCGCCCGGTCGAGTACGGCCTGGCCGACCACCATGCCGGGCGCGCCCAGTGGCAGCCCTGAGAACAGCACGAACAGCATGAAGGCCAGGCCGGCGGCGAAGATCAGCGCGCTGTAGCGGGTCAGCATGGATCGTCTCCCCGTTCGTCGAGGCCGGCTTCCTGGACCTCGATATGCCACAAGCCAAGCCGCTTCGCCGCCAGGGCCAGCAGCAGGCCGGACAGACCCGCGCCGACGGCGGCTTCGGTCAGGGCGACGTCGGGCGCGCGCAGGATCACGTAGAACACCGAGACGGCAAGCGAGACCAGCGTGGTGGCCACGGCGGCACCCAGCAGGTTGCGCAGGAACAGCGTGGCGAAGGCCGTTGCCAGCACCAGCACCACCATCAACAGCACGATCAGATCGGCCCAGGACATGTCAGCGGTCTCCTTCTGCGCGCCAGGGTTGTACGCCGGCCTTGTACAGGGCGCGGGCGATCACCGAGGAACCGACCGGGTTGGTCATCAGCAGGAAGCCACCGATGGCGATCAGCTTGGCCCACCAGTCCGGATGCAGGAAACCCACGCCCAGCAGGGTGAACAGTACGCCCAGGGTCACCGCCTTGGTACCGGTCTGGATGCGGTTGTAGACGTCGGGCATGCGCATCAGACCGAGCGCGCCGAGGAAACAGAACAGTGCGCCGACCAGGATAAAAAGGCTGCCGAGGATATTGATCATTTGTGTCCCGTTTCGATGATGCGGGCCAGGGCGATCACGCCGACGAAGGCCAGCACGCCATAGACCAGGGCCACGTCGAGATAAAGCGCGCTATCCAGGAATGCGGCCATGAACACCAGGATGGAGGTGGCGACCACGGTCAGCGTGTCGGTGGCTACCAGTCGATCCGGCGTGGCCGGGCCGAGCAGGAAGCGCAGCAGGCCGAGCAGGGTCGCCGCGGCAAACACGAACAGGGCGAGGAACTGGATGCCTTGGGCGAGCGTCATCGCACGAACCTCCGCAGGGCGACCTCGAAATCGGTGGCGATGGCAGCGGTCGCGGTGTCCAGGTCGATGTCTGGCGGGCAGTCGATCCAGTGGATGGTCAGCAGATCGTTCTCGACATCGATGGTCAGGGTGCCGGGAGTCAGGGTGATGCTGTTGGCCAGCAGCATGCGGCCGAGGGCGGAGGTCAGATTGGTGCGGACCTGGACGATGCCCGGCCGGATCGGCAGGCTGGGCGTCAGCACCCGCCGTGCAACATCGAAATTGGATTTGAACAGCGCGAGGGTGAACACCCAGAGATAAACCAGAATGTACCAGGGCAAGGCGAACGACCAGCGTACACCGCCGAGGATGCCGCTCCTGGGATAGGCGATCAGGGTCACGGCCAGCGTCACCAGAACACCTGCTACCAACTCCTGAATGGCCAGGCTGCCGGTCAGCAGCAGCCAGACAATGGCGACCATCACCAGCAGGGTCAGGCCGGATTCAGTTGAAGGATGTCGATCAATATGTCCAGCCGCTTTGGGAGTCGCGTTGCTCATTGCAGTACCTGGATGGTTGGTTTTGACCATATAAATAATACTAATCCATGGCTATTGCGGACTTGTTGCAACGGGCCTGATTTGGTTTGGCTATCGGTCTGGCTGTTGTCGCAGGTATACGGAGCTGTAAGAATTTCCGGCGGCATGCTGGGTAGATCCCATCCAGCCAATCAAGATCAAGAGTCTTGATTGTGGAAATCCACAATACCGCAACCGGCCGGATCGTTATGACAATGGCAGCGCCTGAAACCGGCATGACCAATAGGAGACGGAAATGAAGATAAAAATACTGTTCGCCGGCATGGCCGCCGCGCTGATTTCGTTCGGTGCGCTGGCTGCCGAGCCCATCGTGATCAAGTTCAGCCATGTGGTGGCCATCGATACGCCCAAGGGGCAGGCTGCCGAGTTCTTCAAGAAACGGGCCGGGGAACTGACCAAGGGCCGGGTCAAGGTCGAGGTCTATCCCAACAGCACCCTGTACAAGGACAAGGAAGAACTGGAAGCCCTGCAACTGGGTGCGGTGCAGATGCTGGCACCGTCGCTGGCCAAATTTGGCCCGCTGGGCGTTAAGGAGTTCGAGGTCTTCGACCTGCCCTACATCTTCGACAACTACGACGAATTGCATAAAGTCACCCAGGGGCCGATCGGCAAGAGTCTGCTGCAGAAGCTTGAGCCAAAAGGTATCGAGGGTCTGGCCTACTGGGACAACGGCTTCAAGTGCTTCTCCGCCAACCGGCCGCTGCATGTGCCGGCCGACTATCGCGGCCTGAAGATGCGCATCCAGTCGTCCAAGGTGCTCGATGCCCAGATACGGGCGCTGGGCGCGCTGCCCCAGGTGATGGCCTTCTCCGAGGTCTATCAGGCCTTGCAGACCGGGGTGGTGGATGGCACCGAGAACCCGATCTCCAACCTTTACACGCAGAAGATGAACGAGGTGCAGAAGGATCTCTCCCTGACCAATCACGGCTATCTGGGCTATGCCGTGATCGTTAACAAGAAGTTCTGGGATGGCCTGCCGGCCGATATCCGGGCCGAACTGGATCAGGCCATGAAGGAATCTACCGACTACGCCAACAATATCGCCAAGAAGGAAAACGACGACGCCCTGGTCAAGGTGCGCCAGGCGGGCAAGACCGTGGTCTACACCCCGACGCCGCAGGAACGGATGGAACTGAAGCGGGCCCTGGTCAAGGTGCACACCGAGATGGAGTCGCGCATCGGCAGGGATCTGATCCAGTCGATCTACAAGCAGACCGGGTTCGATCCGACGAAGCTTTGAATCTGGTCGTCATACCCCGGGCGGGTATCCAGTTTGTTTAGAACTGGGCTCCCGCCTTCGCGGGAGCGACGTGGCGGAGAGTGTAATGATGAAAATCCTCAACCGTCTGGAAGAAATCTTCATCTCCCTGCTCATGGCGGGGGCGACGCTGATTACCTTCGCGGCGGTCCTGCATCGCTACCTGGCGGGCGTGCCCATTCCGCATCTGCAGGACTGGCTGCTGTCGCTGGATTTCTCCTGGGCGCAGGAACTCACCATCATCATGTTCGTGTGGATGGCCAAGTTCGGTGCGGCCTACGGCGTGCGTACCGGCATCCACGTCGGCGTGGATGTGCTCATCAACCGGTTGAGTGACCGGAACCGGTTCAAGTTCATCGTCCTGGGCCTGCTGGCCGGGGCATTCTTCACCGGCACAATCGCCACCCTGGGTGGACGCTTCGTCTGGGAGAACGGCGCCCACTACGCCTGGCTCACGGCCATGGGCATGGCGACAGGCGATTTGCCTGAGGGGCCGATCACCCCCGATCTGGAGTGGCATACCTGGATGGTCTATTCGGCCATTCCGCTGGGGTCCGGGCTGATGTGCTTCCGCTTCCTGCAAGTAATGGTTGCCTTTATCCGCACCGGCGAGCTGCCGCACCACGACCACGGTCAGGTCGCAGGTCTCGATGATGAGGAGGAAGGACCGCCGAAGCCGGGCGAGGAAGACCATATCTATCGCATGGATGACGATCTGCATCCGCATCAGATGAATGATCGGAACAAGGAGGACCGGACATGAGCACCGCCCTGATTTTCGGCCTGCTGGTCGTCCTGATGCTGACCGGCATGCCCATCTCCATCTCCCTGGGCCTGACTGTCCTGACTTTCCTCTGGACCATGACTCAGGTGCCGATCGAGTCGGTGGCGATGAAGCTGTTCACCGGCATCGAGAACTTCGAGATCATGGCCATCCCATTCTTCATCCTGGCCGGCAATTTTCTGACCCATGGCGGTGTGGCGCGGCGGATGATCCGCTTCGCGACCACCATGGTCGGCCACTGGTATGGCGGCCTGGGCCTGTCCGGGGTGGTGGCCTGCGCGCTGTTCGCGGCGATCTCCGGATCGAGTCCGGCAACCGTGGTGGCGATCGGCTCCATTCTGCTGCCGGCCATGGTCAAGGCCGGTTTTCCCAAGCAGTTCGGCGCGGGCATCATCACCACCTCGGGCGCCCTGGGCATCCTGATTCCACCTTCCATCGTCATGGTGATGTTCTCGGTGTCGACCAATACCTCGGTCGGCGCGCTGTTCATGGCTGGCGTCGTGCCCGGCGTCGTGCTGGCCACCATGCTCGGGCTGACCACTTGGTACCGGGCGCGCAAGTTCGATTATCCGCGCCAGCCCAAGGCCACCTGGGGCGAGCGGTTCAAGGCCTTCCGGGAAAGCGTCTGGGGCCTGCTGCTGATCGTGCTGGTGATGGGCGGCATCTATACCGGAATGTTCACGCCGACCGAGGCGGCGGCGGTGAGCGCGGTGTACTCCTTTGTCGTCGCCGTGTTCGTGTACAAGGATCTGGGTTTCAAGGATGTGCCCAAGGTCCTGCTCAACTCGGCCAACATGAGTGCCATGCTGCTCTACATCATCACCAACGCCGTGCTGTTCTCGTTCCTGATGACCTATCAGAACATCCCGCAGGCGATGGCCGACTGGATGCTCAATCAGGGCCCGGGCGTGATCGGCTTCCTGCTGATCGCCAACATCCTGCTGTTGCTGGCCGGCAATTTCATGGAGGCGTCGTCCATCGTCCTGATCCTGGCGCCGATCCTGTTTCCCATTGCCATGAAGCTGGGTATCAACCCGATTCACTTCGGCATCATGATGGTGGTCAACATGGAAGTCGGCATGTGCCACCCGCCGGTGGGGCTGAACCTGTATGTCGCCAGCGGCATCACCAAGATGGGCATCACCGAACTGACCGTCGCGGTCTGGCCATGGCTGCTGACCATGCTGACCTTCCTGATGCTGGTGACTTACTGGCCGACCATGTCGCTCTGGCTGCCGCGCACGCTCGGCATGATTCCCTGATCGGGTGATAGCATAGCCATACCCTTTAACCGTTACTGAAAACGATCATGTCCGACCTGAAACAACGCGCCCTCGACTACCACGAGTTTCCCGTACCCGGCAAAGTCTCGGTGGAGTCTTCCAAGCCCTGCGCCACGCAGGCCGACCTGTCCCTGGCTTATACGCCGGGGGTCGCCGCGCCGGTGCGCGCCATCGCCGAAGACCCGGCCAATGCATACCGGTTCACCAACAAGGGCAACCTGGTCGCGGTGATCACCGATGGCACCGCCATCCTCGGTCTGGGCAACCTGGGTCCGCTCGCCTCCAAGCCGGTGATGGAAGGCAAGGGCGTGCTGTTCAAGCGCTTCGGCGGCATCGACGTGTTCGATATCGAGGTCAATGCGCCCAGCGTCGAGAGCTTTATCGAGACCGTAGTCAACATCTCGCCGACCTTCGGCGGCATCAACCTGGAAGACATCGCCGCGCCGCACTGCTTCACCATCGAAGAAGCCTTGAAGGCCCGACTCGATATCCCGGTCTTCCACGACGACCAGCACGGTACCGCCGTGGTCATGTGCGCCGGCCTGCTCAACGCGCTCGACGTGCAGGGCAAGAAGCTGGACCAGATCAAGCTGGTCTGCCTTGGCGCCGGCGCCGCCGGCCTGGCCTGCATGCGGCTGTTGATTGCGATGGGCGGCAACAAGGCCAACATGACCCTGGTCGATTCCAAGGGCGTGATCCACTCCGGCCGCACCGATCTCAACGCGCATAAGCAGGAATTCGCCAAGGCCATCGAACAGCGCACCCTGGCCGACGCCATGACCGGTGCCGACGTGTTCATCGGCGTGTCCGGCCCGAATCTCGTTTCCCAAGACATGGTGAAGAGCATGGCCGCCAGGCCCATCCTGTTCGCCATGGCCAATCCCGACCCCGAGATCAGCCCGGCCGACGTGGCAGCCGCGCGCGACGACGCCCTGATGGCGACCGGCCGCTCGGATTACCCGAACCAGGTCAACAACGTGCTTGGCTTCCCCTACATCTTCCGTGGCACCTTCGACGCCCGGGCCAAGGCCATCACTCAGCCGATGATGATCGCGGCGGCCAAGGCGCTGGCCGCGCTGGCGCGGGAGCCGGTGCCGGCCGAGGTGCTGGCCGCGTACAACCTCGACAGCCTTGAATTCGGCCGCGACTACATCATCCCCAAGCCGTTCGATCCGCGTCTGGCCGAGCGGGTGCCCAAGGCCGTGGCGGATGCCGCGAAGGAAGCCCGGTGAAATCAACACAAAATTATGGTCATTCCCGCACAGGCGGGAATCCAGATTCGTTAACAAAAAGTGGATTCCCGCCTGCGCGGGAATGACGGCTCACGACATGCGACCGACACGCCCCTTCTATCTCAACCTGATCCAGATTCGCCTGCCGATCGGCGGCTTCGTTTCCATCCTGCATCGGGCGAGCGGGGCAGCGTTGTCACTGGTGGTGCCGGCGCTGCTCTACGTCCTTATGCTGAGCCTGCGCTCGGAGGCCGATTTTGCGCAGATTCGGAACCTTGCTGGCGGCGTGCTTGGCGCGCTGGTCGGGCTGGGCCTGGTCTGGGCACTGATTCACCATTTTCTGGCCGGGCTGCGTCATCTCGGTTTTGACATTGGCTGGGGCGAGAGCAAGTTGCGCGCCCGGATGACGGCCTGGATCGTGCTGTTTGCGGCGCTGTTGCTGACCGCTGTGGCGGCAGTGGGGTGGCTGGCATGAGAAACGTCGGTGGCGCCCATCGCGGCCTGAACATGTGGCTGGTGCAACGGGCCAGTGCGCTGATCATGGCGCTCTATCTGCCGGGCTTTCTGGTTTACGCGTTGGTCGTCGGACCGCTTGATTTCGCGGCCTGGCATGGACTGTTCGTGCCACTGGCCGTGAAGGTATCCAGCCTGCTTTTCATCGCGGCGTTGCTGGTCCATGCCTGGATCGGCCTGCGCGAGATATTCATCGACTACGTGCATCCCATGACGATTCGTTTGCCGCTGCTGTTCCTGTTTGGCACGCTTTATCTGGGATGTCTGATCTGGGCCGCCGATATTCTGTGGGGTGTTAAATGATTCCGAAGCGGACATTCGATGCGGTCATTATTGGCGGCGGTGGAGCGGGTTTAAGAGCCGCCCTGCAAATGGCCCAGGCCGACCTCAAAGTGGCGGTCATCTCCAAGGTCTTTCCGACCCGCTCGCACACCGTGTCGGCCCAGGGCGGTATCACGGCGGCGCTGGGCAACGTGTCTGACGACGACTGGCACTGGCACATGTACGACACGGTCAAGGGCTCGGACTATCTGGGCGACCAGGATGCCATCGAGTTCATGTGCCGCAACGCGCCGACCGCCGTCTACGAGCTGGAGCACATGGGCCTGCCGTTCTCTCGCCTGGACAACGGCAAGATCTACCAGCGCCCGTTCGGCGGCCAGTCGCAGAATTTCGGGGGCGAACAGGCCGTCCGCACCTGCGCCGCTGCCGACCGCACCGGCCATGCCCTGCTGCACACGCTGTACCAGCGCAACATCGCGGCCCGCACCCAGTTCTTCGAGGAATTCTTCGCGCTCGACCTGATCCGCGACGAAGAGGGCTATGTCCTCGGCGTCAGCGCACTCGAGATCGAGACCGGCCAGCCCTGGTTGTTCGAGGCGCGGGTGACCCTGCTGGCGACTGGCGGCGGGGCGCGCATCTTCCGCCATTCGACCAATGCCCACATCAACAGCGGCGACGGCCTCGGCATGATCCTGCGTGCCGGCCTGCCGCTGGAGGACATGGAGTTCTGGCAGTTCCACCCCACCGGAATACCTGAGATCGGTTCGCTGATCACCGAAGGCGTGCGCGGGGAGGGCGGCTATCTGCTCAACAAGGACAACGAGCGCTTCATGTTGCGCTATGCGCCGAACGCCCACGACCTGGCCTCGCGCGATGTGGTGTCGCGCGCCATTGCCCAGGAGATTCTGGCCGGCCGGGGTTGTGGGCCGCATGGCGATTTCGTCTATCTCAAGATCGACCACATTGGCGCCGACAAGATCAAGTCCCGGCTGCCCGGAATCCGGGAGTTGTCGATGCAATTCGCCGGCGTCGATCCGTGCGAGGCACCGATCCCGGTCACCCCGACCGCGCATTACATGATGGGTGGCATCCCGACCAATCTGCATGCCCAGGTGGTGACGCCGGAACGTTACGGCCCCGAGGAGGCGGTGCCCGGCCTCTACGCAGTGGGCGAGTGCGCCTGTGTCTCGGTGCATGGCGCCAACCGGCTGGGCGGTAACTCGCTGCTCGACCTGGTGGTGTTCGGTCGCGCCGCCGGCAATCACGCCATCGAATACCTGCGCGAGAACACCATCCCGCGGCCCCTTCCGGCCGATGCCTCGGATCTCGCTACCGGCCGGCTGGCTCGCTGGGACAAGGCCAAGGGCAACGAACGTGTGCCCAAGCTGCGCGCAGAGATGCAGCGTATCCTGCAGGAACATTGCGGCGTCTATCGCCGGGAGGACCTGCTCAAGGAAGGCATCGAGAAACTGGGCCAGGTCGAGGCGCGTCTACAGGATGCAGTGATCGAAGACCGCAGCAAGATGTTCAACACCGCGCGCCTGGAAGCGCTGGAACTGGAAAACCTGCTGCCCATTGCCCGTGCCACACTGGTTTCCGCGCTCGCCCGGACCGAGAGCCGGGGCGCGCATAGCCGCGAGGATTATCCGAAGCGCGATGATGACCAGTGGTTGCGGCACACCCTTTATTCGCGGGAAAACGACCAGCTCGACTACAAGCCGGTGCGACTCAAGCCATTGACGGTAGAGACCTTCCAGCCGAAGGAAAGGACCTACTGATGAAGTTCAGAATCTATCGTTATGATCCCGAATCCGACGCCAAGCCGCGCATGCAGGAATACGTGCTCGACTTCGACCCGCAGGGCAAAAAGGTGCTCGACGCATTGATCGCGATCAAGGAGACGCTCGACGAAAGCCTGGCCTTCCGGCGCTCCTGCCGGGAAGGCGTGTGCGGCTCGGACGGACTCAACATCAACGGCGTCAACAGCCTGGCCTGCGTCACGGCGCTGGAAGGACTGAAGGAGCCGATCGACATTCGTCCGCTACCCAGGCTGGCCGTGATCCGCGACCTGATCGTCGACATGGGCCAGTTCTATCAGCACTACAAGGCGGTCAAGCCTTATCTGATCAATCTGGACCCGGAGCCGGAAAACGAGCGTCTGCAATCGCCTGAGGAACGGGCCGAACTGGATGGCTTGTACGAGTGCATCCTGTGCGGCTGCTGCACCACATCGTGCCCATCGTTCTGGTGGAACCCGGACAAGTTCCTCGGTCCGGCGGCGCTGCTGCAAGCGTATCGCGTCATCGCCGATACCCGCGATCAGGCGACGGACGAGCGTCTGGACTACCTGGAAGACCCGTATCGGTTGTTCCGCTGCCACGGCATCATGAACTGCGTCGAGGTCTGTCCCAAGGGACTGAACCCGACCGAAGCCATCGGCAAGATCAAGACGCTGCTGGTCAAACGGTCGCTGTGACCGCCGAGTTGAACCGCCTGCGCTGGCGCTGCCAGCGCGGCATGCTGGAACTGGACCACATCCTGCGCGGGTTTCTCGATACGGGGTACCTTGCCGCACCGCCTGAAACGCAGCGCGCATTCGAGTCGTTGCTGAGCATGGAAGACGCGGACATCCTCGATCTGGTCATGGGGCGGACCACACCGGTGAGCGGTGAGCTTGTCCCGTTGCTGGCGCTGTTGCAGCGGCGGATATAGAGGTGTGTCTGGATGAGCAGGGCGGCTTACTGCTGCCGTAAGACTCCAGTCTATCTGCCCGGGCAATGGCAATTTCACAGGAAACTATCGCATCGTTGACCATGGGGTATTGATCCTTTTTTGTCTCAAGTTCAGCGAGAGCCATCAGTTGAATCCGCAACCTATTGCTGCCCCGCGTCCACCCGGCTGCGCTGTCATTTGAGCGACTGCTGTAATTCGGAACCTGTTGGAATGCCAGTTCACACTACTAGGCCTGACCGGTCAAACGGGTCTCTACAAAACAGCAGTTGATCAACTTTTCCCGTAGACATAAAAGGTGGTCATGTCATTCCAAATGCCTTCAGGGGTATTCAATGTTTCCAGCTTGTGGTCGAATTCAGCGTGGGCTTCAGTCATCTGTTCACTAGTCATTAGTGTAAGGGGATGAGGGAATTGACCCGGAGCGGGGTGCGATGCACTAACCCATGAGCCTTTCGCCTCTTCCAAGCTTATATATTTTCCTTCTTCGATAGCAATCACCTCTATGTTCTTGTAGCCAGCATCTGTCAGTAATGCTCGGCACTTTTCGGGCGTGCCTGTTGGCTGACTCATCAAATACGAGATACCGAAGTTAGATAGCACTGATTGCGCCACGGTCCCCGCCACAAAAGCGCTTTCCGAAAAGGCATGAAAGCCGACCATTCCGTTAGGACGTAGCCTTGTCCGCCAGTGACTCAATGCAGCATTTAGGTCAGTCATCCAGATCAATGCCGAACCGCAAAAAATGTAATCAAAGGTATTGGGGGGAAACGCAAGTTCTTCCCCGTCACCAACCTCAAATCGCACGTTTGGATAAGATTTATCGTTCAGTTTCGCCTTGGCCCGTTCAATCATTCCTTCGGCAATATCTATCCCAATAACCGAACCTTGCGGACCTAACTTGGTGGCTGCATAGAACGCAACCATTCCAGTCCCGGTTGCAACATCAAGGACTTGGGAATCAACAGCTATATTCGAGTAGTCAACCAGCTTACGAGCGATCTCCTCGTGCCACGCACTGTCATCGTAGGATTGGCTACGCTGCGAATAGAGTCGTGCAATCCCGTTTTTATACTCCCGCGCCTGTTCTGTATTCATCATGGGCAGAGCCTCATACGTGTGAAAAATATGAAAAGTGACTTTCATGCATACTGTCTTTGCCCGACATTGCTGACAATTGCAAGAACATGAGAAAGAGCTAGAGCGGCTGTACTCAGATAGCCGCCCTTGAAACCGTGACGGAGCGTCTGTCAGCTTCGAGGCCGCTGCGGCAGTAGCGGCACTGACAAAGCAGACGCCTGTGAACGTCTGTTGTCGGGAGTCCACGGTTTCGGCTCAGGCCGAACACCGGTCCATCAACTACTGCTGGGTACTGCCTGACAGAATCGCGATCTGCTCCGCCGGCATCGGCTTGCCGAACAGGTAGCCCTGCATTGCATCGCAGTTGTGGGTGGCGGCCAGGAAGTTGCGTTGTGCCTCGTTTTCGACGCCTTCGGCGACCACACGTAATCCGAGCAGATGAGCCAGGCTGATGAAGGTGGCGCAGATGGCGGCGTCGTTATCGTCGGTTTCGATGTCGGCCACGAAGGAACGGTCGATCTTGAGTTCATCCAGCGGCAGGCGTTTCAGGTAGGCGAGCGAGGAATAGCCCGTGCCGAAGTCGTCGATCGAGAAACGTATGCCGTGCGCCTTGAGTGCGTTCATCTTTTCGACCGTTTCGTCGATGTTGTCGAGCAGCAGGCTCTCGGTGATTTCCAGCATCAAGCGGTTCGGGTCGATCTCGGAGGCGGCCAGGTTGGCCAGCATCATGTCGACGAAATCGGGGTGGTGGAACTGGCGCGCGCTGACGTTGATCGAGGTCGACAGATGGGCGGTTTCAGGCTGGATGGACCAGGCCTTGATCTGCTCGCAGGCCTGGCGCAGCAGCAACTGGCTGATCGGGATGATCAGACCGGTTTCCTCGGCCAGGCCGATGAATGCGCCCGGCTGAACCAGGCCGCGTTGCGGGTGCTGCCAGCGGGCCAGGGCCTCGACGCCGATCAGCTGGCCGGCGGCGTTGACCTGGGGCTGGTAGTGGAACAGGAACTCGTTGCGCTGGATGGCACGGCGCAATTCCGCTTCCAGATTGGAACGGGCTTCGACTGACGCCTGCATGGTCGGGTCAAAGAAGCGCAGGGTGTCGCGTCCGGATGCCTTGGCCTGATACATGGCCAGATCGGCGCGTTTGAGCAGTTCGTCGATGCTCAATCCCTTGTCACGGAACAGGGCGACGCCGATGCTCGCGGTGCTGTGGTGCTCGAATTCGCCCAACCGGTAAGGCCGGCCCAGTTCGGCGATGATTTTTTCGGCGACGATTTCGGCCTGGTTCGCGGCGTCTGCCGGCAGCTCGCTCAGGTCTTCCAGCATGACCACGAATTCGTCGCCGCCCAGGCGGGCCACGCTGTCGCCGTCCCGGACGCAGCCTTGCAGGCGATGGGCAACCTCCCTCAGCAGTTGATCGCCCACGTCGTGCCCCTGGGTGTCGTTGAGCAGCTTGAAGTTGTCCAGGTCGATGAACAGCAGGGCGCCGTGCCGCAGGTTGCGGGCACTCAGCGCCAGGGCCTGGTGCAGGCGGTCGAGCAGCAGGCGCCGGTTGGGAAGTTGGGTCAGCGCGTCGAAGAAGGCCAGATTGCGGATCGTTTCCTCGGCCCGTTTGCCTTCGGTGATGTCCTGGCCGATGCTGGATATGCCGATGGGGCGGTTCTGCTCGTCGACGATGACCTTGTTCGCCCAGCGGACGTAGACCCTCCTGCCGTCGCGGGTCATGTTCTCGTTTTCGTTGTGCTCGTAGTCTTCGGGACGGGACAGGATTGCTTCGACCATGTGCGACAGGTCGCGGCCGTCATCCGATGCCTGATCCGGGATGATCGTGCCGACGACATGCCTGCCAAGTATCTCCTCGGACGTGTAGCCGAAGAAATGTTCGGCATATTCGTTGAAATAGGTGACGGTGCCGTCCAGCCCCATGCGCAGGATGATGGCGTTGGCGGTCTCGACCAGTTCCCGGTATTTGGCATCGCTCTGGTGCAGCGCCAGTTCGGCCTGGGTGCGCTCGGCCACTTCGCGCTGCAGTTTATGGTTCAGGCTGCGGACCTTGATCAGGATGGCCAGGGTTGCGGTCAGCACCAGCACCAGGCCGGCCAGGGACCAGATCAGCCAGCGCGGGGTTTTGGGCGGGGTGGAGTCGTAGATGAAACCGGTCAGGTCGAAGCCGCCTGGCAGCTTGTGCTGACTGGTGAAGACATCCACCACATGCTGCCAGCGTCCGGGGCTCATGTAACCCGGCTCGACGATGTCGGGCCGGGTCAGTTCCCGTATCTGCTCGGCTTCGAACATCAGGTGCGCGCGCGATTTGTGCTGGCTGTTGTACCGGTCGAGGATCAGGTCGGTCACATGTTCCGGATGGTCGAGCGCGTAAACCAGCCCCTTGAGGGTGGCCTCGCGGAAGGCCTTGACCACCAGCGGCCGGTCCCGGAGCATGGTTTCGTTGGTGAACAGGATGTTGCCGAACAGGTCGATGCCGGCTGAACGCGGGGTCAGCAGAAGGTAGTCGTGCTCATGTCCGCGAATGCTGAAGGGTTCGTTGGAGATGTAGATCACCTTGGCGGCGACGAGGCCCTTGTCCAGTGAGTCCAGGGTCCAGTCGACCTGTTCGACCAGTTTGATGTGTTCCTTGGGTATGCCCGAAGCCAGCAGGTAGGCTTCGACTTCGTCCCGGTTATGGGGGTCGACCGCGACCGGCCGGTCGGCCAGGTCGTGCACGCTATTGACGCCATTCTTGCGCAGGGCCAGGAGGGCAATCGGGGAATGCTGCATCAGGGCGGCCAGCGCGACCACCGGAAGGCCACGGTAACGGTCGACCACCAGCGAAGAGGTGCCGACGCCGAAATCCGTGTGTCCGCTGCCGACTTCCCTGATCGTGTCGATTCCGGGGCCGCCCTCGCGCAGGACGACATCGAGGCCCGTCTGACGGTAGTAACCCTGTTCCAGTGCGGCGTAAAAGGCTGCGAATTCGAACTGGTGCTTCCAGTTCAGCTGAACTGTCACCCGCTCCGCAGGCTGGGCCGGGAGCGCGGCCTGGGCGAGCGTGGACAGGACCAGCCAGACCAGCAGCGGGAACGCGCTGGCCAGGTGCCTGATTACGGCGTGTCGATTCATGAGAGGGTGGATCGCGGCATCAATGAAAGGGTTGCGGTGCAGACCGGTTTGCGTCTGGGTTGAGGCGGGCTGAATGTCGAATGATACTTGAATGGGGCGGGTCGGTTGAAGGACTCTGTCGCAGCCACGGAATTCGGTCAAAAAAATGTCCGGGCCGGGGCGGTTTTACTTACAATCGTTCTCAACAGACACTTCAAGTCGAGTTTCAGATGAGCCAACGCACCGTTACCCTCAAGTTCAGCGACAGTGATCGCACCATCGAGCTGCC
>JARLJM010000067.1 GCA_031291185.1 Parasulfuritortus sp. | reverse complement strand
GGCCACAACTGGAACCAGGGCCCGATCAATGCCCCCACTGTGCTCAACTCCAGCATGAACCTCGCCCAGTTCTGGGACGGCCGCGCCAAGGACTTGCAGGCGCAGGCCGGCGGCCCGATCGCCAATCCGGGCGAGATGGCCTCCAACCACACGCTCGCCGTCGAAGTGCTGCAATCGATCCCGGGTTATACCGCTGATTTCAGGAAGGCCTTCGGCACCGACAAGGTGACCATCGACGAGGTCACGAAGGCCATCGCCGCATTCGAGGAGACGCTGGTCACGCCCAACTCGCGCTTCGACAAGTGGCTGAAGGGTGACAAGAAGGCGCTGACGGCAGAAGAGTCAGCTGGCTACAAGCTATTCAAGGAAAGTGGCTGCGTCGCCTGCCACAACGGCCCGGCGGTCGGCGGTAATTCATTCCAGAAAATGGGAGTCGTCGCGCCCTACAAGACATTGAGCCCGGCTGAAGGCCATGTCGCCGTGACCGGAAAGGACGCGGATCGATTCAACTTCAAGGTGCCGACGCTGCGCAACGTGGAATTGACCTATCCCTACTTCCACGACGGTGCGGCGAACACGCTGAAAGAGGCCGTCGACACCATGGGCCGCATCCAGTTGGGTAGGACGTTCACCGAAAAGGAAAACGCACAGATCGTCGCCTTCTTGAAGACGCTTACCGGCGACCAGCCGAACTTCAAGCTGCCGATCCTGCCGCCGTCCTCTGACAAGACGCCAATGCCGGAACCTTTTGCCAAAAAGTAAGCGCCTGGCCGCAACATGGGATCAGCGGGCATCACGGCTACCACTTCCGTCAAAGTCAGGAACAGACCTACCATGGTCGGCGCCAGCCATTCTGGAAGGATCTGTTCGATTGAGCGGGGTACCTGACCCGTGATGCCGTTTCTTGCCGATTTCACCCAGAGCACTTGACCTTCCGGTTCGGTGTGATGAATCGTAGGCATCTTCCAATTTGATCGGGTTTCCATCGCCATGAACGCACACATGCTTCTAACCATGGCGATTCCCGCCCTGGTCTGCCTTGGCGGTGGCTTGCTTGCTGCGGTCTGGAGCCCCAGCCATCAAATACGCAGCCTGATCCAGCACTTCGCAGCCGGCGTGGTATTGGCGGCTCTCGCGGTTGAACTGCTGCCTGAGATCGGGCGCGAACATGCCCCTGGCCTGGTGCTGATGGGCGCATTCGCGCTGGGCAGCCTGTTCATGTACGGAATTAAATTGTGGACGATGCGAATGGAGCATCAGGCTTCGGTCGCCGGGGACGTTTCTGGAACGAGTACCGGCCTGCTTTTGGCCACCTTCATCGACGTGGCTACCGATGGTTTCATCATCGGCGCCGGCTTCGCTGCCGGCGGCGAGACCGGCACAATCCTGGCCCTGGGCTTGTCGGTGGAACTGCTGTTTCTCGGCCTGGCGCTGGCTTCCGGGACCGTTTCGGGTCGGCGCATCATTGTCATTTCTGGCGCATTGGGGATTACCGTGCTTGCCTTTTCGATGCTCGGCAACCTGCTGCTGTCGGGCGCATCACCTACCGTAATTGGCGGCACGCTGGCTTTCAGTGCCGCGGCCTTGCTTTACCTGGTCACGGAAGAGTTATTGATCGAGGCGCATACCGTAGCAGAGAAACCCGTTTCCACCCTCGTGTTGTTCAGCGGATTCTTGGCGTTCTGGGGTATCCAGCTTTTTGGCTGACAAGCCATCATTGATCCGGCCTGAATGAATCATTTGCGGTCAAATTTGTTCCATGCCTGTCGTGCATCCTGCATCCAACGCTCTTTCCAATCTCAACCGTATAGACTCATGCCAGGTTGGAATAGACTATGCTCACCCCAGAGCCAATGTGGGGATTATGACCGGGTCATTTGACGCACGGAGAATAGAACCACCTCAAGTCGGATAGCCAGCTAGGGAGGATGGATGATCGATGACGCCAAGCAGCGTTTTGCCGCACTGAAAGCGGGGGGCATGTTGCCTTCACCTCAGGGCGTGTCGCTGGCCATTCTGGAACTGACTCAGCGCAACGACGCCAACGTCAAGACCCTGACCCATCTGGTGCAGACCGATCCGGCCATGGCCGGGCGCATCCTGCGCTATGCCAACGCAGTGCATGGCGGCAGCCTGCGCCATATCGCGTCGCTTTCGCACGCCATCGTCTTCCTGGGCCTGTTCCGGGTGCGCCAGATCGCCCTTGGTTTTTCACTGGTCGACCATTACCGCAGCGGCGCCTGCACCGCCTTCGATTACCTGGGCTACTGGACCGCTTCCCTGGCCACCGGGATCACGGCCCAGCAGGTATCCGCCCAGGCCCAGTGCCCTCCCGACGAAAGTTTCACCTGCGGCCTGCTTTCCGGAATCGGCCGGCTGGCCCTGGCCACCGTCTTTCCAATGGAATACAGCGAGATGCTGGTGCGCAACCTCAATGCCCTGGCCCTGCGCGAAGCGGAATCCAGCAACTTCGGTCTGGATCATGCCGTTCTGTCCGGGGAACTGCTCGATGACTGGGGGTTGCCGGAGATATTCCACCAGGCCGTGCGTTATCACGAATTGCCCGCGGAGGCCCCCTTCGCGGCCGGCTCCCGTGCCCAGGCCCTGACCAGTGCCCTGCATTTCTCCAGCAAGGTGGGGGCTCTGCTGAACATGGATTCGGCCCGGCGTTGGGAGCGGCTGCCCTCCCTGTATCACGCTGCCGCACAATTGGGTCTGGAGGACACCCAGGTGCCGCCGCTGGTAGAGAGCGTCGTCGCCCAATGGCACGACTGGGGGCGCGAGCTGCGCCTGCCTACCCAGGATTTCAGTGACCTCAAACACTTGCTCACCACGCCGCCGGACATGGCTGGAGAAGCGGGCATGTCCGCGCTGGTGGTGTTGCCCATGCGCCTGGCCCTCATCGCCTACGACGCCAGCCTGCTGCGCAATCTGGCGGAGACCCTCGACGCCATGGGCCTGCTGGTCGAGCTGGCCCCGGACAGAAACAGCGCCCTGCGTCTGCTGGCCCAGAACCAGACGGACATCATGATGGTGCAGCTGCCGGACAGCGGCGACGAATCCGCCCGCGCCTTGCGTGAACTGCGCACCTGCGACGGTGGACGCCAGGCCTACTGCATCGCCATGATCCCGCCGGAGGCGGAGGCGAATGTGGCCAAGCTGATGCTGGCGGGCGCATCCGACTACCTGCTGTTCAATTACTCCGAATCCTCCCTGGTCGCCCGGCTCAGTTCCGCCCAGCGGGTAGTGACGCTGCAGAGTGCGGTGCGTACCGAGCGGGAGACCGTGATCCGGTCCTCCGGAGAATGGGCGCGCAGCAACCGCCGACTACTCCACGAGGCCCTGACCGACCCCCTGACCCGGCTGCACAACCGTCGCTACGGCCTGGACCGCTTCAACCAGGAGTGGTCATACGCGATGCACAGCGGTGCACCCCTGTCCTGCCTGATGCTGGACATCGACCACTTCAAGGCCGTCAATGATCGCTACGGCCACGAAGTCGGCGATCTGGTGCTTGCCCAGGTGGCACGGATTATCCAGAGCAGTTGCCGCAAGGATGACGTGGTGTTCCGTTTCGGCGGAGAGGAATTCTGTATCGTCGGCCCGGGCACGCCGGTCAAGGAAGCCATCCAGCTGGGCGAACGCATCGCGCGCAACATTCGCAAGGAAAGGTACGGCAAAGGCAACGAGTTGTTCCACGTCACGCTCAGTGTCGGCGTGGCCAGTCGCGAGGCGGGCGACAGCGACGTGGAGGCGCTCATCGCACGCGCGGACCAGGCCCTCTATGCCGCCAAGGACAATGGCCGGAACCAGGTCATGGTCGCGCGGAACGATGTCGAAAGCGGTGCTTGACCCAGGGCGGCAAGAATCACCCGGCTACGCGTAACGAGTCCGCCAACGCCGCCACCACCGACACGCCGCTGCCGTCCTCGGGATCGAGCCGGAGCAGGATTTCGAGATGATTCACCGAACCGGCTTGGTCACCGCGCCGCAACGAGATGAAGGACATGGCCTTGAGCGCGAGCAGGCATTGGCTGGCGAGCAGCGGATCGGCCGCGGCCAGCGCTTCTGGCCTCCAGTTGCGGGGTTCCTGCGGCAGACCGCACTGCCTCGCCGCTTCGAGCAGGGCACGGCTGGCGAAGTCGTGGGCGAGGTCGAAGCGGCGCTGGCGGTTGTAGAACTTGTACAGCACCCGGTAAAGCGGCAACGGATCGGCGAGCTGGGTGCAGGCGACGTTGAGCAGGAAGTCGGCGCGCTCGGGGTCGTTCCGGTAGGTTGCCATCGCTTCGTTCACCCCCTTGTCGACCGACTCTGGCAGGTGGCTGTTTTCTTCCACGTCAATCATAGGCCGGCAGGGTGGTCAGCCGTGCGTCGTCGACCGGCATGCCGACGGCGAAGTGGTAGATGACCTGAAAACGGTCGTCCTTCAGACCCAGGATTTCATGGTCTGCGTCGTCGAAGAAGCACCCGATGCCCGTGCCGCGCCAGCCTTCGGCCTCGGCCGCCAGGGTAAGCGCATGGCCCAGCATTCCGGCCTCCCAGTGCAGATGCCGCCAGGCAGCGGGGGCTTCGGCGACGGGCGCGGCGAATTCGGCCACGAACATGAACCCCACGGCGCACTGGCTGGCGATGTCCTGGTGACAGGACACGGTCCGCGCAGTGCGCTCGGTTCGGGCGGCGACCAGCTGGTAAAGTGGCAAATCGACATCGGCTGGCGTCCAGGCGAATTCGCGCCGCATGGCCTCGCCCAGCGCGATCAGACCCGATTCGGATCGCGGCAGGATATAGAGGCCGGGCACCACCTCGGCCACGCGATGGACGAACAGGACCGGGTGGACCCGGGCAGCCAGCGGCCACAGCGACGCAGCCGGGGAGCCGCCAGGCAGCAGGGCCGCCAGCAATTGCCGGAAGACCGGCCCGGGCATGACCGAATGGCCATCGAAGGCCTGGGCGCTGCGACGCCGGAGCAGTATCTCGGGACTGACCCTTTGCGTCCGTGGGGCCGCCGTCCGCGTCTCATCCGAAGGACTCGGGAGCGCGCCACGCGTCGCCTCGGCGATTTCCTCGATGATCGGCCACTGATACATCGGCCTGGCGTCGAGCAGGCTGGGTCGGCCATGCCATTCAGTGAACGCCGGCGGTTCGGCATTGCCGAACAGGGTCAGCATGACCTCCGCTTCCTCCTGTTCGACACCAGCGAAATCGTCGATCCGGTCCAGGCCGAGATACCCATCCAGCGTATCGGAATCCAGAGCCAGCAGCCTCGGCGACCAGCCCAGCAGTGCGGCCGAACAGGCCACGGCGGCAAGCACGTGACCCATGTCCAGCTGGCAATAACGGAAAGCGCGTTCACCGTATTTCCAGGCCTCGCGCCAGGGAATGGAGGTAAAGGCGAGATGCAGACTTGCGCCCTCATCGGGCAGCAGCGGCGAACTGGCGCGAAGTTCCAGACTATGGTCCCGTGCCTGGTAGTGATAGAGGCCGTCGCCCAGGCCGGCGATGCCGCGTGAGAGGACATACGTCTCGGTGGGATGCAGATTGCCGGACGAAGGATGGGCGCGCAGCGACCAGCGCGACGGGCCGTATTGTTTCCAGGCGGTGATCGCAACGGCATGGCGGAGCAGGATGGACAGCGTTTCCAGTGTCGGCACGACTTCGTTGCCGGGCTCCGGAATGGCGCTGTCGCGCGGCAGCGGAATCTCCGTCGCGCCGGCCCAGCGACGGAAGGGGTCGGGCTGGGCGTCCCAGTCCAGGCTGCCCGGTCCGGTCGCGTACTGATCCAGCCGGTGCTTGGTCCGTTCGTGGTAGGCGAGGACGGTGGCGACTGCGTCCATCAGGCCGCCGGTTCGTGGCTCAATTCATCGGCCAGGCAACCGACCGGCGCCGACAGGGTGCCCGCCTCGTCCATCTCGAAGCGCACCAGGTAGATCGCCTGGCCGGGATCGGCTTCCGCATGGCCGACGTTGACCACCACACCGCGAACGCCGGCCGAAACCAGAAGCTCGTCGACGGCAGCGCCGGGGATGGCGCTTTCTCCGGTCTCCTCGACCGTGTCGTTGTATAAGTCCTGAGCGGAATACACCAAATCGCCCATCTCGAAACGGCCCATGTCGCCATCCTCACAAAGTGCCCGGTTTTGTGCCGGGACGGTTAACCTGTTTTACGCGCATCCGGCCATCCTGTCAGTCGTCGATGATCGGCACGTATCCTTCTTCCAGCAGCAAACGCCATGCCACGAACGGGCAACTCGGGTTTACACCTTTTTGACCTGATTTCTGTCACCATCCGCACCGTTCAGGTTTCCATGGACTTCCGTTCATGAATGACAGCAGCGATCACAAACGCCTCGGGGTCATGACCCTGGCAGCACTGGGCGTGGTGTATGGCGACATCGGCACCAGCCCTCTCTACACCGTGCGCGAAATTTTCGCCGGCTCCCATCATCCGGTGCCCATCAATCCGGACAACATCCTGGGCATCCTGTCCCTGATCTTCTGGACTCTGATCATGGTGGTGTCGGCGAAATACGCCACCTTCATCATGCGGGCAGACAACCGGGGCGAGGGCGGCATCATGGCCCTGATGGCGCTGGTCAAGCGTCATACCCGACATGGCCGGCAGGCGTTCTGGCTGGTCCTGCTCGGCCTGTTCGGCGCGTCCCTTTTCTATGGCGACGGCGTGATCACGCCGGCCATCTCGGTACTGTCCGCCGTCGAAGGACTGGGCGTGGCCACCTCGGCCTTCAAGCCCTGGATCCTGCCCCTGACCATCCTGATCCTGTTTGGCCTGTTCTGGGTGCAGAAGCACGGCACCGCCCTGGTCGGCGGCCTGTTCGGGCCGATCACCACACTCTGGTTCCTGGTCCTGGCGGCTATGGGCATCCACAACATCATCCAGGCACCCATGGTCCTGGCCGCCCTGTCCCCGCACCATGCGGCGCGATTCTTCCTGAGCCAGCCGCACCTGGCCTTCATGTCGCTGGGTTCGGTATTCCTGGCCGTGACCGGGGCTGAAGCGCTCTACGCCGACATGGGTCATTTCGGCCGGACGCCGGTCCGCCTCGCCTGGCTGGGTCTGGTCCTGCCTGCCCTGACCCTGAATTATTTCGGCCAAGGCGCCCTGCTGCTGGTCCATCCCGAGACGATCAAGAACCCGTTCTTCCTCATGGCGCCGGACTGGGCACTCTATCCGCTGGTGGCGCTCTCCACGGCCGCGACGGTGATCGCCTCCCAGGCCGTCATCTCCGGCGCCTACTCGATCACCCACCAGGCCATCCAGATGGGCTATGTCCCGCGCATGCAGGTGCTGCACACCTCCAGCGAGGCGCGCGGCCAGATCTACATGCCGGCCATCAACTGGGGGTTGTTCGTCGCCGTGGTGCTGCTGGTGCTGGGCTTCGGTTCGGCCGACGCGATTGCCTCGGCCTATGGTATTTCAGTCGCCGGCACGATGATCATCACTACCCTGCTGGTCTATGTCGCGGCGCGCCGCATCTGGCGCTGGGGGCCGGTCCGTGCCGGCCTGGTGCTGGGCACGTTCCTGGTCATGGACCTGGCGTTCTTCAGCGCCAACCTGTCCAAGATCGCCGACGGCGGCTGGTTCCCGCTGTCCTTCGCCCTGACCCTGTTCATCCTGATGACCACCTGGAAACGGGGCCGCGACCTGCTCAAGGAACGGCGCGACCAGGGCGGCATCCCGCTCAGGGAATTCGTCGAGAGCATGGGCCACGCCGTCATCCCGACCATCTCCGGCACCGCCGTCTTCCTCACCCCCAACCCGCGCCAGGTGCCGCACTCATTGCTGCACAGCCTCAAGCATTACAAGAGCCTGCACGAGCGCGTCGTGATCATGAACGTCCGCTTTACCGACGAGCCCTACATCGCCATGGAGCAGCGGGTGCACATGGAGCACCTGGCCGAACGTTTCTACCGGGTGGAGGTGCGCTTCGGTTTCATGGACCTGCCCGACCTGACGGCCACCCTGCACGCCTGCGACAACACGCTGCTGCCATGCGATCTGGAAGACACGACCTTCTTCCTCGGCCGCGAACTGCTGAGCATCGGCAAGGCCGGCGGCATGGCGATGTGGCGCAAGAAGCTGTTCATCGGCCAGTCCCGGCTGGCCGGTACCCCGGCCTCCTGGTTCAACCTGCCGGTCAACCGGGTGGTCGAACTGGGCGCCCAGGTGGTGCTCTAACCCTTGCCGGGGGGCAACCCGTGAAACTGGCGTAACTGCCCGATCAGTTCCTGATTCAAGGCGTCGATCTCACCCAGCCGCTGACGGGCGACCTCGGCATGGCCGGCCAGCTTGAGGCCGACCAGTTCCTTGGCCAGGATGCCGATGCGGCGACGGATTGCCCGCACCCTCTCGTAAGCCTCATGTTCCCCGTAATGTTCCTGCCCGGCGCCATCCAGCCAGCGCCCGAACAGGCAGGCCCGTTCGTCCAGATTCGGGTGATCGGCAACCTCGGCCAGGCCGGAGCCGATCCAGTCGACCAGGGCATTGATCCAGTTCTGATGGTCGAACTCGGCCACCAGCAGGGGCAGTTCGTGACGCTGCCAGACCTGCTGGCTGGCATCGACCCAGCGCGGATCCGTCTTCCAGCCGGCAATCCAGCCCGGCATGGCATCGGCCGGCATCGGCCGCGCGATGCCATAGCCTTGCGCCAGATCGCAGCCCAGATGCAGCAGCAGGATGCCATGCGCCACGGTTTCCACGCCTTCGGCAATGACCTTGCGCCGGAACGCCTCGGCCAGGCCGATGACGCCTTCGACGATGGCCAGATCCTCGGTGTCGCGCAGCATGTCGCGCACGAATGACTGGTCGATCTTCAGCGTCTCGGCCGGCAGGCGCTTGAAGTAGCTGAGCGAGGAATAACCGGTGCCGAAGTCGTCGAGGGCAAAGCTGACCCCCAGTCGCTGGCATTCCTCGATCAGCCGGGTGACATGCAGGATGTCGTCGAGGGCGCTGGTTTCCAGGATTTCCAGCTCGAAGTTCTGAGGCCGTATCTTCGCGTGTCTGGACAGCGCGGCGGACAGGCGCAGGGTCATGTCCTTCTGCTGCAGATGGCGTGCGGAGATGTTGACGCTGACCGGCAGGTCGAGGCCGCCCCGTAGCCAGATCTCCATCTGGGACAGCGCCTCCTCGATCACCCATTCGCCGACCCGGACCGAGAGCTCCGTGTCTTCGATGAAGGGCAGGAACTCGGCCGGCGGCAGCAAGCCGCGCAGCGGATGGTTCCAGCGGATCAGCGCCTCGGCGCCAACCACCTTGCCGTGGCGCATGTCGACCTTGGGCTGGTAATACAGAACGAACTCGCGGTTGAACAGGGCTTCCTCGATCCTGACCACGGCTTCGCGGTGGGCACGCGCCCGACGGTCATGTTCGGGATCGAACAGATGGTAGCGATTGCGGCCGCTTTCCTTGGCGGCGTACATGGCCTGATCGGCATGGCGCAGCAAGGTGTCCGTGTCGGTATCGTCGTGGGGGAACAGGGTCACGCCGATGCTGGCGGAGATTTCCACCGAATGGCCCGCCACCTCATAGGGCTTGGCGACCGCCTTGAGCAGGCGATCCAGGGTCTGCTGGCACTCCTCGACATCGGGCAGACCGGCCAGCAGCAGCACGAACTCGTCGCCGCCCAGTCGGGCCACGGTATCGCCGGCGCGCAAGACCATGGTCAGGCGGCTCGCCACCTCGATCAGCAATCGGTCGCCGACCTCGTGGCCATGGTTGTCGTTGACCGGCTTGAAACCGTCCAGGTCGAGGTAGCAGACCCCGAGCACGCTGCCCGTGCGCCGGGCCTGGGCCAGGGCGATCTGCAGCCGGTCGGCCAGCAGCACCCGGTTGGGCAACTGGGTCAGGGCGTCAAAGTGGGCGATGCGCTCCAGATGCTGCTGGTGCGACTTGATCTCGGTGATGTCGGTGAAGATACCCACGTAATAGCCCTTGCCGCCGGCCTCCGAAGGCACGGCGGTGATCGCCAGCAGCTCGGCGTAGAGTTCGCCGTTTTTCTTGCGGTTCCATATTTCGCCGCGCCATTGCCCGGTTTCCAGCAGGGTGGCCCACAGCTCGGCATAGAACTCCGGAGGGTGATGGCCCGACTTCAGGAACGACGGGTTGCGCCCGATGGCATCGGACGGCGGGTAGCCAGTCAGATTCGCGAAGGCCGGATTGACGTTCAGGATGGTGGCCTCGGCATCGGTGATCATGATGCCTTCCTGGGCATGCTCGAACACGCTGCCGGACAGGCGCAGCTGGTTGTAGCGCTCGCGCTCGCCGCTCTGGTCGCGGAACACCAGCACCGCGCCCAGTATCTCGCCGTCACCGCTGGCCCGGATCGGCGCCGCGCTGTCGGCGATCGGCCGTTCCGTGCCGTCGCGGCTGATCAGCAAGGTATGGTTGGCCAGTTCCACGATGCGGCCTTCCTGGAAAACCCGGTCGACCGGGTTCCGGGCCGGCTTCCCGGACTCTTCGCTGACGATGTTGAACACCTCCAGCATCGGCCGGCGGCGGGCATCCTGATTGCGCCAGCCGGTGAGCGCCTCGGCCACCGGGTTCATGAACTCGATGCGGCCCTCGCGGTCGGTAGTCAGCACCGCGTCGCCGATCGAGGCCAGAGTCACCTGCAACCGTTCCTTCTCCAGAATCAGGCTGCGCTGCGCCTCTTCTATGTGGCGGGCCATATGGTTGAAGACGCTGATGACATCGCGCAGTTCGGGGCTGCCGGTCGGTTCGATCCGGGTCGACATCTCGCCCAGCGCCACGGCTCGGGCGGCCTCGTTGAGAGTCTGCAGAGGTCGCAGGCCGGTGCGCAGGACCAGCCAGATACCCAGAAAATCAAGAACGATCGCCAGCAGCAGGATGTACAGATGCTCGGTCAGATGCCGCCAGAGCCGATTCACGGCAAGCTGGGCTGTGATGGTGACTTCCAGGCTGCCGTAATCGCGGCCGCCGATCCGGGCTTCGACCTTGCCGGTCAGGTCGTGCAATTTCGTCCATTGCGCAAACCAGGCGGGAGCCCGATGCGGCTGAATGATGGCCACGCTCTCCAGCTTCGCCCCGGACGGCTCAAGATAGCGGATCGCGGCAATCTGGGGACGCTTAACCCTGCGATCCAGGGTCTGCTGCAGCGAGGCGAAATCGCCGATGATCATCGGTTCCGCGAGAGTGAGCGGCAGGGCATTGAGCTCTTCCGCCAGCAGTTCCTTCAGGTCGGCACGTGCCTCGTCGGCCGCCTCCCTCTCCGCCGAATACAGCATCAGTGCCACCGCCGTCAGCAAGGCCAGGCTGGCGATGATCAGCAGTCGCGCAACGAGGGGCAGTCTGTCCCAGAGAGACAAGCGAGGGGTGACCACCTTACTCGATGTCCTTCACCAGGGTATGTTTGTAGAAATCCAGGTTGTTCCGGTAATCGACCCGGCTGCCACGCTGGAATCCGAACGGCGGCGGCTGGCCGATGACCGCGGCACTGACGGCCAGTATCCTTGCCCCCTCGGGATCGTCATTCATGTCGACAAAGGCCTTCTGCACCGCCCTTACCACGGCCTTCGGCACCCTGGGGTGCGCTGCCACGGGCAGGTTGTTGTAGCTCGGCGACTCCCACAGCACCCGGTAGCGGATACCCTCGCGCGCGGCATAGACCCGCATCACCTGGTTGTTGACCCCGGCGGCGGCCACCTTGCCCGCCTTGAGCTGGCCCATGATGCCTTCCTGATTGCCACCGAACACCGGTGTGACGTTCACGCCCTTGCGCAGCAGATGGTCCATGGGCACGGTATAGCCGACGAAGGCCGACTTGGACGGAAACCCCGTCTCACGGCCGTTCAGGTCGGCAAGCGTACGGATCGGCGAATCATCCAGCGTGACGATCTGGCCCCGGATGGCCTCTTCCCGCGGGCGCAGGATGACTTGATAGCGCTGCGGCACGATGTCGGGCCGGAAGATGTGGTTCGAGTAGATGAAATCGTATTCGCCGCGCGCTGCGGCCGCTGACGATTCCGTGCCGGTGCGGGCAACCTTAAGTTTCAGATCGATCGCGGCCTTGCGCGACACATAGTCCAGGATGGGGTTCCAGTACTCGGCGGTCAGAACCAGGCTGCGCTGGGGAAGCACGCCGAACGAATAGCTATCAACGGCCTGGGCTGACAGACACCAGAACAGGCCCACCACGAAAATGAGCAGTCGTTTCACGATAGGTCCCCATCGGCATGCATCTACTCATTGTAGCCGGGGAATTAGTACTTTTGATATTGGATGATGGTACGGATCAACCCATCACCGTGGTGTAGGCGCGACGCAGAAGTTCGAGTTCCACCGGTGTGCAGCCCCGAGCCTCGGTAATGGCAACGAACCGGCCGCCCAGGCGCTCGGCCTCGGCGAAGGGCGGGTCGACGGTTTCCAGACTGGCCAGCTGCACGGTCACAGGGCCGTCCGGGGTCTGCACCGTGGCATGGTATTCGGCCACGGCTGCCAGGGCGCCCCCATCCAGGCCCAGCTGTTCTGCGGCGACCCGCAGCCAGGCGTTGGGGTGATACGCCACGACCGAATCGCCATCGCCTTCTTCTTCCACCACCGACAACGTCGGCAGCGGCGTGAACGCGCATACGCCATGGGCAAACTTCAGAAAACGCACCCGTGCGCTGGTCTTCTGCTTGTGGACCAGGATCAGGCGCAGATCGGCGGGAAACCCGGTCACGATCAGATCATGGGCAGCAGACGCGGCTCGGCCCGCATCTGCTCGCCGCGACCCCAGGCAGTGACCGCCTCGATGAACCATTCCGGTTTGCCGGGATGGCGGACGCACAGGTCGTACTCGGCGAAATAGCTGCTGTCGCTGTTGACGATGAGCTTGCCCACCCGTTCG
Source organism: Parasulfuritortus sp. (assembly GCA_031291185.1). GTDB lineage: Bacteria > Pseudomonadota > Gammaproteobacteria > Burkholderiales > Thiobacillaceae > Parasulfuritortus. The sequence goes on along the minus strand of JARLJM010000067.1, from coordinate 7,833 downwards.
TTCAGGCTGTTGCGCCAGATGCCTTCGTAACCGGGCTGGCCGTTGGCCGGGTCGGTGACCTGGGTGAAGGCAAGCGACACCAGCCGGATGTCCGGCAGTTTGTCGGCCGTCACGTACTTGATCGCCTCGCCGCGCAAGGCATCCACCAGCCGCTGGGCGACAGCCTCGACCTCGGGCGGCAACTGGCCGGCCATTACCAGAGGTCCGCCGGAACCTTCAGCCGCTCCACCACCTTGCCGCCGAGCAGGTGCTCGTCGAAGATGGCGCTGACATCGTCCTTGCTCACCGGACCGTACATGATGCCCTCCGGGTAGACCAGGACGTTGGTGCCGGTGCTGCATGGCCCGAGACAACCGGTTGCGGTGATGGCGACCTTGTCGAAGCACTGACGCTGCTGGAACTGGAAGTAGAACTCGTCGAGCACGTCGCGGCAGCCCTTCTCGGCGCAGGAGCCGCGAGGATGGCCCGGAGGCCGGGTCTGGCCACAGACAAAGACGTGTTTTTCAGGGCGTGGCATGGCTATCTCCTCAGGCCCCGACCGGCATCGCCGAATGGGTATAGCAGTTCTTCGGACAGACCCGGCCGCAGGCACCGCAGCCGATGCAGTCCAGCGCGTTCTTGATGGTCATGACGCTCATCTGGTCTTCGTCGAGATCCTCGTCCATCTCGTCCTCTTCCCGGTCTTCCAGGGACAGGACATCACGCGGACAGACCTTGTAGCAGCGACCGCAGCCGATGCAGACCTTCTGGTTGAGTTCGACCACGAATTCCGGGGTCCAGGTCACGCCGCCCCGGGTAAGTGCGGTATACGCAGTCATGCTGATCCTTTCTGTGCAGTTGCCAGGCGGGCGCTGGCATCGGCCCAGGCCTTGCAGGCGTCATAGGTGGACTGGGCGATGCCGGGGATTTCCGCGTAACCGGCCGGCAGGCGGTCTTCCACCAGATCGTGCAATTGCGAAGCCCATTCGCTTGAGATTCGCTTGAGTTTCTTGACCTCCTTGTCGAGGTCCTTCAGTTCGTCCTCGGTCATCTTCCCCTCCTTACAGCCCGGCAACCTCGGGATACTTGCCGATGATCTCGACCGCCACCGACAACAGCTTGTCGGCCTCGTCCTTCATCTTGGACAGGCTGTCGAAGCTGAACCGGTGCACGTCGCGTACGGTGCGGTCCATGACCACCAGTTTGCCGACGGTGATCAGGGCGCGGCCGAAGCCTTCGTGGGTGATGTTCAGCATCGGCACAGCCATGTGGCCGCATTCGCGCTCGATCAACACGGCGATGGCGTTGTAGAAGCACTTCACCCGTGCGATGGTTTCCTCGTCGGGGTCACCGATGATGGGAATCTCGCGGCGCTGCTCCTTGGTCTTGACGAAGGGCGCCAGGATCTTCTCCAGCGTCCACTCGTCATAGGTGCCATAGCTATCGATGGCGCGCATCTGCTTGATCATCTCCTTGATGAAATCGGTGGTCATGATGGGATCAAGTTCGGCGGTTGCTGTGGTCATGTCATATCTCCTTGGGAAATGGAATCCGGATTCGGTCCGGTGCGCAGGCGTGATCTGCGGGACAGCAGGCGTGCGATCAGCAGTCCCAGGGCAACGCCACTGGCCATGCCGACCACGGCACCGACGTCACCCAGGCCGTTCGCGGCACCGGTCGCCGCGCCGGCCACGCCCAGCAAGGCGGGCAGCAGGTAAGCCAGAAGGCCGGCCTTGAGCAGTTCGCCCTCGCTCACCGACACCATCAGATCGTCGCCCGGCCGTGCGGCGGCATTACAGGGAACCGGCACCAGCTTCTGGTGACGGGAAAAATACTTGGCCAGCCCGGACACCGCGCAACTGCTGCGCGAGCCGCAGCCGCCACAGCCTGAGTCCTCGGTCGGCCGTACCCAGGCCGTGCCGTTGGCAACGGAGACGATGCGGGTCTTGGTCTCGATCATTCGGACCATCCTTCATCTGCCATCTCATCGAACCGAGTGGCGTCCTTCGACTTCATGTTCTTCGCCAGCCAGGCCGGCGGGTTGTCGGAAAGGCTCTGGTTCAGGCCGCACAGCAACTCGTCGACGGCCATGCCTTCCGGCACCTTCATGGGCTGGATGCCAGCGGCCAGCAGCTGCTTGATCGCCGAGGCGCCGACCGCATTGCAGTAGACCGCGGCACAACCGGCCAGCAGTTCGATCTTCGCGGCCAGCTTGCCTTCGTGACCGTCCATGGCCGTGTCGCTGTCGTGGAACTCGACCGCCTCGACCAGGCGGGCGTCGTCCTGGCCCAGCTCATAAATCACGAAGGCTTCGGCCGCACCGAAATGCTGGTCGACCTGTTTGCGGTCGCTGCTGGCAAAGGCGATCTTCACGCTCATGACGGGCGCGGCCTCAGTGGAATGAACCAGCTTGAGATGTCTCATGCGCTTCCTCGCCCTGCTCCGCGTAGATGGAGCGGTAGACCGGCACCTCATGGTGGCCATTGGCGACCACCAGGTTGGCCAGGTCGAACAGGGTCTGGCGGGTGCCCCGGTAGCCGACCCACAACTTCTGATAACCGCCGATCAGGTCGTACTGCGGGAAGCCGGCTCGGTACAGCGGCAGCCCGAGACGGTGGGCGGTATCGGCGGCGTGCGAATTGCAGATGATCAGATCCGCACCGTTCTGCCTGATGGTCTTTTCCAGGTCTTCCAGGTCGCCCAGCTTGACCTCGGCAGCCGGCACGTCCACCAGCACCGACGACTTCGACGGTGCGACGGCGGCACTCACCTCGCAGCCCATGTCGGCAACCAGTCGGGCCATACCGTAGAGCAGGTCCGGATCACCAGCGATGGCGACCTTGGCGAAGCCGAGCATGAAGTGGGTGTCGACCATGGCATCCTGCAGCTGGTCGCGCTGCCGCTCGATCCGTTCCGGAACCGGCTGGCCGGAGATTTCGGCCAGGGCGGCGACGAAGGCATCCACGTTCTCCAGCCCCATGAGCGAATCGAACCGGAAATCCGGCACGCTGGTCCGTGTCTTGAGCAGGTCGGCCGAGTCGTACAGCGAGCGACCCAGCACCAGCGTGGCGGCGGATTCGCCCATGATCGCGATGTCGCCGACCGGCGTGCCGCCCACGGTCAAGGGGCTGAATGCCGATTCGGTCAAATGGCCGTCGAGTGCATCGCCGATGTCCGGCAGCACCAGCGGCCGCAGGCCGAAGGCCTCGACCAGTTCCTTGATGTGCTCAAGATCGCCCGGCGTCAGGTGCGCGCCGGCCAGGATGTTGACCTGCTTCTTGCGCCGGCCGACCCGCGTCGTATCTTCCGGCACCACGAATTCGATCATCGCCTTCACCGCCAGGGCGAAGCCCGATTCCAGGCAGCCGGTAAAGTCCGGCGTATTGACCGGCACCACGGGAATCGCGTCGTACTCGGGGTTCTGCTCGCGGAATTCCTTCACCAGGCGGCGGATGTCCGTGCCCTGGGTCTCGGACAGTCCGGTTGTCGGCAGGCCGATCAGCGCCGGCTTGTTCTTTTCGGCGATGGTCTTCAGGCCCAGCACCACATTGTCGTCGGCACCCATCACGGTCGCCGACTGGTCCATGGCCGTGGTCTGGAGCGGAATCGGCTCACGGAAATGGCGGACGAAGAACACCTTGGCGAAGGCCGTGCAGCCTTGCGAGCCGTGCATCATCGGCAACGCCCGGTGTATCCCCAGGAAGGCCAGCGACGCGCCGACCGGCTGGCTCACCTTGAGCGGGTTAACCGCGAGTGCTTTGTTGCGTTTGATGATCTCGGCCATGGCGCACGGAAAGAATGTTAGGAAGTCAGGTGTGATGTCGCAAACACCATGCCAGAACCAAATCCCTGTTTATTCATGCGGTTGCGGCCTTGTCGACTTGTCGCAAACCTGACAAGGACAGCGCTATGGACGACGCCGGACAATGTCGCTGCCCGAATCGGGCACGAACCGATTGACAGTCGCGCGCTCGCCTCGCGAGAATGCAGCCATGGCTCAAATTCATTCCGCCCCCGTCAAAATTCGCCGACTGCCGCTGTGCGTATGGTCGCGCGTAATGACGTCCGGGGCCGGAGGAGGATCGATCCAGCAGTAATCAAACGATTTCCCCAAAAAGGCCGCGGACCCGCAAAGGTTCGCGGCCTTTTTGTTTTTCCAGGCCAACGAGGAGGTAGTCATGACAAATGTGGTGCAGTGCGATTCGCTGGAAATGGTGCGTGGTCAGATCGACCGCGTCGACCGACTGATGTTGGCCCTGCTGGCCGAACGTGGCGGTTATGTGAAGCAGGCCGCCCGCTTCAAGACCCACGCCGCCGACGTGCCGGCCCCGAAGCGGGTGGAACAGGTCCTCGCCAAGGTCACCGGTCTGGCCCGCGAGTTGGGCGCCGACCCGGCCGTGGCCGAGGCCACCTGGCGCGCCATGATCGCCGCCTTCATCCAGAGCGAGCTGGCTGAGCATGCTGCCTTGCATCCACCCTCGACGTGACACAGGAGTAATAAATGTCCATATCGTTCGCCTATCTCACGGTCATCCTGATCTGGTCCACCACCCCGCTTGCCATCAAGTGGAGTTCGCAGGGTGCGGGCTTCGCCTTCGCTGTCACCTCCCGCATGGCCATTGGACTTGCCGTCACCTTACTCATACTCACCCTTCGGCGGATCGACCTGCCGCTGCACCGCCGCGCACTGCAAAGTTATCTTGCCGCCGGCCTCGGCCTGTTCGGCGCCATGGCGCTGACCTACTGGGGGGCGCAGTACATCCCGTCCGGTCTGGTCTCGGTCCTGTTCGGCCTGTCGCCGCTGATCACCGGCCTGATGGCCCTGTTCTGGCTGGAGGAAGAGTCGCTCACGCCGGGCAAGGTCACCGGCATGCTGCTCGGCGTGGCCGGCCTGACGGCGATCTTCGGCGACAGCCACGAGATGGGCGGTGCCCACGCCGTGGCTGGAGTCGCAGCCCTGCTCGCCGCGGTGACGATCTATTCGGCCAGCCTGGTCTGGGTCAAGCGGATCGGCGACGACGGTCCGCCGCTCGCTACGACAGCCGGCTCCCTGGCCGTGTCGCTGCCACTGTTTGGCCTGGTCTGGTGGCTGATGGACGGCAGCCTGCCGGCCACCATGCCGGCCAGGGCGGGCGCGGCCATCGTCTACCTGGGCGTGTTCGGCTCGGTGCTCGGCTTCGCGTTGTACTACTACGTGATCAAGCACCTGGAGACCGGCAAGGTGTCGCTCATAACCCTGGTCACGCCGGTGCTGGCCCTCCTGCTCGGCAGCCTGCTCAACGGCGAACAGGTCAGCCTGAGGGTCTGGCTCGGCGCTACCTGCATCGGCCTGGGCCTGGCCGTTCATCAGTGGCGCGCCCTGTCCCAAGTGCTTGCCGCACGAACGCCTTCATAGGCGGCCTACGGCACCGGTTTGAGAGGCGGCTTCTGTTCGTCTTCGGAGCAATCAACCAACCGGAGGGTGATGGATGGCGGTAACCGCCATCCTGCCCAATTGCCTGCTCTGTGCGCTACCGCGCAGACAATCCGTGCACATCAAGCCAATCTTGCTCAACTTGATTCCGGGGAACTCCACATGGCCCTTGATCCGCCGCCCACCGCGCCCGCGCTTGCCGCCAACCGCCTGATCGAGTCCTTGCCACGCAAGAACCGTCTGCGGTTTATGGACGCATGCGAGCCGGTCAATCTGGTTTCTGCGGAAGTACTGGCCGAACCGGGTGAATACATCCGTCACGTTTACTTCCCTACCGGAAGCTTCATTTCCCTGACCAAGCCGGTCGATGGCCGGGCCAGTCTGGAGGTCGGCCTGGTAGGCAATGAAGGCATGCTTGGCACCTCCCTCGTACTCGGGGTGGAGACTTCGCCATTGCATGCTCTGGTGCAGGGGGGCGGGTCCGCGCTGCGCATGGGTGCGGCGCCATTCCGCCACGAACTCGAACAGAGCCCATCGTTGCAGCACCTGCTGAAGCGCTACCTTTACGTACAGATCGGCCAGCTTGCCCAAACGGTTGCCTGTACCCATTTCCATCTGGTCGAGGCACGGCTCGCCCGCTGGCTCCTGATGAGCCATGACCGCGCCCATTCGGACACCTTTCATGTCACCCAGGAATGTCTCGCCCACATGCTGGGCGTGCGTCGGGTCGGCGTCACCAAGGCCGCCACTTCGCTGCACAGGCAGGGGCTGATCAGGTATAGCCGGGGCGACATCACGGTTCTTGACCGCCGGGGACTGGAAGCCGCCTCGTGCGGGTGTTACCAGGCCGACAATGCGACCTACGCCCAAATGATGGGCGAGATGCCTGTCCAGAAATCAGACGCTTTATGTGCGCTATCGAACAGACCTGTTCTGGTATGAGGCGTAGCCTGATTACAGGTCGATGGAGAGTTCCCATCGCGTTCAGGCAAACATAGTGGGAGTACAAAAATGCTCGAAACAATCGCAGTCGTCCTGATTATTCTCTGGCTGGTGGGTATGGTCTCTTCATACACCATGGGCGGACTCATTCACCTGCTGCTGGTCATCGCAATCGTCGTGATCCTGATCCGTGTCATTCAGGGTCGACGCGTTTAATTCATCCCAAACACAGTACAACGGAGTCTCAAATGAAAGAATTATCAGATGCAGTCAGCAGCGAACAATTGATCGCTGATTTCAAGGTGGTCGTTGCGGACACGGAAGCACTGCTCAAGGCCACGGCCAACCAGGGCGGCGAAAAGCTGGCCGAGGTGCGCGCCAAGGCAGAGGAATCGATCCGGGTGGTTAAATCCAGGATAGCGGATGCCCAGACGGCGATGCTGGAAAAAACCAGGGCGGCCGCCAAGGCAACCGACGTCTACGTTCACGACAACCCATGGCAAGCCGTAGGCATCGGTGCCGGCATCGGCCTGGCGATCGGCCTTCTGATTGGCCGCCGCTAGTCGATTCGCCATGACCGGGCAAACCGACGGCAAGGGCTTGCTGGCATCGCTCTCGGTACTCGCCGGGACACTGACGGGCATCATTCACACCCGCCTCGACCTGTTGTCCTCCGACCTGGAGGAAGACCGGGAGCACTGGCTGTCGCTCCTGGTTCTGGCGTTGGTCGCCCTGTTCTTCATGGGGGTAGGCGTGGTGCTGGCGGTGATTCTGCTGGTGGTGGCGTTCTGGGACACCTATCGTCTGCTGGCGCTGGGTACCTTGGCCGCGCTTTTCCTGGGTTCCGGCCTGGCGGCCTGGCTGATCGCCGTGCGCAGGGCGAGAGCCAAACCAAGGCTATTCGAAGCGACCCTGTCGGAATTGCGCAAAGACCGGCAGCAACTGACTTCCCGGCCATGAACGCGAACCTGACCCGGCTCGCCGAACAACGCGAACGCCTGATCGCCCATGCGGCCGCACAGCGAACCGCGCTGGGGCACGCCATCGAACCCTTGCGCACACCCCTGTCGATAGCCGATCAAGGCCTGGCCGCCTTGCGCTTCATCAAGCGTCATCCTGCCTGGATCGTCGGCGGTGTTGTTCTCATTGCCGCAGTCCGGCCAGGCCCGGCCGGAAAATGGCTGGGGCGGGGCTGGCTGGCGTGGCGGATCGTGCAGCAACTGCGCGGCAAATGACCCGCGCAGGCCTATCAGTTTCAACCCTTCACATCCCCTTCCCTATGTCGCATCCGGCCCGCTACGGATGGAGCGAACTCACTCATAAATAATACTTGATTGCTTTTGTCGGAATTGAGCCTATAACAGACAGGTCCCCGGCAGCAATCCTGCCAACCGCCGACATGCAGCATCAGCCAAAGGAATCACCATGCGTAACGTCCATATCGACTATCAGGGATCCGCACTCAATTTCGAAAGTGCAAGCCTACTGGCCAAAGACAT
>JARLJM010000066.1 GCA_031291185.1 Parasulfuritortus sp. | reverse complement strand
GTCGAAGGCGCCGCCCTGGTCGACGGCGGCCCACAACTCGCGCACCTTGGCGCTGTCGCGGCCACACAGGTCGAAGATGAATCGTTCGAAGTTGGAGGCCTTGGAGATATCCATCGACGGACTGGAGGTGTGGCTGGTTTCGGCCGCGGTGCGCGGACGGTAGACCCCGGTGCGGAAAAACTCGTCGAGCACGTCGTTCTCGTTGCTGGCGACGATCAGCTTGTCGATGGGCAGCCCCATCTGACGGGCGATATGGCCGGCGCAGACATTGCCGAAGTTGCCGGAAGGTACCGAGAACGAGACCTTCTGATCGTTGTTCTCGGTCACCGCGAAATAGGCCTTGAAGTAATAGATGGCCTGGGCCGCAACGCGGGCCCAGTTGATCGAGTTGACCGCGCCGATGCGAAAACGGGTCTTGAACTCGAGGTCGTTGGAGACTGCCTTGACGATATCCTGGCAGTCGTCGAACACGCCGCGCATTACCAGGTTGTGGATGTTGGCGTCCTGCAGGCTGTACATCTGGGCCTGCTGGAAGCGGGTCATGCCCTCCAGCGGCGAGAGCATGAACACGCGCACGTTCTTCTTGCCGCGCATGGCGTACTCGGCGGCCGAGCCGGTGTCGCCCGAGGTCGCACCGAGGATGTTGATGTCCATGCCAGCCTTGTCGAGTGCGTACTCGAACAGGTTGCCGAGCAGCTGCATGGCCATGTCCTTGAAGGCCAGGGTCGGGCCGTTGGACAGTTCAAGGATATACAGGCCGTCTTCCAGCTTGCGTACCGGTGCAATTTGCCCGAAGTCGGTATCGGGCCGGCCGTGGCCGTAGGTCCCTGCTGTGTAGGTCCGGTCGACCAGATCCTTGAGGTCGGCGACGTGAATGTCGTCGGCCAGCCTGGAGAGTACGGTCAGGGCCAGTTCGCGGTAATCCATGCCGCGCATGACGGCGAGGTCATCGGCAGTGAACCGGGGATAGTCCTCCGGCATGTACAGACCGCCGTCCGGGGCCAGGCCACCGAGCAGGATTTCGGAGAACTTCAGCGCGGGGGCATTGCCGCGGGTGGAAATGTACTTCATGGCATTCCTAACATTGTCTGGATTGTAAGCGCCAGCCGCAGGCCAATCTGTTCAGGCGACCTGGTTGCGGCCGCGCTGCTTGGCCAAATACAACTTCTGGTCGCATGCCTGAATCAGTTCCCGAACCAGCTCGTTGTCGATAAAGGCGGTCTTGCGGCCATGCACCTCGAGCAGGCCGAAGCTGGCCCGAACGTCGACCTTTGCCTGCTCGACGGACATGGGCTGATCGTTCAGCCTGGCGCGCAGCTTCTCGGCCAGCGCCATGCCCTGATCATAGTCGGTCGAGGGCAGGATGATCAGAAACTCCTCGCCACCATAGCGGAACAGAAGGTCCGACTGGCGCAGCACCTCGCGCATCACCTGGCTGAAATGAAGGATGGCCTGATCGCCCACGACATGCCCGTGCTCATCGTTGATCTGCTTGAAGTGATCGAGATCGCACATCAGCAGACAGCACGGGGTTTCCGTGGCACGGGAGATTTCCAGCTGGTTGAGCATGATCCGGTCCAGGCTGCGCCGGGTCAGCAGACCGGTCATCGGGTCCTTGCTGTACACGCTCATGATGACCATGCTGTTGAGCATGGAGATCTCGCTGCCGAGATCGAGCGAATGGTTTTCGGCCTTTTTCAGGCGCGCCAGGATGGGTAGACTGTCGGCACCGCCCGCCATGGCATTCCGGATATCGGGCACCACGCCATGCATGTCGGCATGGATGCGCACGATTTCCTTGTAATGGCTGCGATCGCGGATCAGGGCCATGCCCTCGTTATGCAGCCACTGGCCGAACTCGCAGTTCTGATGATCCATCTCGGGCATCGCCGTGACGTCACGTGTAGCAACGGCTTCGGTCAGTTTCTCCATCCACGCCAGATGACGTTCGAAGTACACCAGCAGGTTCTTTTCCGAAAGTGCGGCGATGTGCTGAAGGCGGACATGGTTGCGGGTGCGAAGAATTTTCAGGAAGTCATCCAGGAACACCTGGGCGAGATGATCCTGCAGATCGTCGAAGAACGTTACCGCAGCCGTGACCAGATTCGATTCGTCCGCCTCCACCGCGAGCTTGATCAGCGCGTCGCGCAGATAGGCGATCTCATGCGCGACGATCATGAACGGCACATTGTCCCGGCACATCCGGGCAACCAGATCACGGCAGGTCTTCTCATCGCCATTGACCAGGGCCGCTTCAAGGCAGCCCACGAGCTCTTCCTGACTGACGCAGGCGCCGGCCTGACGGCTGCAGTCGTCGATCAGTTGCGAACCGATGTAACGGCTGCGATAGCTGTCGAACAGCCGGATCAGACCGGCCCGGTCGGTTTCCGGTGGCAGGTATTTCAGGATGTTGACGGGCTGGCGGCTCATGCTTCAGGCAGGATCACTGGAGCAGTTCCAGGCGAATCCGGGTCACCTTGCCGATCACCGCAGGCAGCGCCTCGACCCGACCGATGACGAAGTCGGCCGCCGATTCCTTGCAGACGTGGGTCAGGATGATGATGTCGGTCTCGCCTTCGTCCTCGGCCGGTTCCTTCTGCATCATGGCATCGATGGAAACGCCCTGGTCGGCCAGGATGCGGGTGATGTCGGCCAGCACGCCCGGCTTGTCCTGCACTCGCAGGCGCAGGTAATAGGCGGTTTCCACTTCCGACATCGGCAGCACCGGTAAGTCGGACAACTGATCCGGCTGGAAGGCCAGATGGGGAACCCGGTTCAGCGGATCGGCCGTCAGCAGGCGGGTCACGTCGACCAGGTCGGCGATCACGGCCGAGGCGGTCGGCTCAGCGCCGGCGCCCTTGCCGTAATACAGCGTGGCGCCGACGGCATCGCCCCAGACCAGGACGGCGTTCATGGCGCCCTCGACGTTGGCGATCAGGCGCTTGGCCGGGATCAGGGTCGGGTGCACGCGCAGTTCGACGCCAGCAGCCTTGCGCTTGGCGATACCGAGCAGCTTTATCCGGTAACCAAGCTCCTCTGCGTATTTGATGTCCTTGGCATCCAGCCTGGAGATGCCCTCGATATAGGCCTTGTCGAACTGGACCGGAATACCGAAGGCGATGGACGCCATCAGCGTGGCCTTGTGCGCGGCGTCGACCCCTTCGATGTCAAAGGTCGGATCGGCCTCGGCGTAGCCCAGGCGTTGCGCTTCCTTGAGCACGTCGGCGAAGGCCAGGCCCTTGTCGCGCATCTCGGACAGGATGAAGTTGGTGGTGCCGTTGATGATCCCGGCCAGCCACTGGATGCGGTTGGCCGACAAGCCTTCGCGCAAGGCCTTGATGATGGGAATGCCGCCGGCGACGGCAGCCTCGAAGGCGACCGTGACGCCCTTCTTCTGGGCGGCGGCAAAGATCTCGTTGCCATGCACGGCGAGCAGCGCCTTGTTGGCGGTGACCACATGCTTGCCGTTCTCGATCGCCTTCATGACCAGGTCCCTGGCCACGGTATAGCCGCCGATCAGCTCGACCACGATGTCGATTTCCGGATCGTCGACCACGGCGAAAGCGTCGTCGGTGACCTTGGCGTTGCCGCCGGTCACGCTGCGTGCATAGTCCAGGTTGCGGTCGGCGATGTGGGTGATGCGGATGGGGCGCCCCGCGCGGCGGGTGATCTCTTCTTCGTTGCGCTTGAGGACGGTCCAGGTGCCGCCGCCGACAGTGCCGATGCCGAGCAGGCCTACATTGATGGGTTTCATGGTTGCGTTTTCAGTGAGTTCAATCAGGTCGAGTGGCGCTTGCGATAAGCGATCAGGAAGCGTTCCATGCGCTGGAAGGCTTCGCGCAGCACCTCTTCATGGGGCAGGAAAACCACCCGGAAATGGTCGGGATTGGGCCAGTTGAAGCCCGTGCCCTGCACGACCAGCACCTTTTCCTCTTCCAGCATTTCCAGGATGAATTGCTGGTCGTTCTGGATCGGGTAGACCTTCGGGTCCAGCCGGGGAAAAACATACAGGGTCGCCTTGGGTTTCATGCAGGTCACGCCGGGCATCGCGTTGAGCATCTCCCAGGCGATGTCGCGCTGGCGGGTCAGCCGGCCGTCCGGCGCGACCAGTTCGTTGATGCTCTGATAGCCGCCCAGGGCGGTCTGGATCGCATGCTGCGCGGGCACGTTGGCGCACAGCCGCATCGAGGCCAGCATGGTCAGGCCCTCGATAAAGTCCTGGGCATGCCGTTTCTCGCCCGACAGCACCACCCAGCCGGTCCGGTAGCCGCAGGAGCGGTAGTTCTTGGACAGGCCGTTGTAGGTCAGGATCAACAGGTCGTCGGCCAGCGAAGCCATCGGCGTGTGCTTGTTGCCGTCATACAGCATCTTGTCGTAAATCTCGTCGGCGCAGATCACCAGCTGGTGTTCGCGGGCGATCTCGATCAAGGCCTTGAGCAGATCGTCCGGATACAACGCTCCAGTCGGATTGTTCGGATTGATGACGACGATGGCCTTGGTCTTGGGCGTGATCTTGGACCGGATGTCGTCCAGGTCCGGCAACCAGCCGGCACCCTCGTCGCACAGGTAATGGCGCGGCGTGCCGCCGGCCAGGGTGACGCCCGCCGTCCAGAGCGGATAGTCCGGTGCCGGCAGCAGCACCTCGTCGCCAATGTCGAGCAGCGCCTGCATGGTCATCACGATCAGTTCAGAGACGCCGTTGCCGATGTAGATGTCCTCGATCTGCACGCCCTTGATGCCGATTCGCTGGGTCTCGTGCATGATCGCCTTGCGGGCCGAGAACAGACCCTTGGAGTCACAGTAACCAGCCGCATCGGGCAGATTGCGGATCACGTCCTGGACGATCTCTTCCGGTGCATCGAAGCCGAACGGCGCCAGGTTGCCGATGTTCAGCTTGAGGATGCGATGGCCCTCCTCTTCCAGCTGCTTGGCGCGGGCCATCACCGGTCCGCGGATGTCGTAGCAGACGTTGGCAAGTTTGGCGGATTTCTTCAGCGGACGCATACGGGGCTTTCTGACTCGTTTGGCAGTCGTCACGTCATGCATCCCATCGGGCTGGATGCCCAAATTCGGGAGAACTCTTAGGCGATTGGCGCATGGTCGTGCGATATGCTTGTAAAAGCGTGTAATCTTACCCGACAGCCCATGAAACTGCACCTCTCCCACGCCCCCGGACTGAACCTGATCTCTGCCTATGGAGACGGCTACGTCCAGATCAGAGACCAGCGCCATCAGGCCAGCCTGATCGTGCTGCCAGAGAGGATTTTGCCTGATTGGCCGGTATCCGAATTCGGGTTGCTGACACCCGCGCATTTCAGCCAGTTGGCCGAATTACAGCCGGAACTGGTTCTGCTGGGCACCGGAACCCGGCACCGCTTCCCCCATCCCTCGCTCTACCAGGCCCTGATTGCAGCCGGAATCAGCCTCGAACACATGGATACCGGCGCCGCCTGCCGGACCTACAATATTCTCGCAGCCGAAGGCCGCAAGGTCGCGGCGGCACTGATCGTAGGGTCCTGAGCCAGATTCGACCCAGGCCCCATACAAATCAAGCAGTCGTTGAAAGCGTGCTGGATGTTGTCGAACTGCTGTCAGCCTGACCATAGGACTGCATCAATTGCATGATCATGCGCATGATATTGGCTTGGTCGCTGGCGCTTGTAGACGCGGCCGAACCGGCCGAGCTGGTTGTCGTCGTATTGCTGGTGCTGGACGATGAGGAACTGGACGCGTTGTTGGACTTGTCGAACGCCATCGCTTCCGAGGCACTGACCTTGCCGTCGCCGTTCGTATCCGCCGAAGCGAAGTTATTCACGATTTGGGAGATCAGGCTGGAGCGCTGGCTGTCGGTCGTTCCTATTTGATCAAGCTGGCTTTGCAACTGATCCTTGGTAAAACCCGAGCTATCCGAACTACTTGAGCTGTTCGAGTCGCTCGGCGGCGGCGGTGGCATGCCGCCAGCTCCGTCCGGTGGCGGTGGGGGCGGCATGTCACCGGTGCCGCTCGTTCCATTCGTCCCGCTCGTCCGCATGCTGTTGTACTGACTGTCCAGTTCACTGGCCAGCTTTTGCAGACTGCTGGACAGCTCGTCCTTGGTGACCTTGCCGTCGCTGTTGCTATCCAGTTGGCTGAATACATCACTGGCACTGCTGGATGAAGAGGTTGTCGAAGAACCGGATGCGCTATCGAAGGCCGACTGCAAATCGCTGACTTCGAAATAACCTTGATTCTTGGTATCCAGCTTGGAAAAAAGCGTGCTGGCGATTTGCGAGGCATACCCGCTGCTGCTGATGCTGCTGATGCTGCTCATGACGGACTCCTTTTCTGTCTTGCATGTATATAAACGCTCATGGCAACCACACTTCCGTGACACTCCAAAGCGAATGACCCATGGCCGCAGTTAGCGTGGCTGGCTGCTATTTACGTGCAAGATATCGGCCAACAAACATCAAACTTTTCAGTGCCTTAGGTTAAACGAATTAAAAATTTGTTAAGCGATTTCGGATTGCGTCAAGACCCAAGCCCACAACCTTCCATTTGGCGCCGTACGTGACGCCAACCGGCAAGTCAGCGCCCCACTGGCGGCAAAATTTATCGGACCGGCAATTCCTGCCGTGAGGGGTGGATTCGTCGATCGCGGCCTGGATCGTCATTACGGGTCGCGACCTGTTTGCGCTGCTCAGGAGTCAACAGTTCGCATAACTGGTGATCAGCGTGGGCCTGCATCGCAATCATCGATGCAATAGCCTTTGCGCCGGCGTCAATCACCGGCTTGAGTCTGGTTTCGTCATAACCATCGGTAAACACGGAATCGCGCAGCGCCTCTTCCAGTTTCCGGATCGCCTTGGTCTGTTCACGCATCTGAGGCGCCATCGCATACACAATGGCGAACACCCTGTCGCTTTGCGCCTCGGTCAAGCGCAAGTCATGCAGCATCGGCGGCAACGGCATCGCACCGGTCAAGGGAGGTCCCGGCAGCCTGTCATCCATGCACGACCCTGGTGGCAAGGGCGGCTCAAAAAATGGCAGGGCCAGATTCATCTCATCATCCAGCCCGGGATTACCCGGCGGCTGGGCTTGAGCCTGGCCCGCCAGCAGCAGGACCATCGCCCCGGTAAGCAACAATCCGAGTGCCGGAATGCAGTTAAGCTTCATCATCAATTCCTTTCCTTGAGGGGTTGAGCAGTGGGTTAGTGACCCATGACCATTCTCTGGACAAGGAGGTAAAGCGCCATTAATGACGGGTAAATTGTTGAAAAACCTGTTTTCGTTAAAAAATGTTAAAACCGCTGCCGAATCGTCTTTCGAATCCGAACCGCCGACTATCATCCGGTTATGAAGAATGACAAGAAAAAGAAGCCCCCGATGAACAAGGTGCTGCTGGTGGACGACGACGTCGAACTGGTCGACATGATGCAGGATTACCTGACCAGGGAAGGCTTCGATGTCGAAACCGCGCATAACGGGGAGCAGGGGCTGGAGCGGGCGCTAAGCAGCGATTTCGACATCGCCGTTCTGGATGTCATGATGCCGCGCCTGAGCGGCATCGAGGTACTGGCCCGTCTGCGCGGACACAGCCAGATTCCAGTGCTGATGCTGACAGCCAAAGGCGACGACACCGACCGCATCATCGGTCTGGAACTGGGTGCAGACGACTATGTGCCGAAACCGTGCACAGCGCGGGAATTGACCGCACGAATCCGTGCCATCCTGCGCCGCACGGGCAGGGCCGAGCACCCAGGTACCCAGCCGATTACGGTCGGCGACCTCGTCATGTGGCCTGAACAGCGTCGCGCCCAGTGGCGCAATGCCCCCCTGGAACTGACCAGCACCGAATTCAACCTGCTTGAAGTTCTCGCTCGCAATGCGGGGCGCATCGTCAACAAAAATGAGTTGTCGGAACAGGGCCTCGGCCGGCCATTGACCAAATTCGACCGCAGTATCGAAGTGCATTTGAGCAAGATCAGGGAAAAACTTGGCATGCCCGCAGACGGACGCTCCATCATCCAGACCGTGTTCAGACAGGGTTACCAGTTGATTCGGGAATAAACGATGGGCAGGCTGTTCTGGAAAATTTTCCTGACCATATTCCTGGCCCAGGTCGCGACTACCGCCGCCGTCAGCACGCTGTTCTGGTTCATGGTTCCAAACCATGGCTTCCCGCCCCCTAATCCACCGGGGATGACTGCTCCTGATACTCAATCAGGACGTCCGCCGCCTCCCCCCGCACGGATGCCGCCCCACGAAATACCATTGTTGCCCATTGGCATTGGCCTGCTGGCGAGCCTGGCTTTCGCTTTTCTGCTGGCCCGCCATCTATCCAAGCCCATCCTTGGCCTGCGCGCTGCATTCAAGGAAGTCGCCCGGGGCAATTTCGATGTCCGCCTGACAGCCGACATGGGCAAACGGCGAGATGAACTGGCCGATCTGGGACGGGACTTCGACAGCACGGCGAAACAACTAAAACTACTTCTCGACAGCCAGCGCCGGCTGCTTCACCACGTCTCGCACGAGGTCCGCTCACCTCTGGCCCGGATGCAACTGGCTATCGATCTGGCCCGGCAACAACCTGAAAAAACCCAGGCTGCGATCGAACGGATCGAACGCGAGTCTGGACGGATCGATGGGCTGATGGAGGAACTGTTGACCCTGTCCCGGCTCGAAGCCCGCGCCTACGGCAACCTGGAGGACGAAGTCGATATTGAAGAGTTGGTTTCCGAAATCATCGAAGACGCCCGTTTCGAAGCTGAAGCCAAAGGCTGCCGGGTCGAACTGGCCGCCCGCCTTGACGAAATGACCATAAAAGGCCGTGCAGACCTGTTGCACAGGGCCATCGAGAACGTCATCCGCAACGCCGTCCGGCACACGTTCAATAGCACCCGAATCGACGTAGTGGTAGCTCGATCGGAGGATATGCTGGTCATCCACATCGACGACGAGGGCTCTGGCATGCCCGAATCCGCTCTGGGCGCAATGTTCGAACCCTTTGTCCGCTTCCACGAGAATCGAGGCAATGACGGTTATGGACTCGGCCTGGCGATCACCCGCGAAGTAATCGAGGCCCATCGCGGGACTATCCGGGCGACGAACAGGGAAAGCGGTGGCTTGCGCATGGAAATACACCTGCCGATGGCATCCCGAGCCGGCGTCGACTAAGGCCTTACTCCAGCCCCGCCGAACGCAGCGCCTCGGAATCCTTGATCAACAGCGTGTTGTCTTTCATCTCGATGTAGCCCAGGTCGGTCAGTTTGTGCAGCAGCCGGGACAAGGTCTCCGGCTTGACGCCGATCCGTGAGGCGATGACCTGCTTGGGCGCCTCCAGTTCCACCACCATCTGACCGGATTCGTCAGGATCGGAATGGTCGATCAGATATTGCAGCAGACGATCCGTTCCCTTCATCAACGCCAGACTGTCGATCTCGTTGACCAGTTTATGCAGCCGGGCGCTCATGCCTGCCATGAGCTTGAAGCAGCGACTGGCATCCTGGGCCAGCCAGGCGCGAAAGCTGGTGCTGTCGATGGCGATCAGTCGCGAAGTGGTTTGTGCTGCCGCGTTCACCGGGAAACGGCCGCCCATGAACAGGGCCGCCTCGGCAAAGAAGCGTCCGGGGCCGATCAATTCGATCACCTTCTCGTCGCCCTGCGGCGAGCTACGATATAGCCGGATCAAGCCCTCGACAACCCAGTAAAACCCGGTCACTGGATCGCCCTGGGCAAACAGCGATTGACCGGCCGCCAGTTCGACCGGTTTGGCATGGGCCATGATTTCCTGATACTGACTATCCTCCAGGCCGGAGAACAGGTAAGCGCGGCGCATGTCCTGGCCGAAAACCTCCTGGCTCATGCCGGGATGACTTCGGAAAACCGGGTGATTGCGGCGAACTCGGCCGTGTCTTTGTCGGGTTGCCTGGTATCCGGCTTGCGGATGGCCAGGAGGTGGCCGATGCCATAAGTCGCCGCGGAGCGCAGAACCGGCAGGCTGTCATCGACCAGCAGCGTGTGCGCGGGATCAAATGGCTCCGCCTTGCGCAGCGCGGCCCAGAACGCCGGGTCTTCCTTGGCGATACCGAAGCTGTGCGAGGAGTGGATGGCGTCGAAATAGCCACCCAGCCCGGTACGCCGCATTTTCAGATTCAGGCTCTTGTGATGGGCATTGGTGACCAGCGCCACCCGTTTGCCGGCGGCCTTGATTGCAGTCAGGAATTCCGGCACATCCGGATGCACCTGGATCAGATGGCTGACCTCCTCCTTGAGCCGTGCGATGTCCAGATTGAGTGCCTCGGTCCAGTAGTCCACGCAGTACCAGTCCAGCGTGCCGGCCTTGGCGTTGTAACGCCGAAAGCATTCATCGTGGGCTTCGGCAGCGGGCAGGCCGTGTTGTTCGGCATATTTTTCCGGCACGTAGACCTGCCAGAAATGGTTATCGAAGTGCAAGTCCAGAAGCGTGCCGTCCATGTCCAGCAGAACGGTGTCGATTTCCGGCCACTTCAACATCAAAACAAGCCGTCCTTGGCGATACCCTTGCGGCGCAGGATGCGGCGCAGGGTCTGCAGGCCTTCCAGCTGAATCTGCCGGACCCGCTCGCGGGTCACTCCTAGATGCTCAGCCAGTTCTTCCAGCGTGGCGATCTCCTGATCGTTGAGGCCGAAGCGCCGTTCGATCACCCAGCGGTGTTTGTCGGACAACTCGTTCAGCCACTCGTGAACATATTGTTCGACCTCGAAGGCCTGGAGCATGTCCTCCGGCATCTCGGAGTTCTCGTCGGCGATGGCTTCGCCAATGGACAGACTGGGGTCGATGTCGAGCGGTGCGTCGAGCGAGGCCATGCGGTCATTCAATTGCAGGACCCGGCGCACTTCCTCCACCGGCCTGCCAGTCAGCGCGGCAACGTCTTCGGGGCCGGCATCGGGCATGCCGTGCGTTTCCAGATGGCGCTGCGCCCGAAGATAGATGTTGAGTTCCTTGATGATATGCACCGGGAGGCGAATGGTGCGGGACTGGTTCATGATCGCCCGCTCGATGTTCTGCCGTATCCACCAGGTGGCGTAAGTCGAGAACCGGAAGCCGCGCTCCGGCTCGAACTTGTCCAGGGCGTGCATCAGGCCGAGATTGCCCTCCTCGATCAGGTCGAGCAGGGTCAGTCCGCGATTGGCGTAATGCTTGGCGATATTCACCACCAGCCGCAGATTGTGTTCGATCATGCTCTGCCGGGCGTTGAAATCGCCCTGGCGCACGCGGTTCGCCAGATCCCGTTCTTCGTCCGCCGTCAGCAGCGACTCACGGCCGATCTCGTTCAGGTAAATCTGGGTGACATCATGGGTCTCGTCGACAAAGGCATCCGCCTCACCGACCGGTTCAACCGCTTCGGGCGCCTCGCCGTCCGGCGGCGCCGTTTCGTCCGGTTCCGCGAATTCGTCTTCCTGCATCCTCACACCCTCACCCCGGCGAGCCGGACAAATACGTCATGGGATCAACGGGCTTGCCATATTCCCGTATCTCGAAATGAAGCTTTACCCGATCGGCGTCAGTACTGCCCATCTCGGCAATGGGCTGGCCCAGTTTCACGATCTGACCCTCGGTGACCAGCACCTTGTCATTATGACCGTAAGCCGACAGTAGAATCTTGCTGTGCTTGATGATGATCAGTTTGCCATAACCGCGCAAGCCTGCTCCAGCGTAGATCACACGCCCCGGTGCCGTGGCCAGGACCGGA
The DNA here is from genome assembly GCA_031291185.1 of Parasulfuritortus sp. Lineage (GTDB taxonomy): Bacteria > Pseudomonadota > Gammaproteobacteria > Burkholderiales > Thiobacillaceae > Parasulfuritortus. The sequence continues at coordinate 27,318 of JARLJM010000066.1, read as the reverse complement.
CTGCCCCGCTTGCCGGCGATATCGATGCCTTTGGCCCCGACGTTCTCGTTGAACTCCGTCACCACCTTGCCCTGAGCCGGCCAGCCCCAGCTGGACGGCGCTTCCTCGGTCGTGTCCACGGTTGAGACCGCGGCCTGAACTGGCGTTGAAACAGGCTTCGGAGCCGGGACCGGCGGGCTCGTGGTGGCCGGCTTATCGGCCGGGAGTGCCTTGTCGGACACTGGCCGTTCAGGCGGCGGAGTCAGACGCAGGCTTTCGCCGACACGGATTTTCGATGGATCACTCAGTCCGTTCCACTGCGCCAGTTCGCGGTAATCCAGACCATGTTCGAACGCGATCCGGAACAGATTCTCACCCGGCTGGACAATGACATGATCGACAGTCGGCTGGACCGGATGTCGGACCGGATGATTATGGCGGGCGGCGTCCCGGATCGGTGCACGCGGCTGACTGAACGAACAGCCCTGCAAAATCGCCACCCACAGCACCAGCCAACCGACCCGACGCATCAAGCCACGCCCGGCAGCAGCGGCACGAACTTGACCGCTTCCATATCGCGTTCGGAATAACCTTTCTCCCGGGCCTCGACCACCATCAGGTGCTGCACTTCGCCCCGACCCACCGGTGCCACCAGCCGGCCACCCGGTTTCAGCTGGGCCTTGAGTTCCTCGGGAATGAAGGGCATGGCCGCCGCCACCACGATGGCGTCATAGGGCGCACCGGCCGGATAGCCCAGGGTGCCGTCGGCATTCTTGATCAGGACATTGTTGATGCGCAGTTCGCGCAGGGTATGACGGGATTTGCCGACCAGCTTGGCGATGCGCTCCACGCTCACCACCTTCTTCGCCAGCCGGGCCAACACCGCGGCCTGATAGCCGCAACCGCCACCGATCTCGAGGACGATTTCCATGGGCTTGCCCTGACAGGCCAGCTCGCAGGACTGCGCCACGATATAGGGGCTGGAGATGGTCTGGCCTTCGCCGATGGGCAGCGGCGTGTCCTCGTAGGCCCGATGCTGCAGGCCTTCTTCCAGAAACAGGTGACGCGGCACATTGGCCATGGCGTCGAGCACCAGCGGGCTCTTGATGCCCTGCTCCTTGAGCCGGTCGACCATGCGCACACGGGTGCGCTGCGAGGTCATGCCGATGCCGCTGTGCTGATTCATTTACCCAGCCAGTCGCCCACCGCCGCCATCTGCGGATAGTGGGTCAGATCGATTTGCAGGGGCGTGACCGAGACGCGATTGTGACTTACGGCCTGGAAATCGGTGCCCGGACCGGCGTCCTGCGCGGTGCCGGCGGCCCCCACCCAGTACATGGTCTGGTTGCGCGGGTTGACGGTCTTCACCGTGTCCTGCGCCTTGTGGCGACGGCCCAGCCGGGTCACTTCGATACCGGCAACGACCTCGTGCGGCACATCCGGCACATTCACGTTGAGCAGCATCGGTTGCTGGAAGGGTTGCGCCGCGAAACGCCTGACCAGATCGACCACCACGGCAGCAGCCGTGTCAAAGCGGTCCTGGCCGCTGCTCACCAGGGATACCGCAATGGACGGGATACCAAGCAGGAAGCCTTCGGTCGCGGCCGCCACGGTACCGGAATAGACCGTGTCGTCGCCCATGTTGGCGCCATGGTTGATGCCCGAGATCACCATCTCCGGCAATTCGGGCAACAGGCCAGTCACCGCCAGGTGGACACAATCGGTCGGCGTGCCATTGACGTACTGAAAGCCGGACGGCGCGTGGCGCACCATCAGCGGCCGGTCCAGGGTCAGCGAGTTGCTGGCCCCGCTACGGTCGCGTTCCGGCGCCACCACGGTGATCTGGTGGCCCGCTTCGGTCAATGCAGCGGCCAGGGCGGCCAGACCGGGGGCAAAATAACCGTCGTCGTTGCTGAGCAGGATGCGCATTAAAAGGAAATGATAGTGAGGCGTGTGGGCAGACTGATTTTGGCCTAATTCTACTACCGTTTTCCTCCGCCCGAGGCGCGGATCAGCACCCGGTCCATGGCCCGCACCGGCAAAAGCCGTTTCAGCCAGGCGAAAAGCACCGACGGCACGGTGACCGGATATCGCGCACGGGGCCGGCGGCTTTCCAGCGCATGGATCACTTTCGCCAGCACCGCCTCGGGCGGCAGGGTAAAGGGCGCAGCAGGACCGGGGGTATTGAGCCTCGCCAACTGACCTTCGTACTGTTCCCGGTGCACGCTGTTCTGCCAGTCGATGTGCTTCATGAACGGCGGCAGGCAGTTCTCCCGAAAGCGGGACACGATCGGCCCCGGTTCCACCAGGCTGACCTCGATGCCGGTGCCGGCCAGTTCCAGGCGCAGGGTATCGGTGATGCCCTCGACCGCGAACTTGACCGCGTTGTAGGCGCCCCGGTAAGGAAAGGCGGCATAGCCCAGCACCGAGCTGTTCATGACGATCCGCCCGTGCCCCTGTTTACGCATGACCGGGATGACCAGATTGGTCAGCTCGATCCAGCCGAACAGATTGGTCTCGAACTGCTCGCGCAGGGCATCGCGCGTCAGGTCTTCCACCGCGCCAACCTGGCCGTAGCCGCCGTTGTTGAACAGGGCGTCGAGCCGGCCACCTGTCCTGGCCAGAATCTCGGCGCAGGCGGCGCGGATGGACGCGGAATCGTTCAGGTCCAGGACCAGGCTCTCCAGCCCTTCGCCGTTCAACCGTTCGACATCCTCCGGCTTGCGCGCGGTGGCCAGCACCCGCCAGCCACGCGTCTTGAGGCCATGCGCCACGGTGTGACCAATGCCGGTCGAACAACCGGTGATGAGTACGCTTCCTGGGTTCTGATTCATGGCCGGCACCCTACCTGAATCGGCTTGACGCGACCAGTCGTCTACCTCCTAATCCAATGCTTACAGGTCAAAGGCAGCGCGCCATGAATCCAAAGATCGACGAATTGATGTCGAGAATCCATGAGCTTCAGGCAGAACTGGAAGCCGACCTGGAACAGAAACGGGGCGAGTTCCGCTACCACCTGGAAAATCGCCGGGCCCGCTTCGAACAGGACATGCTGGCCTTGCACCACAGGCTGCGCAAAGGCAGCCTGCGCTATCTGGCCGAGGCCCCGTTCCTGTTCATCCTGACCGCCCCGGTGATCTACGGCGCCGTATTTCCCATGCTGCTGCTGGACCTGACCGTCACCGTCTACCAGGCCATCTGCTTCACCGTCTACAAGATCCCCAAGGTCAGGCGGACCGACCATTTCGTTTACGACCGCCACTTGCTGTCCTACCTGAACTGGATCGAACGGATGAACTGCCTGTATTGCTCCTACGGCAACGGGCTGATGTCCTATGCCCGCGAGGTTGTCGCCCGCACCGAGCAGTTCTGGTGCCCGATCAAGCATGCACGGGGCGTGGCCAACTCCCATGATCGGTATGCCCGCTTCTTCGATTACGGCGACGCGGAACGGTACCGGGCCGAACTGGAACAGATTCGGAAACGGTATTCGGATGACCAGGCGTCGTTAACCTGACGCTCCGGCCCATTACAGGATAAAATCGACTCCGATCTGTAATATCTATTTCTGGAGAAGTTCACATGGCCCGCGTCACTGTCGATGACTGCATCAAGTACATTCCCAACCGTTTCGAAATGACCCTGGCTGCCGCCACCCGCGCCCGGCAGATTTCCGTCGGCGCCACGCCCAAGGTCGAAGCCGACAAGGACAAGCCGGCCGTCCTCGCCCTGCGCGAGATTGCCGAAGGCCTGGTTGGCGCCGAAATCCTGGTGAAGTCCCACACCTGACACGCCGGACCTGGACCGTGCCATGACATCACAGGCCCAGGCTCCCCATTCCCATCCCGTGCACGCCAAGGCACGGGACGCCTCCCCGACCGGCACACCGACCACGGATGATGCCGCCATCATCGCCCCCTATCTGAAGCCGGAAGAGGCCGACATTCTGGCCAAGGCGCTGGCCTTCAGCGCGCACGCCCATGAGGGCCAGTTCCGCAAGGGCGGCGAGCCTTATATCACCCATCCGCTGGCGGTGGCCGAAACCCTGGCCGGCTGGCGCATGGACGTGCAGACCCTGGCCGCCGCCCTGCTGCACGATGTGGTCGAGGACACCGGGGTCAGTCGCGACGACATCCGGGCCAATTTCGGCGAGGCCATTGCCGATCTGGTGGACGGCGTCACCAAGCTGGACCAGCTCCAGTTCGAGAGCAAGAAGCACGCGCAGGCGGAGAATTTCCGCAAGATGCTGCTGGCCATGGCGCGCGACGTGCGGGTCATCCTGATCAAGCTCGCCGACCGCTGGCACAACATGCAGACCCTGGAGCACATGAGCCTGGAGCAGCGCCAGCGCATCGCCCAGGAAACGCTGGACATCTACGCCCCCATCGCCAACCGGCTGGGGCTCAACCTTGTGTTCCACGAATTGCAGGAACTGGCCTTCCAGCATATGTATCCGACCCGCTACCGGGTACTGGAAAAGGCAATCGCCGCCTCCCGAGTGGACCGCCGCGAGGTGGTCGAGAAGATCAATCAGGCCATCCGCGCCAAGCTGGAGAGCAGCAACATCCAGGCCGAGGTCTATGGCCGGGAAAAGCACCTGTACAGCATCTACCGCAAGATGCAGGAAAAGCATCTTGCCTTCACCGAGGTGTTCGACATCTACGGCTTCCGGGTCGTGGTCGAGGATGTGCCCACCTGCTATCTGGCCCTGGGCGCCCTGCACAGCCTGTACAAGCCCATCCCGGGCAAGATCAAGGATTACATCGCGATCCCCAAGGGCAACGGCTACCAGTCGCTGCACTCCACACTGTTCGGGCCGTTCGGCACCCCGGTCGAAGTGCAGATCCGCACCGGGGAGATGAACCGACTGGCTGAGGAAGGCGTGGCTTCCCACTGGCTGTACAAGTCCGGCAGCGCCGAACTGACCGAGGCCCAGCGCATGACCCACCAGTGGCTGCAGAGCCTGCTCGACATCCAGGCCGACAGCCGGGATTCGGTCGAATTCCTGGAACACATCAAGGTCGACCTGTTCCCGGACGAGGTCTACGTATTCACGCCCAAGGGCAAGATCATGGCCATGCCGCGCGAGGCGACGGCGATCGATTTCGCCTACAACGTCCATACCGACATCGGCAACCACTGCGTTGCGGCAAGGATCAACGGCGATTACATGCCGCTGTCCACGCCCTTGAAGAACGGCGACCGGGTCGAGATCATCACCAGCGAATCGGCCCGTCCCAATCCGGCCTGGATTCACTTCGCGGTGACCGGCAAGGCCCGCGCCCACATCCGCAGCGCCCTCAAGCACGTCCACCAGCACGAGTCCGAGATGCTCGGCCAGCAGTTGCTCAACCAGTCCCTGCGCGGCCTGGGCGTGGACCCGTCAGAGGTTGACGAAAGTCGCTGGGAGCAGCTGACCAAGCTCAACAACCGCAGCCGGGGTGACATCCTGGTCGAAATCGGGCTGGGCAAGAAGCTGGGCATGATGGTGGCCCGCCAACTGCTCGCCAAGGAAGGTGAGGACATGCAACGCGCCACTGGTCCGCTGCTGATCCGCGGCTCGGAGGGCGTGGCGGTGCGCCTGGCCAAGTGCTGCCGGCCGATCCCGGGCGATCCGATCATCGGCCAGATCAAGAAGGAACAGGGGCTGATCATCCACACCCACGACTGCCCGCAGGTGAAGCATTACCGCGAGGACCCCGACAAGTGGGTAGACGTGGAATGGGAACAGGACCTGGACAAGACCTTCGACGTCAGCGTCCGCATCACCGTCGCCAACAACCGCGGCGTACTGGCCAAGGTCGCCTCCGCCATCTCCGCCGAAGGCTCCAACATCGACGATGTGCACATGGAAGAGGAAAGCGGCAAATACACCCACCTGTACTTCACGGTCCAGGTCCAGAACCGGGTCCACCTGTCCCGCCTGATGCGCGCCCTGCGCACCCTGCCGGAAGTCACCCGGATCACCCGAATGAAAGGCGGCCATATGGGCCGTACCGCCAACATCATCTAAGGAAAGACATGGGCAGACAGATCATCTCCACCGCCGAAGCCCCGCAAGCCATCGGCACCTACTCCCAGGCCGTCAAGGTCGGCACCACCGTTTATCTCTCCGGGCAGATCGGCCTGGACCCGGCCTCCATGCAGATGGCTGAAGGCATCGAAGCCCAGATCCACCGCGTGTTCCAGAATCTCAGGGCCGTGGCCGAAGCCGCCGGCGGCAGCCTGACCGACATGGCCAAGCTCAACGTATTCCTGACCGACCTGGGCCACTTCGCCAAGGTCAACGAGATCATGGCCCAGTACTTCAGCCAACCCTATCCCGCCCGCGCCGCGGTGGGCGTGGCCAGCCTGCCGCGCAACGCGCTGGTCGAGGCCGATGGCATCCTGGAACTAAACTAGGCAGACTCGGTTTAACCCACACTGAACTACTGGACTAATCGGTTACCTTGGCTCCACCCGCTCAACCAACCCCGCTCCTGGCAGGCCTGCTGCAATGCAGCCACGATGCCATCCTGATTACCGACGCGGATTTTCATATCCGCCAGATCAACCGTGTTTTTACGGAACTGACCGGGTTCACGGAAGATGAAACGATCGGTCGCCATATCGACATCCTCCGGCCGATTGCCCACGATGACGAGGCATCGCTGACCGAAATCTGCCAGATCGTCCGGACCCGGGGCCAATGGAGCGGGAAGCTGCACGGCGCCGGCAAGACTGGCGAAAAGAGGCAGATGTCGCTCAACGCCACCACCATACGATCCGACGACCCGGCCGATGACGCCTGCGTATTTTCCTTCTCCAGCGCCCACAGCGCCGAGAATGGGGAACACCCTGACCTGGCCCACATCGACACGCTGACCCGGCTGCCCAATCGCCTGCTGCTCATCGACCGGCTTCAGCAGACCATTGCCCAAACCAAGCGCAGCAACCTGCTGGTCGCAGTCATGCTGATGGACCTGGACAATTTCAAGACGGTCAACAACAGCTATGGACATCTGGTGGGTGACCGCCTGTTGCGCAAGATATCGCAGCGGCTCAGCCGGGCCCTGCGGGCGGGCGATACCGTGGCCCGCGCCGACGTCACCCGCACGGCCAGCCGGCCTGGCGACACGGTGGCGCGGGTGGGTGGCGACGAGTTTGTCATGATCGTCACCGGGCTGCCCAACATGGACACCCTGGAAAACATCACCAACCGCATCCTCCAGTTGACTGCACTGCCCTGCGAGATCGACGGTCGCGAGATCACGGTCACCGCCAGCCTGGGCGTCACCGTGTTTCCGTTCGATGCGGTCGATGCGGAAACCCTGATTCGCCATGCCGACCAGGCCATGTACCAGGCCAAGGAATACGGCCGCAACAGCTATCACCTGTTCGACGCCGAGCAGGACCAGCAGGCCCACACCCGCCGGCAACTACTGGAACGTCTCAAACTGGCCCTGGCCAATGATGAGCTGACGCTGCATTACCAACCCAAGGTGAACCTGCGCAATGGCAAGGTCATCGGTGTGGAGGCCCTGCTACGCTGGAATCACCCGGACCGCGGCCTGGTCATGCCGGGCGAGTTCCTGCCCCAGGCCGAGCACGACGAACTGATCCTCGATATCGGCAAATGGGTGACCCGCCGGGCACTGACGCAAGTCATGCAGTGGCGGGAACACGGTATCAACCTGAACGTCAGCGTGAACATCGCCGCCCGCCAGCTTCTGCGCGAGGACTTTGCCGAATGCGTACAGTGCTGCCTGAGCGATTTCCCGGACCTGCCGCGCGGCACGCTGGAATTCGAGATTCTCGAATCCTCGGCCATCACCAATACCGCACACGTCCAGAAGGTGATCAAGGATTGCGAAGCGCTGGGCATCCACTTCAGCCTGGACGATTTCGGCACCGGCTATGCCTCGCTCACCTACCTGAAGGAGATTCCGGCCGGCACCATCAAGATCGACCAGTCCTTCGTCCGCGATGTGCTCGACGACAGCGACGACCTCGCCCTGGTCGAAGGCATCATCGGCCTGGCCTCGGCCTTCCGCCGGATCGTGGTGGCCGAAGGGGTTGAAACGCCGGAACAGGGCGTCCTGCTCATGCGCCTGGGCTGCGATCTGGTCCAGGGTTACGGCATTGCCCGGCCCATGCCTGCGGAGCAGATTCCGGAGTGGGTCGCCGGCTTCCGGCCCGACCCGCAATGGGCGCTGTGGGCCGACGCCCATTGGGAAATGATCGACTTTCCCCTGCTGGTCGCCCAATACGACCACCTGAAATGGGTGCACCGGATCGCCATGAGTCTGGAGGGCGGCAACCTGCAGCTCTCCGAAGCCGAGCTCACCGACCATCATCAATGCCGCTTCGGCCACTGGTACTACGGTCATGGATTGGTGCGCTACGGTCACCTGGACGAATTCCGGGAACTCGAAGCCATCCACCGGGATGTCCACAAACTGGGCCCCGACATTATCCGGTTGCGCGAAGCAGGCCAACACGAGCAGGCCCGCCAATGCATGCACGACCTGCTGGCGCTGAAAGACCAGATGCTCGACAAGCTGGGCAAGCTGCAATCCGTCGTCGCGAAGAAGGTCTGACCTCGGCGGCAGCACCATGGCAAAGCCCGCCCAGGACACATCGGTTCACGAAAAACTGGGGCTGGCCAGCGCCGAGGCACTGACCCTCCACCTGCCGTTGCGCTATGAGGATGAAACCCGTCTGACCCGCCTGCGCGACGCCCGCCCCGGCCTGCCGGTGCTGGTGGAGGGCATCGTCACCCAGGCCGAGGTCGTGTTCCGGCCCCGGCGGCAACTCCTGGCAAACCTGACCGAAACAGGCTCGGATGCCCCGTTCCACCTTCGCATGCTGAATTTCTATCCAAGCCAGCAGGCCAGCCTGAAACCCGGCGTCCGGCTGCGTCTGTTCGGCGAAGTGCGGCCCGGCTTCTTCGGTGACGAGATGGTCCATCCGCGCTGGCGGGTCGTCGGCGCGAACGCGCCGCTACCGGACCGGCTGACCCCGATCTATCCGACCGTGGCCGGCCTGTCCCAGAACCGGATCCAGAAAGCCGTCGCCGCGACCTTGGCCAACGCCGACCTGAGCGACACCCTGCCCGAGTCGCTGCGTGTCCGCCTGGCGCTGCCCGCCTTCGACGAGGCGGTAACCCGACTCCACGCGCCGACGCCCGAGGACAGCCTGACGGCACTCGAATCGCGCGAGCATCCTGCCTGGCGCCGGATCAAGTTCGACGAACTGCTGACCCAGCAGTTGTCGCTCCGGCTTCATACCCGCGAACGCAATCGCCAGATCGCACCGGTCCTGGCCAGCGACTCAGGCCTGGCAGACCGCTTCGCCGCCCGACTGCCCTTTCCGCTGACCTCTGCGCAGCGGCGTGTGCTGCAGGAAATCCGGGCCGACCTCGGCAAATCTCATCCTATGCACCGTCTGTTGCAGGGCGACGTCGGCAGCGGCAAGACCTGCGTCGCCGCCCTGGCCGCGCTGAGCGCCGTGGGCAGCGGCCACCAGGCGGCGGTCATGGCTCCGACCGAGATCCTGGCCGAGCAGTTGTACCTGAAATTCCGTGAATGGCTGGAGCCGCTGGGCATCCGCGTGGTCTGGCTGGCCGCCGCGCTGAAGGGAAAAGTCAAAAAAGAAGCCATGGCAGAAATCTCCAGCGGTCAGGCCGCCGTCGCCGTCGGCACCCACGCCCTGTTCCAGGACGAGGTCGCCTTCCAGTCGCTGGCCCTCGCCATCGTCGACGAGCAGCACCGGTTCGGTGTCGAGCAGCGCCTGGCCCTGCGGGGAAAAGGCGTCGACGGCAATATCCTTCCTCACCTCCTGATGATGTCGGCCACGCCCATCCCGCGCAGCCTGGCCATGAGCTATTTCGCCGACCTCGATGTCTCGGTCATCGACGAACTGCCGCCGGGGCGGACACCGGTCGCGACCCGGACCGTGGGCAATGCCAAGCGTGACCAGGTGATCGCCCGGCTGAAGGATTATTGTCTCGACGGCGCCCAGGCCTACTGGGTCTGCCCGCTGATCGAAGAATCCGAGAAGATCGACCTGAAGGCCGCCATGGATGCCCATGCCGAGTTGGTCGCTGCCCTGCCCGGCCTGCGCATCGGCCTTGCCCACGGCCGCATGAAATCAAGTGAGAAGGGGGCCGTGATGACTGCCTTCAAGGCCGGCGAGCTGGACATCCTGGTCGCCACCACAGTGATCGAGGTCGGCGTGGACGTACCGAATGCCAGCCTGATGGTGATCGAACACGCCGAGCGCATGGGCCTGGCCCAGCTGCACCAGCTACGTGGCCGGGTCGGCCGCGGCAGTCGGGAGTCGACCTGCCTGCTGCTCTATTACGATCCGCTTTCGGACACCGCCCGGCAACGCCTGCACATCATCCGGGAGCATACCGATGGCTTCGTGATCGCCCGCGAAGACCTGCGCCTGCGCGGCCCGGGCGAATTTCTCGGCGCCCGCCAGTCGGGCCTGCCGATGCTCCGCTTTGCCGACCTTGAAACCGATCAGGACCTGCTGGAACAGGCCCGCAACGCCGCCGATCATCTGCTCAGGCACGATCCGGAAGCGGTCCGCCGCCACCTGCAGCGCTGGCTGCCGCGCGGCAGCGATTACCTGCACGCCTGACCGCCCGCCCCTGTCATAATTCCAGCCATGATGAATATCCACCGATGGAGGCAGGCGACCCTGGGCATGGGCCCCTGGCGCCACTGGCTCACCGACCATGGCTCGCTGACCCGGCGCCTGCAGGCCCATTGCCGTACCTTTCGGGTAGAGCGTCTGAGACAGTCGGTCGGCCAACCTTATCTGGATGAAGTCGCGCCTCTCAAACTGGCCCGACAACAGCATGCGCTGATCCGGGAAGTACTTCTGCTCTGTGGCGACACGCCCCTGGTCTTCGCCCACACCGTCGTCCCGCTCGACGGCCTGCGCGGCCCCTGGCAGCCCCTGGGCGGACTGGGCAATCATTCCCTCGGCGCCACCCTGTTTGCCAACCCGCGCATCGCACGCTTTCCGCTCGAATACAGCCAGCTGAATCGCCGTCATGCCCTGTTCCGTGCCGCAGCCGGTTTCCTGGACCAGCCCACCGACAAGCTCTGGGCGCGTCGCTCCCTGTTTGCCCTCGACCTCGAGCCGATCCAGGTCACCGAAGTGTTCCTGCCCTCCGTACTTCATCTTGCAAAATCGCCATGAACTGGAAAGACCGACTCTCCCTGTACGAAAAACTGATGCGGCTGGACAAGCCGATCGGCATCCTGCTCCTGGCCTGGCCGACTCTCTGGGCCTTGTGGCTATCCAGCGCCGGCCATCCCGACCCGATCATTCTCTGGGTCTTCGCGCTGGGACTGGTGCTGATGCGCTCGGCCGGCTGCGTCATCAACGATTACGCCGACCGCGACTTCGACCCGCATGTGGCACGGACCCGGGACCGACCGCTGGCGGCCGGCAAGGTCAGCCCCCGGGAAGCCCTCCTGCTGGCGGGCGCCCTGTCCCTGCTGGCCCTGCTGCTTATCCTGCCCCTGCACAACCGGCTGCTGCTCGAACTGGCCGTGGTCGCCGCCTTCCTGGCCGCCAGTTATCCGTTCACCAAACGCTTCCTCGCCATCCCCCAGGCTTATCTGGGCATCGCCTTCGGTTTCGGCATCCCGATGGCCTACGCCGCGCACATTGAATTCGTGCCTCACATCGCCTGGTGGCTCCTGGCCGCCAACATTTTCTGGGCCATCGCCTACGATACGGAATACGCCATGGTGGATCGCGCAGACGACCTCAAGATCGGCATCAAGACTTCGGCCATCACCTTCGGCAGATACGACGTGACCGGCGTGATGATTGCCTATGCCATCACGCTGGGCCTGCTGGCCTGGATCGGCAGACAATTGCATCTGCACTGGCCGTTCTACGCCGGACTGGCCATTGCCGCCGGCATTGCCAGCTACCATTACAGCCTGATCCGGAACCGCGACCCTGCCCGCTGCTTCAAGGCCTTTCTGCATAACAACTGGTTCGGCGGGGCCATATTCGCCGGCATCGTGGCCAGCAACTGGTTCTGAGCCGTGCCGAGCCGGACATACCGACTTGCATAGCAAGTTCGACAACATGACCAAGGAGTTCAACATGCCACACGCCAGACTGCTTCGCCCCCTGATCGGGTTTGCCCTGCTCGCGCTCTGCGGCCTGACCACCGCCCATGCCGACCGCGACGATCATCATCGTGACCGGCCGAGTGGGGCACCTGCGTTTCACGACCCGCGCTGGGTGCTGGATACCCGCTTCCACCACGACCACTATTACCCGCGGGTCGGCTACACCTTGTCCATCCTGCCGCCCGGATATCTCGACATCGGCTTCCATGACCGGCATTTCTTTTTCGACGCCGGCGTCTGGTTCCGGCAGGAAGGGCCGCGTTATATCGTGGTCGCGCCGCCCGCCGGGGTCATCATCCCCATGCTCCCGCCCGCCTTCACCACGGTCTGGATCGGGTCGACCCCTTATTACTATGCCAACGGCATTTATTACACCGCGGCCAACGGCGGTTATGTGACCGTGGATGCGCCGCAGGGCTATGAGAGCGCCACCGTGGCACCGCCGCCACCCTTGCCGCCACAGCAGCCGGTCGCAAGCCAGCCGGTTTCACCAGCCAATGACCTGCTGTTCGTCTACCCGAAGAAGAACCAGAGCGATACCAGGATCACGTCCGACAGAATCGAATGCGCCAGTTGGGGAACCCGGCAGACCGGTTATGACCCGACCCGCGCCAGCGCCGACGATCCACAGCGCGGCGATTACCTGCGGGCGGTCAGTTCGTGTCTGGAAGGCCGTGGCTACAGCGTGAAATGACCATACCGCCGCAATTCGAACGGGCCGGGATATTGATCGGCCCCGAAGGTGTCACCCGCCTCGCCTCCAGTCACATCTTCCTGGCCGGGCTGGGCGGGGTCGGCTCCTGGTGCGCCGAGGCGCTGGCGCGCGCCGGCGTCGGACGGCTGACCCTGGTCGACATGGATACCGTGGCCGTGTCCAATATCAACCGCCAGATGCCGGCGCTGTTCTCGACCGTCGGCCGCAAGAAGACCGAGGTCATGGCCGAGCGCATCCTCGACATCAACCCGGATTGCGACCTGACCGTCCTCGATACCTTCATCGACCCGGACAATGTGGATGGTCTGCTCCCCGCCGACACCGACTTCGTGGTCGACTGCATCGATTCGCTCAATTGCAAGGTGGCGCTGATCGCCACCGCCTACCGGCGCGGCATCCCGGTCGCCGCCAGCATGGGGGCCGGCAACAAACTCGACCCGACACGAATCCAGCTGGCTGACATTGCCAAAACCCAGGTGTGCCCACTGGCGCGGGAAGTGCGTCATCGACTGAAACGCCAGGGAATCGAAAAAGGGATTTTGACCGTCTATTCCGACGAGCCCGGCCGGCCGCCGCTCCCGCCCGAGCCGACCAGCCACGGCCGGGCACGCGCAGTCAACGGCACCATCTCGTATCTGCCACCGCTATTTGGCCTGATGCTGGCCGGAGCGGTCATTCAGCGACTGCTGGTATAAGCCTGCAGCCGGTCAGGTGCGGAAACGCGCAGCGACGGCATTGAGCGCGTCCGCCAGCTGCTTCATCTCCTGTACGGTGCGATCCGACTGCTCGATGGCGTGTTCGGTGCTGTTCGCGATATCGGCCAGCGTTTCCACGTTGCTGGAAATCTGGCTGCTGGCCAGTGACTGCTCGCGCGTCGAGTTGGCAATCTCCTCGATACCCCGTGTTGCCTCGATCACCGAGCTGTGTGCCTGACCGATTATGTCGGCCGCCGTCTCGCTGCACTTTGCGCTCGCCTCCAGGGCGGCCTCACCATCCCGGATGGCCGCTTCCACCTGGGAAGAACGCCCCCCCAGTTCGGAGGTGATCTGGCTGATCTCGTTCGCGTAGAGTGCGGTTTTTTCCGCCAGCTTCCGGACTTCGTCCGCGACCACCGCGAACCCGCGGCCCTGCTCTCCCGCCCGGGCCGCCTCAATGGCGGCATTGAGCGCCAGCAGGTTGATCTGATCGGCAATATCCTTCACATGCTGGGTCGCGCCGATAATGCTCGTCGTGCTCTCCAGGAACTGGCCCACCGAGCCGGACATGCCCTGCACCGCAACCTGTGCGCTGGACATGGCGGCTTTCAATTCAATCATCTGCGCGCGCGCCTGATCGGAATACTGTGCGCTTTCCTTGGACACCCGGCGCACCTGCTCGGTGCCATCGGCGACCGAAGCGATGCTGGATGACATCTCCTCGATGGAAGACGCTGTCGACGTCACTGCGTTCGACTCGTTATGGCTGCTCTGCCGGAGGCTGCTGGATGTCGATGCGAGTTGCGTGGACAGGTGCTCCAGCTGTCCGGCATGGGACTTGATCCTGTTGACCAGGTCCTGCAAACCAGCGATGAACCGATTCAATGCGGCCGCCACCATGCCCAGTTCGTTATTGCCATCGATCGACAACCGGGCGGTCAGATCGCCATCTCCCTGGGCCAGGTTTTCAATCGAGGCGGTCAGGTCCCGTAACCGGCCGACAATGTTGGCAATGATCAGGAGGCCGATGCCGACCCCGGCAGCCACCGCGGCCAGCGACAACAGCAGGCTGGTCAACTGGGCATTGGCGGCATGACTGCTGACTTCTTCCTCGCTCGCCTCGATGGCCTGTTTCTGGGACTTGATCTGGTCCATGATGAGTTGTCTCATCTGCCGCCAGACCGGAGTCTCATTCTGGTTCAGGAGCATCTTGGCCTGATCGATCTGCCCGCTGCTGACCAGCGACCGGATTTCCTTCTGAAGCCCCTTTTGCTGCTCTCTCAATTGCACCACTTTGGCCAGATCATCCACGATGGCCTGCTGACCCTGCGCCAGATCGTTGGCCTTGGTGAGCAGATCATCCATCTCCCTGGCAGCCTTATCGAAGTTTTCAGGCGCCTTTGGATTGGCCGGGTCGAGGATGATGTTGCGCAATGCCTGCCCCATCTGGAGACCGTTGGCATAAAGCTCGGTGAATTGCAGCAGAAGCTGCTGATCGTGCTTGATGAATTGGGTGAAGTCCTGCCTGGCGCGGTCCAGAGCCTGATAGGTCACAACCGAGGCAATCAAAAAAAGGCCGATCACCATACCGAGCAGGATCACCAGTTGGGAGCGGATACTCAAGTGTCTGATGTTCAAGATGCGAACCTCTTTATGTAGTTGACCATGTCATGAATATAACCCATTACATGACCATGGCATTTACATTAAAAGAGCGAGGCAAAGCCCCAGCCGCCGCCGGCATCGCGCTGCGGGCGAGGGTACTCGGCCGGCTGGAATCAATCGCGGAAGTTCTGGTACTGCAGGGGAAAATCGGTGATCGACTTGCGGACCAGGGCGATGGCATCCTGGAGAACATCCCGCTTGGCGCCGGTGACCCGCACGGTATCGCCCTGGATAGTGGCCTGGACCTTGAGCTTGCTGTCCTTGATCAGCTTGATGATCTTCTTGGACAGTTCCTGCTCGATGCCGAGCTTGATCTGGAGCACCTGCTTCACCTTGTTGCCGGAAATCTTCTGGATGTCGCCATGTTCCAGCCGCTTGGTGCTGTCGTGTTCCTTCTTCTCCATCTCGGGGAACAGGATGGTGATCACCTGCTCAAGCTGGAAATCGGAATCGCCGAACAGGGTGATGGTCTTGGCCTTTTCATCCAGTTCCAGCGCCGCGCTGGTGCCCTTGAAGTCATAGCGGTTGCCGACCTGGCGCGACGCCACTTCGATGGCGTTCTTCAGCGCGACCATGTCGGATTCGGAGACGATGTCGAAGGATGGCATGGTGCGGACCTCAGCCGAAATGACAAACGTAGTGATACGGCTCGCCGCTCACTTCGATGTCGAAGCTGGTATTGCCGGGCACGCTGAAGGACTCGCCGGCCTGGCTGGATTTCCAGTCCTCGCCCTTGATCTTGTAGCGGCAGGCACCGGCCACGCATTCCATGATCTCCGGCACGCCGGTGTTGAAGGTCAGCGTGGCCGGCAGGATCACGCCGACACTCTTCTTCGTACCGTCGGCAAACTGCACCGTGTGGGAAACGCACTTGCCGTCGAAGTAGACGTTGGCCTTCTTGATGACAGCGACATTATCGAACTGGGACATGCTTATTTCCTTTTGGCGTCGAGTTTGGCGGCGATGCGCATGCGCAGGGCGTTCAGCTTGATGAAGCCGCCGGCGTCCTTCTGGTCATAGGCACCGGCGTCGTCCTCAAAGGTGGCGATGGTGGAGTCGAACAGCGAGTCGGTCTTCGAATCGCGACCGACCACGATGACGTTGCCCTTGTACAGCTTGAGGCGGACGAAGCCGTTGACGTTGGCTTGGGTGTGGTCGATCAGCACCTGCAGCGCCTTGCGCTCGGGCGACCACCAGTAGCCGTTGTAGATCAGGCTGGCGTAGCGCGGCATCAGGTCGTCCTTCAGATGGGCGACTTCACGGTCCAGCGTAATGGATTCGATGGCGCGGTGACCTTTCAGCAGGATGGTGCCGCCGGGAGTCTCGTAGCAGCCGCGCGACTTCATGCCGACGTAGCGGTTCTCGACCAGGTCGAGCCGGCCGATGCCATGCTTGCCGCCCAGACGGTTCAGCTCGGCCAGCACTTCGTGCGCCTTCATGGCCTGGCCGTTGATGGCGACCACGTCACCGTGCCTGTAGTCCAGCGTGATGTACTCGGCCTGATCCGGCGCCTTCTCGGGTGACACGGTCCAGCGCCACATGTCTTCCTCGGCCTCGGCGTTGGGGTCTTCCAGGTGTCGGCCTTCGTAGGAGATGTGCAGCAGGTTGGCGTCCATCGAGTACGGCGAGCCGCCAGACTTGTGCTTCATGTCGACCGGAATGCCGTGCTTCTCGGCGTAGTTGATCAGCTTCTCGCGCGACAGCAGGTCCCATTCGCGCCACGGTGCGATGACCTTGACGTCGGGCTTGAGCGCATAGGCGCCCAGCTCGAAGCGGACCTGGTCGTTCCCCTTGCCGGTGGCGCCATGGCAGATGGCGTCGGCACCAGTCATGTTGACAATCTCGATCAGGCGCTTGGCGATCAGCGGCCGGGCGATGGAGGTGCCGAGCAGATATTCGCCTTCATAGACAGTATTGGCGCGGAACATCGGGAAGACGAAGTCGCGCACGAACTCCTCGCGCAGGTCGTCGATGTAGATCTGTTCCGGCTTGATGCCGAACTTGAGCGCCTTGGCCCGCGCCGGTTCCAGTTCTTCACCCTGGCCGAGGTCAGCGGTGAAGGTCACCACTTCGCATTGGTAGGTATCCTGCAGCCACTTCAGGATGACCGAGGTATCCAGGCCACCGGAGTAGGCCAGCACGACTTTCTTGATGTCACTCATGATTCAATCGATCCAGGTTGATTCAGTGGGCGCTGCCGTCGACCACGACGACCTCACCCGGAAAATTGCCGACGCGCAGCATGTCCAGGTCGGCCTTCCCGCTGGCGAGTTCGATCTCGATGCCGACTACCCTGCCGTCGGCGGACAGGTTGATGACGATGCCTTCCTGCGCTTCCCAGGCGTGGTCCGGGTTTTCCGGCGACAGTTCGAGGTAGAGCGAATCGCGATCCTTGAAATAGGCCAGGTTCATGATTCGATCCGGCCCAGCAGCAAATATTCCATCAACGCCTTCTGGGCATGAAGCCTGTTTTCAGCCTCATCCCAGACAACGGATTGCGGACCGTCGATCACCTCGGCCGAAACCTCCTCGCCGCGGTGCGCCGGCAGGCAGTGCATGAACACGGCTTCGGGCCGGGCGAGCTTCATCATGTCGACATCGACCTGCCAATCGGCGAAGTCCTTCATGCGTTCTTCGTTTTCCGCCTCGAAGCCCATGCTGGTCCAGACGTCGGTGGTGACCAGGTCGGCGCCCAGGCAGGCATCCATGGGATCGGCGAATTCTTCGTAATGATCGGTCCCGTACAGGCCGGCGCGCTCGGGTTCGACTTCATAGCCGGGCGGCGTCGAAACGTGGACGTTGAAGCCGAATATCTCGGCAGCCTGCAGCCAGGTGTTGCACATGTTGTTCGAGTCGCCGATCCAGGTCACGGTCTTGCCGCGGATGTCGCCCCGGTGCTCGATGTAGGTGTAGATGTCGGCCAGTATCTGGCAGGGATGGTACTCGTTGGTCAGGCCGTTGATCACCGGCACGCGGGAATTGGCCGCGAAACGCTCGATGATGTCCTGCTCGAAGGTGCGGATCATCACGATGTCGACCATGCGGGAAATGACCTGGGCCGCATCCTCGACCGGCTCCCCGCGGCCCAGCTGGGTATCACGGGTATTGAGGTAGATGGCAGAGCCGCCCAGTTGATGCATGCCGGCCTCGAAGCTCAACCGGGTCCGGGTCGAACTTTTCTCGAAAATCATCGCCAGGGTGCGATCGGCCAGCGGGTGATACGGTTCGTAACGCTTGAACCGATCCTTGATGATGCGGGTCCGCTGGAAAACGTATTCAAGCTCGTCCCGCGCCAGATCCCGGAACTGCAAAAAATGCTTTACGGCCATGGCAACCTCAGTTCAGCCAGGCCCAGATCAGCGCAGCCAGTTTGTCGGTGAGCAAGGCGGCTTCGTCCTGGCTCATGACCAGCGGCGGCAGCAGCCGAACCACATTGTCCGCCGTCACGTTGATGAGTAGTTTTTCGGCCAGGGCGAGCTTCACCAGTTCGCCACAGGGCTTGTCCAGCTCGATGCCGATCATCAGGCCCTGGCCCCGGATTTCCTTGACGCCGGGCACCTGGCCCAGTTCCTTGCTCAGGGTTTCGCGAATGAAAGCGCCGATCTTCAGGGCATTTTCCAGCAGACCTTCCTCGACCATGATGTTCAGCGTCGTCATGGCCGCCGTGCAGGCAAACGGATTGCCGCCAAAGGTCGAGCCATGCTTGCCGGGCGTAAATGCATCGGCCGCGACGCCATGAGCCAGACAGGCGCCGATCGGCACGCCGGAGCCGAGGCCTTTCGCCAGCGTCATCACGTCCGGCACGATGTGCGTATGCTGGAAGGCGAACCAGGTGCCGGTGCGGCCGATGCCGGTCTGCACCTCATCGAGCATCAGCAGCCATTCGTTCTTGTCGCAGATGGCCCGCAGCTTGTCCAGGTAACCCGCTTCCGGGATCTGAACGCCACCCTCGCCCTGGAACGGCTCGACCAGAACGGCGACGATATTGTTGTGACGAGCAGCCAATTGCGCCACCGCATCGGCATCACCGAACGGAACCCGCACGAAACCGCCGACCAGCGGCTCAAAACCCGCCTGGACCTTGCGGTTTCCGGTGGCGGACAGCGTCGCCAGGGTACGGCCGTGGAAACTCTTTTCCATGACCACGATGGCAGGGTTGTCGATACCCCGGTTGTGACCATGCAGACGGGCCAGCTTGATCGCCGCCTCGTTAGCCTCGGCGCCGGAGTTGCAGAAGAACACCCGATCCATGCCAGACAGGGCGCACAGCTTGTCGGCCAACTGCTCCTGAGCGGGGATGCGGTAGATATTCGAAGTATGGATCAGCGTACCGGCCTGTGCGCACAGCGCCTTGGTCAGCTTGGGATGGGCGTGACCGAGACCGTTCACGGCCACACCGGCCAGCGCATCCAGGTACTTGTCGCCATTTTCGTCGTAGAGCCAAACGCCTTCGCCACGGGTAAAAGCCACCGGCAGGCGAGCGTAGGTTTGCATGAGGTGTTCGGACATGTAGTTCACCAAATAAACAAAAGCGGCGACATCAAGCCGCCGGGAACGGAGAACTATACCCCTATTTTGTGTCGGAAAAAACCTTCGCTGGCCGGTCTTTCAGGCTTGGACTGTCTTATCCACAAAAGCTGTGGATAACTCTGTGTACAAATCCTGCATAGACTTGCTAACCGACTGTACTGACACGGATTTTGCGGTTGAGATCATTTTTTAAGCCAATTCAATATCTTTTATTTTCAATAACTTACAAAATAGATCAGCCAGTTCAACAAGATAGCCGTGGATTTTTAGCCAGGATGTGACAACTGTGGATTAAGTCCACCCTGGAATTTCCAAAAATCCTGCAAAATCAGGGCAGAACAGAGCAGGCAGGCTGGGTAGAAGGTATTTTGTATAGCGTCCTAGCGAAGTTGCCAATAATGTTTTTCCAGGTCTCGGGCATGTTGCTCGGTACGTCCAGTCGCCTCGAAATCCAGTCTCAGTGCGCCCTCCTGGTCCGTACGCACGATCCGGGCTTCAGCCGCGCGATAGCGGGCAAGCGTTTCAGGTGCGGGGTGACCGAAACGGTTTCTGTAGCCAACTGAAATCAATGCCGTATCCGGGTGAACCGCCGTGATGAATTCAGCCATGGAAGACCCCCGGCTGCCATGATGCGGCACCACCAGAACATCGGAGTGCAACTGTACTGGCGGCAAGAGTGCCAGGCTCAATTCACCCAGCCGGGCGATATCTCCGGTCAGCAGCACAGAACCCTCGGGACTCGACACCCTCAGCACGCAGCTCATGTCGTTCTCGGAGAAGCCCGGTTCATCATAAAAGCGGGCAAGCGGATGCAGGATGGCGAAATTTACGCCGTCCCAGCGCCATGTCTGGCCTGCCGCGCATCGTTGTGCCCCTTCAAGCGGATACGAGGCCAGTCGCCAGACAGGATCGTGACTGACCAAGAGCGAAGCCGCCCCGCCACTGTGGTCGCTATCTTCATGGGACACGACCAGCCCATCCAGCCGATTGATGCCACGGGCAAACAGGAACGGGGCCACCACCCGTGCGCCGGCGTCGTCGCCCGAGGCATAGCGGGGACCGGTGTCATAGACCAGGGCATGCGTGCCGGTGCGGACCACGACCGCAAGCCCCTGTCCGACATCCAGCATATCCAGCCGAAACGCGCCCGGCAGCATGCGTTCCTGAACCGGAAACAGTAGCGGCAAAAACAGGATCGCACCCAGCCAGCGACCTGGCACCCCGCGCGGCAAGAGCAGCACGCCGGTGCCCAGCAAGGCCAGCGCCAATGCTCGCCAATCCGGGTCGGCGACATGCCAGATCGGTTGCGGCAGTGCCGCCAGCCAGGTCAGGCCGGTCATGGTCAAGGCGATGACCCAGTGCGCCAGATGGGCCAGAAACGGAATGGGCAACATCGCCGCGGCCAGGACCAGCGGCACGGCAACCAGGCTGATCAACGGAATGGCGAAGGCATTGGCCAGCGGCGAAACCAGCGAAACGCCGTGGAACATCAACAGCAGGGCCGGCGTCAGGGCCAGGGTAACGGCCCATTGCGCCAGCATCCATTCCCGCCAGACAGCCGGCCTGGCTAATCGCCCCGAGCCGACATAGAACAGCACGGCAACGGCACCGAACGACAGCCAGAACCCAGGCGCCAGCGCCGCCCACGGATCGATCAACACGACCAACGCGAGGGCTGCGGCGAGAACCCGAGTCGGCGAATTGATCCGCCCCAACCAGAGGGCCGCCGCCACCATCCCGACCATGTACAGCGTGCGCTGTGCCGGCAGGCCGAAGCCGGTCATGGCCACATACCAGAACGCGGTGACGAAACCGGCCAGACTGGCGGCCTGTCGCGCCGGCAGATGAAGCGCCAGAAAACCAACGCGCCGCCAACCCCAGTTCACCAGTGCGAATACCATGCTGGCCAGCAACGTGACATGAAGCCCGGAGATGCTCATGAGATGGGTCACCCCGGTCGCCCGGAAAAGCTGCCACTGGGCATCCGGGATGGCGTTCTGGTCGCCCACCGCCAGACCGACCACCACACCGGCATAAGGTCTGTCCGCCAATGCGCTGTTCAGTCGATCGCGCATCGCGTCGCGCCAGCCGTCCATCGTCCCGGTCAGACTGTAACGGCAGGCATCGGCCGGGCTGAAAGCGCCTTCTGCATAGCCCTGGGCCCGGATATTCCGCTCCAGCAACCAGCCCTCGTAATCGAAGCCGCCAAAATTGACACTGGCATGAGGTCGATTTAACCGTGCCGTGACGCTGAGACACTGACCTCCCCGTGGTGCTGGAATGACCGTATCATCAAAACTGGACAGGCTGATCTGCACCTTGGCTGGCACATGTGCGTCCGGAGTAGCTACGTTCGCCACATTCAGCACGAAGCGCCAGCCTCTTGGCGTCTTTTCCGGCAAGCCGTCGACCCGGCCGACCAACCGGATATCGCGACCTTCCCAAGCCGATGGCAGTTTATCCGACAGACGGATATCGGCGCGCCAGGCTGCATAAAAGAAACCGGTGGACAGCACCAGCACAATCGACAGCAAGACCTTGAGCAATCCGCCATGACGGCCCCCTGGCAACAGTCCTGAAATCAGAAACAGGGGCGGCATCAGCCACAACCAGCGCAGATCGGGCAAGACCGACTGGACCTGCAAAAAGGCTGCGCCAAGGGCAAAGGCCAGAATCAGCGCGCGCAACGGCACGGCCTGACTCTCTCAGAAATCACCGGCATCTACACTCTCCCTGCCTGAATTCTTTTATGTTTCTAAGGAGGCGCTGAATTATTCGCCATACCCGCATAAGCGAGTATCCAGTTCATTGATTTAATTGGGCTCGCGCCTTCGGGGGGCGACGAAACTCGAATAAATCAGCGTTTTCCCAAATTTTAGTGAATCCGGGACTTTTCGTCGCTCAGGAACAACCGAAAAGGCGCAGGGAGAATCGGCGTCGCCCGATAACCAGACGGGCTCAGGTTTGCCTGATGAAATCGTTTGCCGAATCAGGCAGACGAATCAAATTTGGTACGGACCCGCCCAGACCATGCCAGTGAAGGCATCCTAAATTGGCTCGGTGGTCAGCTTGTCGGCCAGGAAAAGTCGTTCGACAGCCACCGGAAACGGTGTAACGAACCGCACCACCACAGATATATGGCTTGCGCTCTAATCCAGGCGCGTCAGCAGCAGCCACAGTCTGGCGAGGTCATTCGTGCCATCGTTGCTGGTGAGTAGCGTTTTTAGAATCTGCATCGATTTTTCTCTGTTTCCCGCTTGCAGGTAGGCGAGCGCCAGATGCAGATGCGCGTCCCCGCTATGCTTGAGTTGCTGTTCCTTGTGGAGACCCTGTTCCATCATGGCGATGCCTTGATTGAACTTCCCCTGTGTAATGAGGGCATAGCCATCGTTAACCAGCCCATCGGCATTCGCATTCGCGGTTCGGGAGGCCGAATCCAGCCCAGCCTCTCTTGCTGCCAGTTCTCGCAGGCGCCTGTGGCGGGGCGCCTCACTGCCAGTACCGAGCAGTTTCTTCTGAAACCCTTCATCGACGATCATCCTGGCCTCCGCCGGGAATCCGGCCTGCAACGCCAGCTCTGCATATTCCACGTAGGCCGGGGCTTCATCGAGGGTGCCACTTGCCCGGCGCAGCCGGTAGACATCCAGGTCGAGTCGATTGGGGAAACCGGGTTTGTTCCTCAGTCGATAGATGAGGTCGGCCCAGTATTCCTTTCTCGGGTAGTGGTCGACCAGGCGTTCCAGGGTGCCGATATAGCCCTGAGGGTCATGCGTCTTGGACTGGCAATTGGCCAGGAGCTGCAACATGTTCTCGGACGGGACCCGGCCGTTACGCTCATCATCGGCGACGGTTGCCGTGATTTCGCCGGCGGCAGCGGCATAGTCCCCGGAGAAATACAGTGACTGGATAAGCAGCGTGTGCATCTCGGCATCCTTGCCACCACTGGCCTGATATTGCCGAAGCCAGTAAACGGCACGGGTGTAATCCTTGGCTCGGTAATAGGTGCCGGCCAGGGCTTCCATCATTTTCAGTTGATCGTCGGCCGTCAGCTTGCCGCTGGCAATCAGCGACTCGATGGATTTTGTGGCGGTCGCGTAGTCGCCTGTCGCGGCGGCGGCGGCAGCACGCATGCGTTCGATCGTGAAATTTTCATAGGGTGTGCGACCGGCGACGCCTTCGGCCTCGCGCACTTTGTCCAGTGCTTCCTTGTAGTGTTGTGCCTTCATCAATTGCTGGGCGGCAAGCAGAGGCGTCCCGACCTCCGGACGCAAGCTGTCTTCCGCATGGCCGACAGATGCAACCGACATGCAGACGGCGAACCAGCCTAGGGCGATGTAGGCGCGCAACTGGTCAGGCCTCAATTGACGAACTGTTCATTGCCCACCAAGCCTATCTTGGTGACACCCAGTCGCTGTGCCGTGGCCATGACCATGGCGACGGCCTTATAGGCTACGAACTTGTTGGGGCGCAGATGAATCTCGGGCTGATCGGCCTGGGCAGAGACCTGGCGCATGCGTTCTTCGAGGTGCGCGCGGTCCGGAACAACCTCGCCATCCCACAGCACCGTGCCGTCGAAATCCACATCCACCTGGATCACGCGAGGCTGCACGAGGGGCGGCGGCGGATTGCCGACCGGCATGTTGATCTTGACAGCATGGGTCTGGATGGGGATGGTGATGATCAGCATGATGAGCAGCACGAGCATGACGTCGATCAGCGGCGTGGTGTTGATCTCCACCATCACCTCATCGTCCTGCGAGCTGCCGTGGCCCAGATTGATGGCCATGATTGTGTCCTTTCCTGGTTGTCGCCTGGTCAAGCCGTATCAGTTCCTGGCCGGAGGTTCAGTGATGAACCCGACCTTGACGATGCCGGCACGCTGACAGGCGAATACGATTCGGCCAATGGCTTCGTAACGCGCTTCCTGGTCTCCGCGGATGTGCACTTCCGGTTGCGGGTTGCGTCCCGAAACTGCTTTGAGCCGCGTCACCAGGTCTTCGTTGCTGGGAATCCGCAAGGTGTTCCAGAACACCTCTCCGTCGCGATTCACCGACAGCAGGATGTTTTCCGGCTTGGTGATGGTGACGACGTTGGTTTCCTTCGGCAGGGTCACAGGCACGGTTTGAGTGACCACGGGAATGGTGATCAGGAAGATGATCAGCAGGACCAGCATGACGTCGACCAGCGGCGTCGTGTTGATGGTCGCGACCACCTCATCCTCGCCATTGCCGTCAGCGATATGCATGGCCATGATCAGCGCGCCCTGGGTGTGGCACCCATGAGGGCGGCATGGAGGTCTACGTTGAAGTTGCGGACCTTTTCCATGGCGACCTTGTTGCGGCGCACGAGCCAGTTGTAGCTGAGCACGGCCGGCACGGCCACCGCCAGGCCGATGGCGGTCATGATCAGGGCCTCACCCACCGGACCGGCGACCTTGTCGATCGACGCCTGCCCGGCAATGCCGATCGCAGTCAGGGCGTGGTAGATGCCCCAGACCGTGCCGAACAACCCGACGAACGGCGCAGTGGAGCTGACCGTGGCGAGGAATGCCAGGCCATCCTGCAGACGGCTCTGGACGTTGTCGGCGGTACGCTGGATCTGCATGCTCAGCCAGGTATTGTGATCGATCGTTTCGGCGAGTTTGCCGCCATGGTTCTGGCTGGCATGCAATGCGTTTTCCGCGATGTATCCGAAGGCGTTGTCCTTCTCCAGGCTGTTGAGGCCCTCCTGGATGCTTCCCGCTTGCCAGAATGCCGACGTGGCGCGGGCCTGTCGGAACAACTTGAACTGTTCGAACAGCTTGGTGACGAGGATGTACCAGCTGCCCATCGACATGATCACCAGGATCATCAGCGTGCCCTTGGTGACGAAGTCGCCGGCCTTCCACAGCGCATCCAGGCCGTACGGGTTGGTCACCTTTTCGACCATGGCGGGTTCGGCCAGGGCGGACGGCGCGGCGACCATCAGCAGCAAGGCGGACAAGACTGCAAGCCCCGAGGGGCTGAAGACGGGGATACGGCGGTTGACGATAGTGTTCATGTGAATCTCCTTGGTAATGAGAGAGGGGCGGCTAATCGAGCCGCCAATCGTATTTGATGTTTGCCCAGGACTGCTCCGGCTTGCCGTCCACGGTGCCGGGACGGAAAACACAACTCGACAGTGCATCCATGGCCGCCCGATCCAGACGAGGATGACCGCTCGAAGTCAAAATCTTGCTGTCGATGACCTGGCCATTGATATCAATGAGGAAACGCAGCGTGACCGTGCCGGTTTCCCCGTTGCGTCGAGAGGTCGGCGGATATTCAGGCTCTGGGCAGGCGTGCTTGGGGTCGATCACGGCAGCCGTCCGTGCCACTTGGTGTGTGGTGGGGGCAGGAGCGGGAGTGAAAGGCACCGGGGCCGGAGGAGGCACTTTCGTGGCGACCTGGATGGTCTCGGCAACAGGCGGCGGAACCGCGATGACGACCTCGGGAGGCGGAATGAAGGGCGGTGGCGGAGCCGCCGTCTTGGGCGGCGGTGGCTGTGGCGGCGGGGGCGGAGGCAGCTTGTGTATTTCCGGAATGATCGTTGCCTCCAGGGGCGCCTTTACCACCTCGACCACTTTTTGCGCCAACCCGTTTACCAACCCCCATATCAGCAGGGCATGAAATGCCACGACAAAAGCAATACCGACGAGGTGCTTGCCCGGATTTCTCTGTTCTTGGGCGAAATCCATCTCAGGTAACTCCTCCATAGGTGTGGAATGCTGCCGGCTCATGGCGGCAACGGTGTTTCAATTCAATAAGGTTTCTCATCGCAGAACCCATCACAACCGGATGAAAATCCGCTTCTTGTCCATCAGGTTCGCCACCATCCAGCAAAGATGCATGAAGGCCAGCGCCATAAGCAGCGAGCCGGATTTTGCCCCGGCCCATTGGAAACCGTGCGTATAGATCCACATGAACAGGGCCTGGTCGCCGATCTTCACGGTCCAGGCAACGGACATCAGGATTTCGGCAAACAGGTAGATCGCCAGGGTGTTCTTGCCGAACGTCTCGAAATAGCGGGTTGGTCGACGCCAGCCACGAATGTCGATGAACTCCACCAGCAAAGCCAACGCCAGCAGGTCGATCCCTATCGTGCAGAGGACGTAGGAACTGGTCCATATCTTCTTGTTGATCGGCAGGTAGACATTCCAGGCCAGGGAGAGTGCGATCAGCCCCAGGCCCGCCGCGACAAACCACACTACGGTCTTTTGTCCGCTCGGGCGCTGGCGCAGGGTGCGCATGATAGCGTAACCAGCCAGCACGTTCACGGTCGCCGGCAGGGTGCCGAGCAGGCCTTCGGGGTCGAACGGAATGCCTTCGCCCTTATATAGATGGGAAGCGCCAAACAGAGACAGGTCCACCTTGAGCGCGACGTTGCCGGCCAGGCTGTAATCGCCGAAGCTTGCCAGCAGCCACCAATAGCCCAGCAGGACGGCCACGCTGTAGATCAGGGCCGCGCGCAAGCCGGCATAGTGGAGCAGCAAGGCAGCGAGACAATAGGTCAGCGCGATGCGTTGCAGGACGCCAAGTATGCGCAGGTCGCTGGCCGCTACCCAGCT